>JBFHVQ010000073.1:0-14396 GCA_041589455.1 Gammaproteobacteria bacterium | reverse complement strand
GGCATAAGTCCAGTTACCATTGCTATCAATACTAAATGAGCCGTAAGTGCCAGCTGTACCTGTTTGAGCTGTAAACGTTGGAACATCCGCAGCATCAGCGTCATTCGCTGATAAAGTACCTGACACCTGTAATGTTGCATCTTCTGTTACTGCACCTGTACTAACACCACTAATAACCGGTGCATCTTCAGTTCCCGTAACCGTAATGCTAACAAGCTGAGAGACAGTTTCACCATCAGCAGTTGAAGCTGTTGCGGTGAAGGTTTCAGTGACGACATCTGAGCTGGTGAGCCCTTGAGCTACGTCATTGTCCAGAACATAGGTCCAGTTGCCGTTAGAATCTAAATTAAATACACCGTAAGCACCGGTTGTACCTGACTGACTATTGAATACTGGTATATCATTGGCATCAATATCTTCTGCAACAAGTCTACCTGCAGTATTGATAGTTACACCTTCTTCGACTGCACCGGTAGATACACCTGAAATTGTTGGTGCATCTTCAGAACCATTAATAGTCACTGTAATAATTTGTGTAGCAAGTTCGCCATCTGCTGTTGTTGCTTCTACAGTAAATGTTTCTGTCGCAACTTCACCACTACTTAAACTTTGAGCTGCAGTATTATCCAGGTCATAGCTCCAGTTACCATTAACATCAATACTGAAAGACCCGTAGTTACCCATCGTATTATTCTGGTTGACAAAATTTGGTGTATCTTCAGCATCTGTATCCGACACAAATAACAGGCCACTGGTCGTCAATACACTATCTTCTGTAATCGATGCAACAGTTGTTGTACCTGTTATTACAGGTGCGTCTTCAACACTATTAATATTAAGTGCAACGATTGCCTGGGCTGTTCCACCATTTCCATCGCTTACTTCATAGGTAAAACTATCTGTTCCATTGAAATTCTGATCAGGTGTATAGATAAATGTGCCATCGGAGTTAAGAACCAGAGTACCGTTCTGAACGTTACTGACAGGACTTGTATTAATGACAAGTGTATCTCCATCTAAATCACTATCATTGATTAAGACTGTGTTAGGGAGGTTGAGGATAAGCTGATTATCTTCATTGGTAGTAAAGCTATCATCTTCAGCAACAGGTACATCATTGACTCGAGTAATACTACTCACAGAACTTGCAGCGCTTGTGTTAGTACCGTCACTTACACGAACACTGATGGTAAGTTCTGTAAGACTTAAAGCATCATTATTAATCGCAGCTACACCGGCAGCCGTTAATTCGACATTATTACCATTAATAACAAAATAACTGTCAGGGTCATTGATCAGGCTATGTGTTAATGCCTCACCTTCTGGGTCTGATGACACAAAACTTGCAATGACATCACCTACATTGACAGCATCTTCGGTGACATTGACTGCGCTAACACTGATTGATGGTGTTGAGTTAAGGTCGGTGGTTGAAACAAATGGGCCTTCATTGCCATCAAATTCTTCAGTTAGATCACCTGAATCAACCAGAAAATCTGTCGGACGTGTATCTACCAGGCCTTCACGACCTTCACGCTCATATACTGGTGC
Source organism: Gammaproteobacteria bacterium (assembly GCA_041589455.1). Taxonomy (GTDB): domain Bacteria; phylum Pseudomonadota; class Gammaproteobacteria; order SZUA-229; family SZUA-229; genus SZUA-229. Next base: position 12,845 of record JBFHVQ010000073.1, on the reverse strand, counting down.
TTCGTGTAAACCGTCAACTGCATCCTGGTTACCTGCCGCTGGCGCTTCAAGCTCATCCAGGTCTTTACCTTCCAGTATGGCTTGCTGGAGTGCAGTAATCTGATCAACCTGTTCATCTGAATATGAGCCGTCTTCTGCATAGACGGTTTCATCTAGCAAAATTTCAGTCCGTTCACCTACCTGAAGCTTCTGGCCACTATAAAAAGCAATGGTCACACTGGTTGCTGGCCCTGTAATCAGTACATCACGGTCACTTACCGTATCGCCAACACTTAGCACCTTAATAATGCCTTCGGCAGTGCGTACCTGTGCTGCACCTGTTAATTCAGCGATATATCCAATATTTTTTGTAGCCATAACATAACCTTTCATATTCAGTCACATAAGAATAGTAGAAAGGTCTATAGGCGGGCATCGTACCAAAGTCGTAGAGAGTATGACTCTGTTTGGGGTAGCGGGGTATTTATAGGTAATTTGAGATCAATCTAACCGAATAGATGCAGATCAGATACTATGTTGATTCATAAATATCACCAGTGCGACTCTGTCTTTTATCTCTAACTTCTTGAAAATATTAGTTAAATGGGATTTAACCGTACGCTCGGAAATTTCATAATCAGTTGCGATCACTTTATTCGTCTTTCCTTCTGAAACAGCAAAGGCAATTTCTTTTTCGCGACTTGTTAATTTTTCCAGAGGACTGGTATCTACAGACGGACGAACGGCCGACCTTGCGAGACTAAAAGTTTCCATAAGCAGCTCTGGAGGATACCAGCTCTGACCAGATTCCAGTAATCTGACGAGTTGCTCATAGTGAAGATCGGCCATATAAGCATTAAAATAAGCCAGTGCACCATTCTCGGTAAACTTGAGCATTTCCTCAACATTAGGCTGATCAGATGCGATACCCACAACAGCTCCTTGTCGAACGGCCTCAACAACCCAGGCAGCCAGGTCACCATTCATTGAGGTGACATGAAGCAGGTATATATTACCCTTAGCAGCAACCGGAGGCGTCAATTTAATGCGAAGCTTGACCTCAGCATCAAGCACCTGCTGAAGATGGCTGTTATACGAATCTGATCGACTATAAACAATCAACGACATTAATTTTCCCGCATTGCTTTCTCAAGGCCTCTCCTGACAGGCTTTAACAAGTATTCCAGTATGGTCTTTTTATCCGTTATGATATCAGCCTCACTCGACATACCGACTTTAATTGGCATCGGTTTAGTTTCATGACCCAGATACGGTTTATCAGGCTGAATTCGCGCAACATAATGACTAATGCCTTCTTCGTCTGTCACGGTATCCGCACTCACAAAAGTCACCTGACCACTGACGCTTCCATATATTGCAAAATCATAAGCGGTAAACTTAAGCCGCGCTTCCTGACCAACACCGATATACGCAATATCTGCCGGCCTGACCTGTGCTTCAATAAGCAGCGCATCTTCCCTGGGCACAATATCCATTATCTGACTGCCGGGAGAAACAACGCCACCTATCGTATTAGAATATAGCCGTTGTACTGTGCCTTTCACTGGAGATCGGAGTGTGGTTCTACTGACACGATCCTCAAGCGCGGTCTGGGCTTCAGCGATGCGTGAGATTTCTGCCTGGACTTCATTTAGCTCTCGCTTGGCCTTATTACGAAATTCAAGTTCAGCCTGCTGTAATTTCCCTCGGCTTTCTTCAATAGCAGAACGCAACCTGGGAATAGAGATACTAACCCCTTCCAGCTCACCTTCAACTTCAGCTTCACGTTGTTGAACCTGCAAAAACTCAACTTCTGAAATAATTCTGCGTTTAACCAGTGGCTCTTTAATTTTCAGCTCCTGGCGCAATAACTCAAGTGATTTTGTTAACTGACGTTGTTTTGACTGAGTTTCCTGCAAAGCAGTTTGCTGTTGATTCACCTGCTCTTCGTAAATACTCAATGTTTCAAATAACTGCTGCTTATTGCTTCCATGTAGACTCTTTTCTGCCTGAAGAAGTGCGGGTGCCAATTTTTCTAAGTCTTCATCTGTCTCAAATTCAGTGTTATGGGCTTCCGCTTTTAAGCGTACACTTTTAGCTCGCAGCTCATAATACGATAACCGATTTTCTTCAAATGAACTTGAAAATGCCACATCGGATATTTTAATTAATGGTTGATCAATCTCGACCTGATCACCTTCACGTACCAGAATTTCAGAAACAATTCCACCTTCAAGACTTTGTATAACTTGTACCTGCCTCGCTGGAATAACTTTACCCTGAGCCCTGACAACAACATCAATCTCTGCCCAGCCCATCCAGACAATTGCAGAGAACACAACCAGAAGCATAACCCCTATCATCATTAACAGGTAACGTGGCGAACGCTGAACAACCGCAGCAGACAAACTCTGCATATAGGCAATATCCATATCACTATAGTGTTGATTCAGATTTTCGTGCTGTTCAGATTTCATTTTTATTGCTCTTAAGTGCAGCTAAAACTTTTTCTTTTGGGCCATCCATAACAACTCGACCTTCATCAACCACAACCAGTCGCTCAACCAGTTCCAGCATAGGCGCTTTATGGGTTACCAGAACCAGGGTTTTATCACGGGTATAGTCATATAGATTTTTTCTAATTAGTGATTCTGTGGTGTTATCCATACTATTGGTTGGTTCATCTAGAATTAGAATGGGCTCCTCAAGCAATAAAGCACGCCCCAATGCGATAGACTGGCGCTGACCACCTGACAGCCATCCCCCCTGCTCACCCACCAGTGTATCGAAGCCAAGTGGTAACTTATTCACGAACTGATCAACACCACATATTCTGGAGACCTCAAGCAAGCGTTCATCATCAATATGTGGATCTTTATAAACAATATTGTCTCTTATAGTGCCTTTCATTAATTCGACATCCTGAGACAGGTAACCTATATGATGCCTCAGGTCTGCTGGGTCTATCTGGCTAATATCGATACCATCAATTGATATGGTGCCTTCTGTAGGCTGATATAGACCTACCATAAGTTTCGTTACAGTGGTTTTACCTGAACCAACTTTACCAATAATACCGACATGCTCACCTGGTGTGATTTTCAGATTTATTTTTGAAAGTGTTAAACGCTCTGTTTCAGGGTAAGCAAAATCAACAAGCTTTAACTCTACACCACCATCAAACTCCAGGCGACGTACATAGTTTTTATCTTCAGAACGCTCAACGGGTTGTTGCATAATTCCATTAAGTGTTTTATACGCGGTTTGTGTTTGTTCAAAGTTTGTAATTAAACCTGCTATCTGTCCCATCGGCGCGACTGCACGAGATGAAAGCATCACAACGGCAATCAGTCCACCCAGTGAAAGCTGCAAATCTGCAATCTGATAGATACCAAAGATAATCAAGGTGACTGTATTTAACTGAACCAGTAGATTGGTAACTACCTGTATCGAACCAGATAGCATTCTGGCACGCATAGATTTCACAGCGATTTCACCAGATGATTCTTCCCACACCCATTGCGAATGATGTGATGCACCCAGAGTTTTAATCGTCTGAATATTGTTCAGGCTTTCAATCAAATGAGAGTGTTTATTAGCAGAGGCCTCAAATGTCGCTTCGATGCTCTCTCTTAGAGGCTTGATCATCATAAAGCTAAAAATGAGCAATAAACTGATTATAAACAAGGGCACGATGACCATTGAGCCACCAATGTAGCCCACTACAACTAAAAAGATAATCGCAAATGGTAAATCAACCAGAGTAGCAATTGTCGATGCTGTAAAGAAATTACGAATACTTTCAAAATCTCTTAAATTGTTCGCAAAGGCACCGGTACTCTTCGGCCATTGATCCATACGTAAGTTAAGCGTCTGTTCAAATAAAATAGACGACATAATAATATCGCTTTTCTTGCCCGCCACCTCTAGTAAATAGGTTCTTAAGTAACGAATAACCGCATCAAATAAGTAAATTACCATGACACCAATGGCCAGCACCCATAATGTTTCCAGCGCATCATTCGGCACAACACGGTCATACACATTCATAGTAAACAGAGGTGTAGCGACAACAAACAGGTTGATTAATACTGACGCCAGAATAACACTGGTAAAGATTTCGCGAGAACGTGCCAACGTTCCCCAGAACCAGTGACTTTCACCGGCCTTTATCAGACGTAGTGGACGACTTCGCTGTTTCAATTCACGTTTAAGTAAAAACGAAAAACCCAGGTACTCTTCTTTCAGACGATCCAGATCAACCCATTCTTCACCTTCACCCACTTCAGGATAAATTACACGTGCACGGTTATTTTCCTTATCAATGCTTTCCAGTACACAGGCATTACGATCCTTAAGTATTAAGATGCAGGGTAGTAATAGTCCGGAAAGCTCATCAAGATCACGTTTAATTAAACGTGTGGCAAAACCCGCTCGTTTTGCAACTCTTGAAAACAGACCCTTAGAACTTTTTAGTGAAAATAGCTCTGGCCCGGCACGCCCTGGCTCAATCGGCAAGCCTGAGATCAATGCATCAATAGAAATTGGCCGATTAAACAATTTTGCAAAGACCACTAAACACTCTAATAGTGGATCATACTGATGGAGCTTTTCGCTCATAAAAAGTCCTCGGGCTCGGAAAGCAGATTACCCTGCATTGTCTTAACACCCCGTTTATGCAGATGTTGATATAACTCTTCTGTATCAACACCCACTGCAATTATTCTTATATCCATTGCATTGGTTAGCGTCCTTAAGGCTTGATAGGCTGCCGGAATCTCTGCTTGAGTCATATCATATAATGTTTTGGCATTCACCTTTATATAATCTGGTCTCACAGATTGCAATGTCTGTAATGATAAACTGAAGTTCAGATTATCAACTCCAAAAACATTTCCAGAGTTACGCACAGATTCTGCAACACCGGCACACATTTGAGGATGCTGTTCCAGAATATGATGACTCGCTTCGACACAGAAGGTCGATGACGACTCCTGGAAATGCTGTAGTAGTTGATTAAATTCCTGTAACGCATCCGCATGACTGAACACAGATTCAGTTAAATTAAGCGCCATGGGAACATCACTATATTTATTGCTATTATCTTTAACCAGCTGAAAAACGATCCGATCAATGTTCTCCCCTAGACCAAGTGAATTTGCCATTGGAATAAAGAGCCCAGCTGGTACAACTTCACCACTCTCATTTTTTAGCCTGATAAAGACCTCCTGGTGCACAACTTCCTTATCGGTGGTTAATACTTTCTGTCTTACCAGATAAAACCGTTCCTCAGCTATACAGCCTTCGAGCCAGTGACGCCACTGCATTTTACCTTGTGGCAATTCAATCTCAGAAGATACTTTTTCATAGATTGAATATGCTCCATTAGAATCTGCCTGCGACAATGCAAAATCCATATCTGATAATGTTTGACCAATAGGATTACCACTATGTAAACTGGTTATACCTGCTGTCAAATAGATTTCATCCTGTATATCGGTCACTTCCTGTAAAGATCGGAACTGTTCAAATAAAGTACTTAATTTTTGTTGTACTGAACCAGCACTGATTGACAACAACAGTGAAAACTCATCTTCACTCAAACGCGCACAGAATTCATGTTCTTTATAATCAAAGCTATCCGTTAGAATTTCAGATAGTTTCGTAATTATGGTTTCAGACTTCTGAAATCCGTACTTCTCATAAATAATTTCCAGATTATGTATTTTTATAACTGAAATATTGCCATGAAAATGTGTATCTTCAGTATGAAGTTTTTCCATCTGGCGCATAAAATATTTTCGATTGGACAGACCACTCTGAGTATCTCGGTACAATAGCTCCTGATAACTGGATAGCGTTGCAGCTTGATCATCAAATATTTTATGGACTTTATCAATCATTCTATTCATTGCAATAACGACACTTCTCAACTCAACGGTGCGTGGAATTTTAGACTGAATCACAAACTGATTATTATGTATCGCTTCTGCCTGCTGCTTCACATGGTCTAATGGTTTCAACATCTTATGCAATAACCACCACAAAACAATCATGCCCGTTGAAAACAATATTAGAAACCACCACAAGGTTGATTCCAGGTTCTTATACAGACTGCTATAGACATAGCCTGGATGCAATGTCAGACGTAATGTTCCAAGTGGAACCCAGCCTTGCATTACCTGTGTTTCTCCTGTTGCAGGCCAAAGCGGCACCAGTGTGATAAACCAGTCAGGAACATTTTCTATCTCCAGCACCCTGTCTTTCCGATGAACAACTGTGCCATCCGGTGCTATTAGCTCAATATTCGAATAATAACCACTATCAAAAACAGCATTAAAAAGGGTTTCATACGTCGCAACATCGGTATTGCTGCCTGAATTACTAATAGCAATACCCAGCGTTGTCGTCATATCCTGAGCAGCAGTCTGTAACTGACCTTCCAGAAAGTCTCCCGTGCGCCTGAAATCACCAACTGTGGTTGTCACCACAATTAGCAAAAACACAAGTGATACTAACAAAGCAACCTGTTTAAATAATGTCATTTTTTAGACCTATTGATATTTGCCAGTAACTTCTGCCATTTATTATTTTTAATTTTATCCGTCGGCAGCGATCGCCCCAGACCTGCTGAAGCATTCGTTAAGAACAGGGATTTTGCATTAAAGCTGTAGACTGGCAGTAAGTCTTTTCGTTTATCTGCAGAAAGGATTCGTGGATTATAATTATCCAGGATAAGAGGAATGCTTTGAGGGGTTTCAAAATAACTCAGAACCATATGTGCCACATTCTGTCGCACTGCCTTAACGTATGTAAGAAACAGTTTTTCATCTGGTACCCCCAGTGAGCGCAAGGTGAAGTATTTTGCCACCACATAATCTTCACAATCACCGGCATTCAACCCGAGAAACTCTTCAGGTGTTGCCCAGTAATCTTTTTGCCCCCACAAAACTTTATCATCTTTATATGTAAACTGGTTATAAAACCGGTTTACTTCTTTTAATTGTTGATCTATTGCTTTATCAGATATTTCCGATAGCAATGTATTTAACGCTTCACCGCGCCGTTCTGCCTGCACACTGTATTTTGCTTTAAGGCGCTGTAGCATTGCCTTATCAACAAAGTCCTGAGCAAATTGATGCGCAGGAATAAGTAACAGTAAAAGCATTACAGATAAAATGTATATTGATTTTAGGCGCCCAAACTCTGTGGATGCACAATCAAATGCATTTTTCACTGGCACTTATAAGCTTCCCCATTTCTTATGGCTTCTGGGTATATGAGCTTGTTTCAAACCGGATCCTTAGCTAGCGCTATCCGGCTTTATTTATCGCCGAATGCTAATTATTATGTATATTCAGTAAAGCATCTGGATTGGTATTATTTTGTAGTCCTAGCTTTACTCTAATTTCACCACGCCTGTTTATTGCGCGACCTTCTGGCGTAGAATTATCTGCCAGATGATTTTTTTCTCCCATTCCATAGGCTTTGATTTTACTTCCATCCAGTCCCATGGAAATAAGCATATTACGAGTCGCTTCAGCGCGACGCTCTGACAAAGCTAAATTATAGCTGTCAGATCCAATATTATCTGTATATGCAAAGACTTCTATCAATAAATAGGGTAATTTTTTAGCTCTCTCTGCAATCTCCTGTATTTTTTCCCTTGAGCCTTCAGTTAATACGGTTTTCTTATAAATATAATTGAAAAACTGGGTCTTACTCACCTCAGTTTCTGTTTTATCTGTAATACTCAGCGTAACGCTTGCCGTTGCCACAGCACCATGACCATCCGTAACCGTATAAGTGAACTGATCCTTACCTGTAAAACCTTCGTTTGCTCTATAAATCAGGTTTTTACGGTCATCAAAAGCCAGGTTACCTTCTTTAGGCTGACTGAAATCTATCATCTTAAGATCATCACCGTCGGTATCTTTATCATTTGCCAACAGGAGTTTCTGAGGAATCGCCAGGATGCTATTCATGTCCAATTCCAGATGATCATCATTAACTATAGGTGCCTGATTCATAACAGTAAAACCAAAATCCAGCGCCTGTTCATTGTGACAGCCAAAGTCATTAACTGAGTTCTGAGCCAGGGTATTATCACAGTGATCGCTAATGTTTTTCTCTTTATCGACATCCAAATCATCGCTTAGTGGCAACTCATCCTCACCTCTGGCAACAACAGTAGCGATCTGCAAGTCATCCTCACCTACTTTAACTTCCATGCTTAATGCAGGAAACAGATTACCTATCGCTTCAAGAATCCGGAATCTAGCAGCCATTAGCTCATAGTATGCATTAGCATGCTGGTTCTGAGCACTATTCAACTCGCTTTCTGCATCCAGCAAATCAAGCAGATCACGTTGACCAATAAAAAACTCTTCGCCATAAGACTCAACAGTTTCACGGGCCTTCTCAATATGCGTAGTGAGAAATTTTAACTGACGTGCAAGAGAAAGGTCTGCCGCCCAGGCAAGACGCAGGGTATTAATAACCTGACGTTGTACATTCGCCTGAAACGCCTGGTTTTGATGTACCGCACTGACTTTTTTACGCTGTTCAGCTTTATCTGCACCACCTCGGTAAAAGTTATATCTCAGGTTCAATACCAGGCTTAATTCATCTGTATCCCCGTTAAGGCCATTGATATCTTCACCGACTTCTTTGGCGAGACGTAAATCAACAGTAGGATAATACTGACTCTTTGCACGACTTGAATCTGATAATGCTGCCAGTACATTAAAGCTGGCGACTTTAATCGCAGGATGATTCTCCAGAGCGATATCGATGAGCTCATCAACGGAGTTACCCGGATGCTTAGGAAGCAATGGCTCTTTCACATTTTCCAGATTTACATAACGACCCAGCACTTCATGTAAACGTGTCGCCGCATCCTGTAAATTATTCTGCTGCGCAATCAGGCTGGCATGAGCACCGGCAACACGACCTTCTGTTTGTTGCAACTCTGAACGACGCCCTGCACCCGAGTCGCTTCTCTCACGTATCTGCGAAAGTATCCGTTCATGTGAACTGACATTGATTTCTGCTAGAGCAACCAGGCGCTTCTGTTTAAGTAGATCCAGATAGGCCTGCACTGCCTGCAAGGCAATATTGTCGGCGGTATCGTAAACTTCATATAATGCAGAGCTGATACGTGCTCGGGTTTGCTCTAGCTGATGCTCTGTATTAAAACCGTTAAAAAGATTCTGTGTGACTGAAAGCTCAGCACGGCTACTTTCGTATTCACGTTTTTGCAACCCAGTAGTGGGTGATTCAGTTTCATAGGTACCTGTTGTGGCCTCTAGATCAATGCTAGGACGCCAGCCACTACGCGCAACATCCCGGTCCTTCTCTACCTGTCTGAAAATATGCACCTGCTCGCGCACCTGGGGATGCACTGAAATACTATCCGAAACATACTCATTTAGCTCAATAGCATAAGAAAGCTGACCACATAGCAACCCACATATCAGGATCAGTTTCCGAATCATCCCTGAGCAATTGCTTAACATTGAAAACATTGTATTTTATAAATACCTTAAATCTTAAGTAAGGAAAAAGTTATGCATGATTTACAGAGTGCAAACTAAGATGAATAATTTGCTAGCCCTTTATATCGTCAACCCAGAATTCGCTATCATTCCCTGATATAAAAAGTTGTTATAGTATAGCACGCAATTTCAATTTTACTCATAAATTCAACAATTTCCATCCCCTTATTAATGTAACCTATTCAAACTACTCTCTTTGGGTGAAGGCTATTATTGATTCGACACATAAATTACCGAATTCTAATATACAAGCCTAAACCTATCGAGCCTCCTGCAGCAAATTTAACACTGCTTAACATTTATCGATTTCTAACCACCCAATCACCCTAATGCTTAAATACACCTGCCCAAGCCCTCTACAAGACATGCAATACTCTGATAAAGTAGGTAAAAAATTTTTATATAACAAACTTATGGATCTAGCTTTATGTCTCACTATGATATTTTTAACGGCGACGCCGATGGCATCTGCGCGCTACACCAGATGCGCCTTGCCTGCCCACTTGAAAGCACGCTGATTACCGGTGTTAAGCGCGATATCAGCCTGTTAAAGAAAGTTGAGGCTCAACAGGGTGACCAACTGCTCGTACTGGATATCTCACTGGATAAAAATCGTGACGACCTTCAACGGGTACTTGATGCGGGCGCCAGCGTACAATACTTCGATCATCACTTTGCCGGAGACATTCCTCAACATGCTGCACTACAGGCAACGATTAATACTGACCCTAATGCCTGTACCAGCCTGCTTGTAGATGAGTTTCTGAAACACCAGTTCTTACCCTGGGCCGTCACAGCGGCGTTTGGTGACAACCTGCATCAATCAGCACGAACTGCCGCCGCCCCGCTGGGCTTGAATGAACAGCAACTGGCTCAACTTGAATTACTGGGCACCTGCATTAACTACAATGGCTATGGTTCCAGCCTGGATGATCTGATTTTTACTCCGGAAAACCTTTATCGCATTATCAGCCCCTACAAAGACCCTTTCGAATTTATCCAGACTGATGAAAACTACAGAACACTCGAGGCAGGTTATAAAGCAGACATCAGTAATGCCGAAGGTTGTAAACCTGCTTATGAGTCTACAAGCCATAGCCTGACTATTCTTCCCAATGAAAAATGGGCCCGACGGGTTAGCGGCGTCTATGCCAATGCACTAGCAACGGAAAACCCAGATCGCGCACATGCCATGTTAACGCAACAGTCAGAAGACAGTTTCCTGGTCAGCGTCCGTGCGCCATTAAATAACAAAACCGGCGCGGATGAGTTATGCCGCCAGTTTGAAACCGGCGGCGGAAGAAAAGCTGCAGCAGGCATTAACAAACTGCCCAGCTCTGACTATGACCTATTTGTCGAAAAATTCACCCAGTCATTTGGTTAATAAAACAGCTGTAGATTCAAAAGCAGGTATACCCACCAAGGGCACTTTGGGCGTGCGATAGCACGACCCAAAGGGTTGCGTACTGAATGCGCAGAGTAATCATTTAGTAATATCGAATGAAAAACAAAAACCCGCTGTAATTAAGCATTTACCTTCGACAAAGATATTTACCATACAATGAAAAAGCCCCAACCTATAAAGGATGAGGCTCATAAACATAACCAAATAAACTCAAGCTATCCAACCAAATATAAACACTCGACACAGTTGTGTTTATTAGCGTTCATTTGCGTTTTCTTTTGCTTTTTTGGTTAATTACCCACTGAGAGACTCACGCCACCTTACTTACTCGTAAGGGTTACGCAGAATAATCGTCTCATCACGTTCAGGCCCAGTTGAAATAATATCTACCGGCACACCAACCACTTCTTCCAGTCGTTTTAGATAATTAATGGCATTTTGAGGAAGCTCGTCCTTATTACGCACACCAATTGTAGACTCGGTCCAACCGGGCATTTCTTCATAGACTGCTTCACATTGCTCAATTGCATCCGCACCCACTGGTGGCAAACTCAGTGCATCACCATTGTAGTTATAGGTGGTACAGATCTTCAAGGTTTCAACACCATCAAGTACATCAAGCTTGGTAATACACAACCCTGTAATACTATTTACCTGTGCTGCACGTCGTAGTGCTACACCATCAAACCAGCCACAACGGCGGCTACGGCCAGTAGTTGCGCCAAACTCATGGCCTTTCTCACCTAGGTACTGACCCACTTCATCAAACAACTCTGTTGGAAATGGCCCCGCACCGACACGTGTCGTATAGGCCTTGGTAATACCTAAAATATAGTCCAGGTCTTTCGGACCAATACCTGAACCAGTACATGCTCCACCAGCAGTACAATTGGAAGATGTCACATAAGGATATGTACCCTGGTCGATATCAAGTAACGTACCCTGTGCACCTTCAAACATGATATTAGATCCATCTTTACGCAGGTTGTAGAGCGTTGCCGGAATATCGGCAATCATGGAAATAATCTTATCGCGCATTCCCATAATTTCATCCAGTACAGTCTGATAATCAACTGCATCTGCCTTGAAGTAATGAACCAGCGCATGATTGTGGTATTCCATAACACCCTTCAGCTTCTCTGCAAACGTTTCAGCATTTAACAGATCACCAACACGCAAACCGCGACGAGAGACTTTGTCTTCATAAGCTGGTCCAATACCACGTCCTGTCGTACCAATGGCTTTTTTACCACGCGCCACTTCTCGCGCCTGATCAAGTGCAACGTGGTAAGGCATAATTAATGGGCAGGCTTCTGATATTTTCAGGCGCTTGGTTGCAGGTATACCCTGATCTTCCAGCATTTTAATCTCATCAAACAATGCTGCTGGAGATAGCACAACGCCATTACCAATCAGGCACATTACGTTATCACGCAGAATCCCTGAAGGTACCAGGTGCAAAACGGTTTTTTCTTCACCGATAACCAGTGTGTGACCCGCATTATGGCCACCCTGAAAACGTACAACAGCCGATGCACGATCCGTCAGTAGGTCTACAATTTTACCCTTACCCTCATCGCCCCACTGGCTGCCCAGTACAACTACATTCTTACCCATTCGAATATGCCTTCTATATGTTGAGAACCTGCTTCTGACAGGGTTTCAAAATTGTTAATCACTGGCATTTAGTCAAGCTAAGTCATTAACAACGTTTTCCGACCAACAAGTGAAACAAGCCACCATTAGCCATTTAAAATTAACAGTTTTCGATCTGCCACTCACTTGCGTTAGCTTTTAACACACGGTTACAGCCCATCTCTGACGCATCACCCGATTGGCCCGGCAATGACTGTATAACCCGTTCGCCCTGTGATCGCAATTGATTAATTTTTTGCAATAGAGCT
>JBFHVQ010000072.1:0-14751 GCA_041589455.1 Gammaproteobacteria bacterium | reverse complement strand
CCGACATGCAATTAATAAAGCATTGAATAGCTCAGAAAGTACAATCTATAGTACTCGTATACAAGAAGCAGAAAAACGCTTTGCTTATGGTGAAGCAATGATCAACTTTTACTACTGGTTGATCCAAACTCATCAGGCAGACAACCAGAACAATACCACTCTGGCTCGTGAAAATTTCCAACAAACCCAAATATACGCTGAAAAGCTGGCTGCAATGAATGATATTATTGGCGTTGTCGTCGGCACCTTAAGCGCTGGCGATGGACTAACCGCAACATTTAATAAAGACAGCTATGAGTATTTCAAACAACGCTATGGACAATTTAAATCTGGCAATCAGGATCAACATCAAATCATTAGATAGGCTATTATTTATATCATAATCATCATATGGAAACATTATGAAATACAAAATCGACATCAATGAATTCGGTATTGATATTCATATTAATGATGTAAAAGAAAAAAAAGAACAACTGCTTGAGGCGTTTCAAGACTGCCAACAAGGCAAATGCTCTTGCCCAACAGACGAATATAAAAAACTTGATTCATTAGAAATAGATGATAATGATCAGCAGATAAGCCTTCACCTAAAATCAAAAATCGGATCGAATATTGATATTGATATTGAAGAGATTAAAAAATGCATGGCTTATACTACAACTAAAACCAAGCAAGATCATGAATAAACAACCATTTGGTTATCTATTCCCGTATTGCTCATGTCGTTAATACGATACATCTTATGCTCACTCGCCACTTAGATCCTTTATAAAAATGAATCAAATAGCGATTACCATCCATCATTTCACAGCCAAACCATTGAAAACATAACTTTAAACCCATTTAAAAGCGACTAGAAATACTGTATAATGTAGCGCCTTGTAATTTCCTGGGTGTTTGTTATCAGTAAAAAAATCATTATTACCTATGGAACATTTGATATGTTCCATCAAGGCCATCTTCGCTTATTACAGCGCGCCAGAGCACTAGGTGACTATCTCATAGTGGGCGTAACTGACGAGAATTATGATCGATCTCGCGGTAAACTGAACGTCATTGAGAGCACCGAGAAACGTGTACAATCCATAGAAGCGCTAGATTTTGTCGATAAAGTCATCATAGAGAAGCATAAAAAGCAAAAAGCGCTGGATATGGTGAAATACAATGTTGATATTTTCGCCATTGGTGATGACTGGGAAGGCACCTTCGACTACCTCAATGAATACACTCAAGTTGAATACCTGCCGCGCACTAAAGGCATTTCCAGTACCCTGCTCAGAAGAGACAATTTTGATGTTATCAAATTAGGTATCGTTGGACTCGGTCGAGAAACTGAGGCTTTTATCGATGAAGCACAGCACGTCCCTAACCTGATGGTAAACCGTATATATGCGCCTGACCTGCCTGCGTTAAAGAAATTCACTCATGACAGTCCCAGTATTCGATACGGCCATGACAATTACGATGAGTTTTTAGACACCAGTATTGTCGCCGTCTACATTGATACAGCACTTGAAGAACATTACACACTGATTAAAAAAGCCATACTGGCCAAGAAACATGTTCTGTGTGAAAACCCCCTGGCTTTACATAAAAGTGAATTAATCGAATTACTGGCATTAGCAAAAAAAGAAAAGGTTTTACTTCTTTCCGCACTGATGACCGCTTTTTTACCCGCCTTTAATCAGCTCCTTACTGAGCTAAGTAAAGGCATTATCGGTGAAGTCAAGGAGGTCAGAGCCACACGCACCTGTCTTTTGAAAGATAAAGACTACCCTGATACGTTCATGGCACAGGGTGCGACCAATATTCTATCCTCTTATCCATCGCTACTAGTGAATAAGGTTTTAGGCGAAAGCAAGGACATTACATTCTTTGACCAGGGTACCGAAGGTTACGATGTATCTAACCTCATTATTAGCAAGCATAAAGGTGGCGCCATTGGCATTTCAAATGTGGCAACCGGCATAAAGTCTGAAGGTGATGCCGTTATATCTGGCACTAAAGGATACGTATATATACCTTCTCCATGGTGGGTAACCAAAAAATTTCATGTTCGTTTTGAAGACGAACATAAAAGCCAGACCTACAATTATGAATTTGATGGCTGTGGTTTACGTTATATGATTGCTGAATTTGCCTCGTTAATCCAACGTGATCATCGTAAATCTGAAATGCTGTCACCTAAAGACATGATCCGAATTAATCGAGTACTGCTGGAATATAACGAAAGAAAGTTTAAAGAACTGGAAAAAGCAAACCATGATTTATGATGACTATGCCATTTTCACTCCAGGGCCTGTGAAAATGTCTGATGAAATATTACAGCTCGGAGCAAAACAGACACCCTACTTTAGAAATAGCAAATTTTCAGAAGTGACCTATGATTGTGAAAATGGTCTTCTGGACATGGTCAATGCACCTAAAGGCTCAAAAGTAGTCTTTTTAACTGCATCCGGTACTGCTGGAATGGAAGCCAGCATCATGAATCTACTCGATAAGAATGACAAAGCGCTGGTCATTAATGGCGGAGGCTTTGGTGAACGCTTTGTAGAGATATGCGCTACTCATTCTATCCCTCACACCAATTTTGAAATTGAAAACACTAATCTAAGCGATATTGAAAGAATTGCACCTGAAGACAATTACACTGCCCTCGTTGTGAATGCGCATGAAACGTCTATAGGAACGTTATACGACCTTGATGCAATGGGTGATTATGCTGTAACCAACAATTTGCTCTATATCGTTGATGGAATTTCAATGCTCGTCACTGACCCACTGGATATGCAGCAGTCGAATATAGATGTTGTCATTGCTAGCTCACAAAAAGGCCTTGCCCTACCACCCGGTCTAACCATGGTTATACTTTCACCTAAGGCCATAACAAGACTTAAGGACATACACTCTTTATACTTTAACTACAAAGACTATCTATCAAACGGTGAAAGAGGACAAACACCTTACACACCAGCAGTAACGATTATGCTGCAATTACAGGCACGTTTGCAGCAGATTAAAGATCGCGGTGGTATCTCACAGAGCATTGCCAGTGCAAAAGATATTGCAGACTACTTCAGGAAAAGTATAAAAGCTTTACCGTTAAAAGAATATTCTCCCTATATGCCCAATGCCATGACTTCGCTTACACCGACTGATGGTAAGTCAGCAATGGACATAGTAAATGACCTCGAAGAAAATTATAAAGTTGTTGTTTGCCCGAATGGCGGTGCGCAACGTGATATTCTGTTCAGGGTCTCACATATGGGTGAAATGACACGGCAATACACCGACATACTCATTAATGCCTTACATGATTACTACGGTGTAACAAGAAGCGAATGATAGACCCTGTAATTTTACGAAAAGCTCAACTGATAATGCTCGATATGCTAATTGAGTTTGATGCTATTTGTAAAAATCATCAGTTACAATACTGGTTAGATTCAGGCACCTTACTCGGTGCAGTTCGACATCAGGGATTTATACCCTGGGATGATGATATTGATATTTCCATGCCCATGGAAGATTACAAAAGTTTTTTGAATGTCGCTGGCAATGAACTTTCTAGTGATATATTTCTTCAAACATCAGAGACAGATCAGGATTTCAAATTTGACTATATAAAATTACGTTCAAACAAGGCCGATATCGTCGAGTTTCATGAAAAGGATAAACAGGTAACTTATCACCAAGGAATATTTGTTGATATTTTTCCGATGCTAACTGTCGAGAACACTGAAAAAAATCAGCAGCAATATATAACTACCTTTAAAGAAATTAGAAACCTATCTTCAATCAGTCTGCATACACCTGATGGCAAGGATGACCCAATCGCAAGAACAGAGCTGGTCGAAAGCCTTAAATTATTGCATCAGGGATGGGATAAGAATAATTCCAAAGTAATCTACAGTGGAGAGATGCCGGATGTTGCAGCCTGGTTCGACATACAAGCCATTTTCCCGCTCTCCACGATATCATTTGAAGGCATCAGCTTCCCTGCTCCAAATAATCCATCTCACTACCTGGATGCCATATATAGTTTCGACTACCGACAGTTACCTCCTGAAGATAAACGCATAACTCATGCTCATCAGATAAAATTCAAGTAGCACGTAAAAGCTATAGTCTTTGTACGAAAAATTCAAAACCGTTGATGACATATTCGAAATATTTCATTTTATAGAAAACAAAAAAAGAGCCGCATATGCGGCTCTTTTTATTCTATCTAGTGTTATCTCACTCAATGCCAGACAGGTACTTTTCAACAACCTTTGCGGGCAATGGAATGTATCCGTCTTTGATAACAACTTCCTGACCTTGCTGAGAAAGAACCAGTTTAATAAATTCCTTTTCAAGCGGAGCCAATGGTTTGTTAGGGTGCTTGTTCACATAAACGTAAAGAAAGCGTGATAGTGGGTACTTACCATTAACTGCATTAGCAGCTGTAGCATCAATAAACTTACCATCCTTCTTCTTGGTTAAAGGCACCGCACGAACACCCGAAGTCTTATAACCAATACCTGAATAACCGATACCGTTTACAGAACTTGTGATCGCCTGTACAACAGAAGCAGAACCAGGCTGTTCATTTACATTGTTCTTGAAGTCACCTTTACACAGCGCTTTTTTCTTGAAGTAACCGTAGGTACCAGAAACTGAATTACGACCAAACATTTGAATGTCACGGTTTTTCCAGCTACCTGACAGACCGAGATCACCCCATTTTGTGATGTCAACTTTGCCACCACAAGTGCGTGTAGATGAGAATACCGCATCAACATCTGCAATTGTCATACCCTTAACTGGGTTATCTTTATTTACATAAACTGCTAATGCATCAATGGCAACAGGAATTGCCGTCGGCTTATAACCATAACGATCTTCAAATGCTGCTATTTCCTTGTCTTTCATCTTACGACTCATAGGACCGATATTTGATGTAGCCTCAGTTAGTCCTGGAGGTGCAGTTGATGAACCCGCTGCCTGAATCTGGATATTAACATTTGGGTAAGCACGCTTGAAAGACTCAGCCCATAAAGTCATCAGGTTTGCCAGTGTATCTGAACCTACACTTGAAAGATTACCCGAAATACCGCTTGTCGCTTTATATTCAGGAATATCCTTATCTACAGATAAAGCTGATGCTGTAGTTGATACTGCAAGGCTCAGTCCCAATGCGGCTGATACCAGTACAGATGTAAATTTGTTATGTTTCATTATCAGAAAACTCCAGATTAATTAAGTGTGTCTATAATGTGTAAAATATATGACAACATGATGTCGCAAATATTACAGTTTTGTTAAACCATACCTTTATTCGTTATCCATAACAGGAAAATAGCAACAAAACTGACTTCCCTGCCCTGCCTTACTATTCACGCGTAACATTGCACCGTGACGATCCAGTACCTGCTTAACGATTGATAAACCCAAACCTGTTCCACCTACCTCTCTGGAACGTCCTTCATCAACACGATAAAAACGCTCAGTCAAACGAGGTATATGCTCGTAACGAATCCCTACGCCTTCATCCTTAACACAAACACTGGCGCCTGCATCATCCAATTGCGTGAAAATTTTAATCGATTTACCTTCAGGCGTATAACGTATTGCATTGGTTATTAGATTAGAGAACGCCATACGCAATTCATCATAATGGCCATAAATCTGAATCGGCTCGATAGTAATACTCAACTTATGACGTCCCTGGTCAAAAGTCTGCGCCTCGTCGAAGACTTCATTTAATAAAGCCGTAATATCAATCAGAACAGGATTATCAATTTCATCTGCAGTTTCCAGCTTAGCCAGCCCAATCAACTCGGAAATTATATTTTCCATCCGTTGCGTCTGTTGCTGTATCTTCTCTAATGGCATCCGACTAGATTCATCTTCAGCTTCACGTAACATTTCAATATAGCCTGACATAACAGTAATCGGCGTTCTTAATTCATGGGAAGCATTCGAAATAAAATCCCTACGCATGTCTTCAAGCTTTTTAACCTGAGTAACATCACGTGCACTTAATAAATACTGGCCACTTCCATAGGGTGTAATATTAAGTAATATATTCTGATGATTAAACTGAAATTCCAGTGGTTTCTTATAGCGTTTTTTGGTTATATAGGAAACGAATGCCGGCTGACGTATCAGGTTATTAATACGCTGCCCAATATCACGCTTACTGTAAAAATTAAATAATTGACGAGCTGCCGGATTAAACCATTCAATCTCATCATTATGATTAAGGACAATGGTTGCGTAAGGCAAGGCCTGTGTAGATTTTTGAAAACGCGTCAGCATGTTAGTCAGTTTCTTACGCGAACGCCTGTTACGTCTATATATATGATATAACTGATAATAGACATCTTCCCACACCCCCCAGTTTTCAGGCACTGTTTTAGATGGCTTCTCCAACCATTGTGTGAGTTGATTAAGGTTATAGAGTGTTCTTATTAAATAAACAGAAAGACCGATAAGAAGCAATAATGTCACATGATCAATAATGGCACCTAAAAACAGCAAGAAACATAATCCATAGACTAATATCTCAATTTCTCGCTTAACTGCTGACGTCATAATTGCCTCGAGAACCTGTAACCGCTACCATGAACTGTTTGTAGTAAACTTGACAGATCAAAGGGCTCTAACTGTTTTCTAAGCCTTCTTACATGCACATCAACGGTTCTTTCTTCAACATATACATCGGTGCCCCAAACCTGATCAAGTAATTGTGCTCTGGAAAAAACTCGATCAGTATGGCCCATAAAATAATGCAGTAAACGAAACTCAGTGGGTGATAAATCAAGTGCCTTATCAGAGACTTTAACACGCTGGCTGACAGGGTCTAAATATAAATCACCAATTTGTAATGGCTGTTCATCAGGCATAGTACGTCTTAATACTGCCTGTAAGCGAGACTTCAGTTCTCTTAAAGAAAATGGCTTGGTAATATAATCGTCAGCCCCAACATCTAGTCCAAGGATCCTGTCCTCTTCCTCAGCTTTAGCGGTAACCATAATGACGGGCAACTGTGAATGATATTTACGTATACGATGTAATAAATCAATGCCACTGTTATCTGGCAGCATCCAATCTAGAAGAACGATGTCAATCGTCTTATTTTCAATAAGCTCCCAGGCTTCTTTAACCGTGAGTGCTGACTGTATTGAATATCCATCCTGGGACAATGAATATTGAAGCATATCCTGAATACCCTGGTCATCCTCGACTAACAACACATTTGCATGTTTCATTACAAAATAGTCTTTTCTACTTCATCTATGTCAACATGACGAATATTTTTACCTTTAACAAGGTAGATAACATACTCACCGATATTTTTAGCATGATCGCCAATTCGCTCAAGTGCACGGGCAGCCCATAGCACATCGAGTACTTCTGAAATGCTTCTTGGGTCTTCCATCATAAAGGTCATCAGCAGACGAATCAGGTTTTGATATTCTTTATCAGCCGCTTCATCGTCACGTACAACTTTTATAGCTGCATCAACATCCAGTCTTGCATACGCATCCAGTACATCATGAACCATCTTTCTGACATGATCACCCAGGTGCTTGATACCTGCGTAACGATTACTGAAATTTCCATCACCTTCAGACATATGTAATGCCAGATGTGCAATTTTCTCAGCTTCATCACCAATACGTTCAAGGTCGGTGATGGTTTTGATAACTGCTACAACCATACGTAGATCAGATGCAGCAGGCTGGCGTTTAGCTAGAATGCGAGTGCACTCTTCGTCAATATTTACTTCGAGCGCATTAACTTTGTGGTCCTTAAGAATAACTTTTTCAGCATCGGTTGCATTGGTATCCTGCATCACATCAATTGCACTGGCAATTTGCTGCTCAACCAGGCCACCCATCTTCAAAACCTGATTTCTAAGATTTTCCATCTCCTCATCAAAACGATGCGAAATATGCTGACTTGTATTACCTGTTTCCATAAATGTGCCTCGAATAAAGTCTAACCATAACGGCCAGTAATATAATCTTCTGTTTGTTTTTTCGATGGGTTGGTAAAGATAGTATTGGTATCTCCAAATTCAACCATGTTACCCATATACATAAACGCTGTTTCATCAGAAACACGTGCAGCCTGCTGCATGTTATGGGTAACTATCAATATAGTGTACTGTGATTTAAGCTCATAAATTAGCTCTTCAATTTTGAGCGTAGAGATGGGATCCAATGCTGAAGCCGGTTCATCCAGTAACAAAATTTCAGGCTCTATCGCTATTGCGCGAGCTATAACCAGACGCTGCTGCTGACCACCTGACATGCCTAATGCACTTTCATTGAGACGATCTTTAACCTCATCCCATAAGGCTGCACCTTTGAGTGCCCATTCCACTTTTTCTTCGAGTACGCGACGCTTGTTAATACCCTGCAAACGCAAACCGTAGGCAACATTTTCAAAAATACTCATCGGAAATGGGTTTGGCTTCTGGAACACCATACCTACTCGTTGACGCAGTTGTGTTACATCAACCGAAGGATCGAATATATTTTGACCATCAAGAATAATTTCACCATCAACACGAACATTATCAATCAGGTCATTCATACGATTAAAGCAACGTAACAGTGTAGACTTACCACAGCCACTGGGACCAATAAATGCCGTTACGTGATTCTTTTTCATATCAAAGCTGACATCATGTAATGCCTGAGCCTCACCATAATAAAGACTCAGATCTTTTACATTCAGACAGATTTCAGTATCTTCAGATTTTATATCCGTCGAAATAACTGAAGTATCGATAGTTGCTGTCATTGATTCACTCATAATTCTGTATCCTAAACTTGCGTGGAATTAACCATCCAGCGCACGATATTTTTCACGTAATCGGTTTCGTAAGCTGATTGCACTCAGATTCAGCGCAACAATTACAACAACCAGCAGAAATGCTGTGGCATATACCAGTGGTCGCGCTGCTTCCACATTGGGGCTCTGGAAACCTACATCATATATATGGAAACCCAGATGCATAAATTTTCGATCAAGGTGCAGGAATGGCATATTGCCATCCAGTGGTAAACTGGGTGCCAGCTTGACCACACCTACCAGCATCAATGGTGCCACTTCACCCGCAGCACGAGCTACCGCCAGAATCAGGCCGGTCATAATAGCCGGGCTTGCCATGGGTAAAACCACACGCCACAGTGTTTCAATTTTCGTTGCTCCCAGTGCCAGGCTACCTTCACGTAAGGCTCTTGGAATACGCGACAGGCCTTCTTCTGTTGCCACAATAACCACCGGCAGCGTAAGCAGTGCAAGCGTCAATGATGACCAGAGCAGACCCGGTGTACCGAATGTCGGTGCTGGTGAAGCTTCTGGGTAGAACAGCTGATCAATATTGCCACCCAGGAAGTAAACGAAGAAACCAAGACCGAATACACCATATACAATGGAAGGTACACCCGCCAGATTATTCACAGCGATTCGAATAACCCGAATTAAAGCGCCCTGCTTTGCATATTCACGTAAGTAAACCGCCGCAATAACACCAAAAGGTGTAACCATCACCGACATCAGAAGCACCATCATGACCGTACCAAAGATGGCAGGGAAAATACCACCTTCGGTATTCGCTTCTCTTGGATCTTCAGTAATAAAATCCGATAAGGCACCAAAGTAAAAGATCAGCTTATCAAAGCTACCCAGTTTATTTGGCTTCCAGGCTTTAACGATTTTTTCCAGCGGAATACTGACTTCACGACCATCCATAATGGTGGCGCGAATAGAGTCACGGTTTATATCCTTATAAAGTACTTCTGTCTGTTCAAGCAATATGGCATATTTATCGTTAAGCTCTGCACGCTGTGTTTCAATTTTCTGTTTGGCAGCATCAGTTAACTTTTCGTCCAGTATCAGGCTGCGTTCTTTAAGACGCAAGCGCTCCAGCTTGTAGTTAATAGAGCCGATTTCTTTCTGTTCCAGGTGAAGAATTTTCTCGCGAATTTCTATCACGCGGTTTAAGCGCTGCTGAAAACTTTCCCATGCATTATCGCCATTAGCGACCTGCTCAGAATTTTCATAGACGCTATTAAGGTAACCATAAAAATTACCCCACTCTATACGCTCAAGAACAATAATTTCTTCTGGGTGATCAATTCCGCTTAAGCCTTTTTCAAATATCCATTTAAAGTCACTGCCAAGATAATCACGATTACCGGTTTTAACCAGATAACGGGTTACATCGCCTTCTACATCCTGCATATCCGGTATGGTATTCGCCTTAACGGTTTCTGCTTCTATGATTTCTGCAATCACAGCATAATTGCCCTGATCACTTTCAAATTGCATAGAAGCGACGTTGGCTGGCCAGAAATGGCTCATACCACGCACCATAATCAGCAATAACAAACCAAATACAGCAACCATTGCGATACTAATTGCACCAGCATTTAGCCATATAAAGGGTGTACCACTTTTAAACCACTGACGAATCATAACCCACTATACCTTTTGCGAAGTCGATGACGAATCGATTCGGCCAAAGTGTTAAAGACAAACGTAAATAAGAATAAAATAAGTGCAGCCAGGAACAACACGCGATAATGGGTACTCGCCACCTCGGCTTCAGGTACTTCTACCGCAATATTTGCCGCCAGTGTACGCATGCCCTGGAAGATACTCATATCCATAAGCGGTGTGTTACCCGTTGCCATTAATACAATCATGGTTTCACCGACGGCACGACCAAAGCCCATCATAACCGCAGAGAAAATACCCGGACTCGCCGCTGGTAAAATAACAAACATCATGGTTTGCCAGCGTGTTGCACCTAAGGCTAATGAGCCACGAACCAGATGCTGAGGCACACTAAATAAAGCATCTTCAGCAATCGAGAAAATGGTCGGTATAACCGCAAAGCCCATAATAATACCGACAACCAGAGAGTTACGCTGATCGTAAGACATGCCCCACTCATTACTGAGATAACCACGCAGGTCACCACCGAAGAACAGGTTTTCAATGGGTCCCGTGAGGGATACTGATAGCCACATCACAAATATAACCACTGGAATAAGTAACAGTGCTTCCCAGCCTTCATAAATGGATTTATTGGGTACCAGCCCCCAGATATAGGCACAGAAAATAAATGACACGGGCAGCAATAGCATAATGGTAAAGACACCCGCCAGATGACTTTCAACAAACGGGGCTAACCAGAGACCTGCCAGGAAGCCCAGAATGACCGTCGGCAAGGCTTCCATAATTTCAATTGAAGGCTTAACCGTCTGACGCATTTTCGGCGCCATAAACTGTGCGGTAAACATCGCACCAAGAATCGCAATGGGCACGGCGAAGATCATGGCATAGAATGCCGCTTTAATCGTACCGAAGGAAAGCGGCATCAGGCTGAGCTTAGGCTCAAAATCATTATTTGATGCGGAAGACTGCCAGATATAATCAGGCTCATCATAGCCTTCATACCAGACCTTACCCCAGAGCACATCCCAGGAAACCTCAGGGTACTCATTATGTACCTTGTACAGGTGAAGCGTATCCTTATCATCCGCTACCAGCAGGTGCTGAGCACGTGCAGACCAGGCCATCTGGCTAATGGCTGACTGAATATCATCAATGAAGGCCAGTGTACGTTGTGATGTCGAGTAATAAATACTGATACCACCACTGTTGTCCGAAACCGCAAAGCCTTTACGACGCTGCTCGGTAGCAATGGCAGTCACCGGTTGCTTGTTTTCCGTGAAGTTTCTGATGAAGGTAAGGTGTTTAACATCATCCTCACCCCTTACCTGCATCCACTGTTGTACTTCACCGTTATCCAGTGCAACCAGTACCGATACACCACCCAGTAATAATTTCAGGCGGTTTATTTCATGAGGAAAAGTAAACTCATCAGGTTTATCCAGGAAGCCGTCTTCATCCATCTGGTATTCCAGTAGCAGGCCATTGCTTCTGGCTAAATACAGATGTTTAAGATCAGGTGTCAGCGCGATAGATCGACTATCATCACCAATGGCCACCGTCGCACGACTCTCAAGCTCAGTGGTAATTTCTTCAGTGATGAATGACTCTTCACGAATATAACGGGTAAAAACTAAACGACGATCATCGGTAACAGCAGCAAAGCCGGCACTTTCTTCATTGATGTGCATCTCTAACTGCTTGAGTGCAAGCTGATCCTCGTCCAGCAATAATGGCTCTTCACCCAGTGGATATTCTAAAACCGGTGTTAGTGTTCTTACATTATCCGGGTAGCTGGTATCAAATTTATATTTAACCACCAGTACATGACCATCATTATAACCAATCGCAACTCTGTCGAGATTGGTGGCAATACTGGCAATACCGCTTCTAAGCGGTAATTGCTCACTTAAAACCACCTCGGCGTTCTGCGTATCGAAAAACACCACCTGACCCTGATCGGTAAAGCGTACCGCCATGGTTCCCTGCTCTTCGATGCCCAGATGAAGGCTCGTACCATTTCCAGGCGCCGCAAACTTTTTATCAGCTGTCACTTCAGCCGACTCAAACATGGGGATAACCACAGACAATAGATAAAAGAAGATCAGGAGAATGGCAATAATCACACTTATTCCGCCAATCGACACAAAATAGCGTGCCAGCTGGTCTTTAAGTGCTCTTTGCCCGTAACGAGTTTGCTGCATCTTAGTATTCATGCAGGAAGTCTACTTTTGGTTTATTACAAGAATGTTACAGAATATGACAAATTTGTGTCATTTGCATGACTGTATTAAACGAAGTCATCAGGTTTTCTCATTAATAAACTATTATTCAGTAAGTTACAGCTTAATTCTAGAAAAAACATAACTTAAACTAACATCATTTAGACTACGATTTTTAGCGATAATAATGAAAAAATAAACTCATATGTTAACGCAAATGGACGCTAAATTCGCAAATATACGCAAATAAAAAACCGGGCTCATTATTGTTAAACAACTCTCTTTTGCATCAAACCTAAATGGGATTTCGTATCACCAACAAATTTTTGCGCAGGGACTCATAAGTTGGCAAAATCAACTAATGTCCGTTATATATGGGGTAACTGTCGAATTGTTCCCTATCACCTGCGGATTCAACCGGTCGATGCAACACATTGATTAAAACGTTGTGCGGGTGTCTCATAGTTTAGCGTCTTTCTTGGACGCTCGTTTAATCTTCTTGCTACTGCATTTAATTTTGCTTGTGAATGTTCTGATAAATCTGTTCCTTTTGGAAAATACTGCCTGAGTAAGCGATTAGTGTTTTCATTTGATCCTCGTTGCCATGGACTGCTTGGATCACAAAAATAAACATCGATATCAGTCGCCAGGGTAAACCGTTTGTGTTCTGCCATTTCTGAACCACGATCCCATGTCAGTGATTTATATAATTCACGTGGTAGTTTATGGGCTTGCTTAATTAAGGCATCAACAACCGTTTTGCTGTCTTTGCTATTAACTTTGGCGAGTAAAACATAGCGAGTATTTCGTTCTACTAATGTTGCAATCTGGCTGTTTTTGCTTCCTATTATTAAATCACCTTCCCAATGACCCGGAACAGCGCGATCCTCGACGGATGCAGGACGTTCACTGATTGTAATGGCATCCGTGATTTGCCCATGATCTGGGGTCTTCTGGGTGTGATGCCGAGAGCGACGCATAACACGTGTTCGTCTTAAATGCTGTAACAGCTCCTTTTTTAAGGCACCACGGGCCTGAATGTAAAGACTGCGATAGATCGTCTCGTGTGACACTTGGTCGTTCTCGTTATTCGAGTAAGTTTGTTTAAGCCATCCAGAAATCTGCTCTGGAGACCACTCCAACTGTAGCTTGTTTGCAACAATTCGCGCTAGCGATTTGTTCTCTACCAGTTTACAGGTTTTGGGACGATGAGCACGATCCCAGGCGGCTAAATCAGCCTGATTAGCCCGATATTTATTTAATCCACCATTGCGATTAATTTCACGACTGATGGTTGAAGGAGATCGCTGGAGGTTAGCTGCAATGGCTCTAAGCGATTGGCCTATGGCGATACCACGAGAAATCTCCTCACGTTCTGATAATGAAAGACATTTAGGGGAGCGGCGACGTGTATGCGGTCTGATACCACCTGTTTCTCTGATTATACGCTCAACTGATGAGTGAGATTGAGTTAAACCAAAGAGTTTTGAGATGGAGCCAAGTGTTTCACCTTGCTGCCAGCGATCCCACATCAGGGATTTTTCTTCTTCGGTGTAATGTCGTCTTTTACGATAATTCATTTTCAACATCCTCCTCTCTATACTTAGAGAATAGGTGTTGCGTTGACCGTTTGAATCCGCACCACAAAGCGGACTTTAGGATCATGTGTAACAAAAGTCACGCAACGCCACAAAACGGACGTTCGTTATAATGTTTTGTAACTGCAACGACTAGACAGAAAGAGCTGTTAAGGAGTTTTTTTTGATCTTTGAAGTCTTTCCAGAGTAAGCCTTAATGCAGTTTCGTGACAAAACAACTATCAATGTAGACTTATTTATATTCTTACTCTGATTTTACTTTAATCTAAGTCAATTCACTTTAGTGATAGCATATATTAGTATATCCTAGTAAATATCTAATTCTTGAAGTTAAGTATATTAAGAATAGATGTTTCTACTTTTTAAAAAATACTCAAGTTAAGGAATTATAGGGAGAGCCTAATGGAATTATTTACTTCAGTTAAAACAGTCGCGTATAGTCTAATATTCGCAAGCCTATCTTTACT
>JBFHVQ010000071.1:0-15308 GCA_041589455.1 Gammaproteobacteria bacterium | reverse complement strand
GTGAATGCTGATTCTGATAACGTTGATATGCCGATTGCAGATCATCACGCATCATCACAAGCCCTAAGTCCAAAAGCAATACAAATAAGATAAAACTAAGAATACTAAGATAAGCTACTAGCCGATGAATTTTAAATATGTGGCAGAAGAAATAGACGCTCATGGAAAGCAAGGCAATACCAATCCAGACCTTAAACAGTGTATTCGTTCCTATCTCTGATCTTATCTCGGACTCTGAGTATGTAGAAACAATTGGTGTAAACTCACCTTGAGCCGATAGATCTATCCATATTTTCTCTGCTTTACGATAGCTCATACCAAATACAAAAACTTCCTGACCTGGCTCAAGTATCACTTCAGTATATCGATAACCTTCTTTAATCTCCTGCAGTGTAACAGGCATGTTCCATTCTATTTCTTTATCACCTGGCCGAACAATTGCCTTACCCGTTTCATCTTTCAGATAAAAATCGACAGAATCTATAGCCTCATCAATAAGCCGCCATGACCTGTCGCCATCTGAGTCGCGCTCTTCAACTTCTTTGGTATAACGATAATATATAGATGGCGTCCTGGAATAAGGACTGGTGACAGTTTTTTTATAAACCTCAGCAATCGCACTGACGTTAGCTTCGCCATCTAGCAGGGCTGAGATTTTACTTTGCGGGACACGTTCAAGCTGACGTACCTGAGTTAGTGAATCAAAACCGGATTTTGTAAAGTAATACCCCGCAACAAGTACACCAGCCAACATTACCAGGGAGAAAAGATATTTTTCACTTAATTTCCTGAGCATCTGGCTCACTCTTACCGATCAGGAATCAATGGTTTTTAATTCCTGTTTAATCCAGCTTTCTATTTTCTGTTTAATCTCATCTGGCTCCATGCCTTTTGCATTTATTGGCTCACCTACAGACAGGATAATAGTACCAGGATATTTTATGAAACTGTGTTTCGGCCAGTAAACTCCCGCATTATGCGCAACCGGAACAACCGGATGGTTTATGCGTGAGGCAAAGATAAAACCACCCATTTTGTATTTACTATTAGAACCTGGCGCCATGCGGGTACCCTCAGGAAACATAATAACCCAACGCCCCTGAGTTAATTTCTCCTCGCCCTGTTCAACAATCTGATCAATCGCCTTTTTACCTGCACTGCGATCAATTGCTATCGGGCTCATCAATGCAAGACCCCAGCCAAATACAGGAATTCGTAATAGCTCTTTTTTTAACACCCATAACTGATTCGGCAGGAAATCCTGAAATGCCAGCGTCTCCCAGGTCGACTGGTGATTCGACAGTACAAGCGACGCCTCATCAGGTAGGTTTTGTGGATTTTTAATTTTGTAATCCAGATTACAGGACAATTTCAAAAACGCGATATTCATTCTGGCCCAGCTAGAGCCTATCGCATATCTTATTTTTACCGGTGCCCAAAAAAACAGTAGCAGCAGAAGAACAACCGGTATAAGACTTAGCGCATGAAACAGCCAGAAAATTCCAGAACGAATAATTAAGACAGGTTTATATACCTTACTCGATTTACTCACAGTTAATCCTATCTGAGTTCTTCACAAGGTGCCCTCTCAAACACCTCTTTATCATTTATGATTGTAGACGCGACAGATCAGCTGCCTTTATAAACAACCCGTGCAACTGAGTTAATAGCGCAATTCGATTATGCTTTAATGCTTCATCCTCAGCCATTACCATAACCTGGTCAAAAAACGCATCAACACTATCACGCAATGAAGCCAGCTGCTTCAATGCACTTCCATACTCGCCATTGTTTAGCTGTTCTGTCACAGTTGATGAAAGTTTATGCAACTCATCATGCAATTGTTTTTCTGCATCTTCCTTAAGCAAATCAATACTGATTAATGCTGGTAGATCACCTTCAATTTTTTTCAGGATATTATTGATGCGTTTATTTGCAGCTGCCAGACTTTCCGCCTGCTCCAGTTTCCTGAAATCATTTACTGCATGAATTCTGCGATCGAAATCAACTGGTCGCGTCGGACGCAAAGCATGTACAGCATCATAAACATCGACGCTAATGTTCTGGTTAGTGTAATAAACTTTTAAACGATCCAGCATAAAGTTGATAACTTCATCAATCGCCTTATCCGTATCTAACGCACTACCATATGCACTGGCTGTACATTTTAATAACACCGCCAGATCCAGATCAAGTTCACATTCAATTAGAATGCGCAATACACCCAAAGCTGCACGACGCAATGCAAACGGATCCTTTTCACCTGTAGGCTTCTGACCAATTGCAAAAATACCTAACAGGGTATCCAGCTTATCTGCCAGTGAAAGAATCTGGCCGGTTTTTCCAGATGGTAACTGATCACCAGCAAAGCGAGGCATGTATTGTTCATCCAGTGCATTTGCCACTTCAGCAGGTTCTCCATCTTTCATTGCATAATAGCGACCCATAATGCCTTGCAGATCGGTAAATTCATACACCATTTCTGTCATTAGGTCGCACTTGCTTAACAAGCCTGCGCGTTTTGCATGTTCTGTATTCTCAGATAGCTCACTGGCTATAGATTCTGCAATCTGTGCCACTCGACGTGATTTATCACCAAGTGAACCCAGCTTTTGCTGAAACACGACTTTATCTAGCGATTCAATATGGCTTTCCAGTTTCTTTTTACTGTCCTGTTCCCAGAAAAATTTAGCATCTCCAAGACGTGGTCGAATGACTCGCTCATTACCGTCTTTTACTTTGCTCACATTCTTGCTTTCAATATTACTGATTGTAATAAAGTGTGGCATCAGGCCACCTTTAGCATCTTTAACCGGAAAGTATTTCTGGTGATCCTGCATCGATGAAATCAGACTCTCTGCAGGCACTTCCAGAAATTCTTTATCAAAGTCACCGGCAACTGCCACTGGCCATTCAACCAGTGATGTCACTTCATCTAGCAGATCTTCATCAATTATTGCCATGCCACCCAGCTTCTCTGCAGTATCGTGGGTTTGCTCAAGAATAAGCTGCTTACGTTCATCGCGATCCACCATGACATAGCCAGGTGATCTTAGCCGCTGTATATAATCACCCGGATTTTGCAGATTAATCACCTCTGGATGATGGAATCTATGTCCTCGTGATTCACGGCCTGACGTTATTCCCAGAATCTCACCCTCAATCACGTCATGACCAAACAGCATAACGATCCAGTGAACTGGACGGACAAATTCTGCATCGCTATCACCCCAGCGCATACGCTTGGGAATGGGCAGCTTTGCCAGTGACTGATCCACCATCGCTGGCACCAGCTGTTGTGTTTTCTTACCTTTCTCCTGAACCCTGAAGACCAGCCACTCACCTTTATCGGTGCTCATGGTTTCGAGTTCTGATACTTCAACTCCGCAACCTCTGGCAAAACCCTGAGCCGCTTTCGTCGGGTTACCATCTTTGTCGTATGCTGCCTTTACCGCCGGACCGCGTTTCTCGACATCTCGATCTGGCTGCGATTCCTCAACATCATTAATTATCACAGCGAGTCGACGCGGTGCCGCATAAGCGGTCACTTCGCCATAGGCGATACCTGCCTCTTTCAAGCCGGACTCAACACCACTTGAAAAGGCCTCACATAATTTATTCAGCGCCTTAGGCGGTAATTCTTCTGTACCAATCTCAACTAACAGGTCACGTGTATCCATTATTTCGCCCCCTTAGTTGCATTACAGATCGGGAAGCCCAGTGCCTCTCTGGCATCGTAATAAGCCTGTGCAACAGCACGGGACAGGGTGCGAACACGCAAGATATAGCGCTGGCGTTCAGTCACTGAAATCGCATGACGCGCGTCCAGCAGGTTAAATGAGTGAGAGGCTTTTAAGACCTGCTCATAGGCAGGCAGCGGCAAGCCAGCTTCTATCAGACGCGCACTTTCTTTTTCGCAGGTATCAAACCAGGCAAACAGCGACTCTGTATCTGCCTGTTCAAAATTATAATGAGACTGTTCAACTTCATTCTGATGAAATACATCACCATAAGTCACAACACCCTGTGGGCCTTCAGTCCAGACCAGATCAAAAATACTCTGTTTATTCTGGATATACATCGCCAGACGCTCCAGGCCATAGGTTATTTCACCGGTTACCGGGCGACACTCAAGTCCTCCCACCTGCTGGAAATAGGTGAATTGCGTCACCTCCATACCATTTAACCAGACTTCCCAGCCAAGACCCCAGGCACCCAATGTTGGGGATTCCCAGTTATCTTCAACAAAGCGAATATCATGTTCCAACGGATCAAAACCCAGTGCTTTAAGTGAGTCCAGATACAGCTCCTGAATATTATCCGGATTTGGCTTAAGCGCCACCTGAAACTGGTAGTAGTGCTGCAGTCGATTCGGGTTTTCACCAAAACGGCCATCAGTAGGGCGGCGACATGGCTGCACATAAGCTGCACGCCAGGGCTCAGGACCAATAGAACGTAAAAAGGTTGCAGGGTGGAATGTGCCTGCGCCCACTTCCATATCCAGAGGCTGAATAATTGCACAACCCTGTTTAGACCAGTAATCCTGCAGGGCATTAATCAAACCCTGAAAGGTAGAAACATCGTAAGCCATATGATTTTTATGTGTATGCTGTAAGAGGCGCATAGTATAAACGCACAGACGAAAAAAAAGGACGCTTTAAGACGCCCTTTTAAGTTTTTTTATTGTTTTTATAGTTTTTTATTATTGTTCGCTCCCTGCCCCCCCATCATTCCTGTCAGCTCATACATACAACCACACTGCCGCTGAGCTCTACGACACACCTCCAGCCCTGGAGATGCCAAATATCGATCTGGAGTTAATGACCCAATGAAATAACATCTGCTGAATTATCTCGAGAGATTCGAGCATAAGAAAGCACTACATTCTGTGACAATGAACAGCTGGT
Organism: Gammaproteobacteria bacterium; assembly: GCA_041589455.1. Lineage (GTDB taxonomy): Bacteria > Pseudomonadota > Gammaproteobacteria > SZUA-229 > SZUA-229 > SZUA-229. Next base: position 10,401 of record JBFHVQ010000071.1, on the reverse strand, counting down.
CGCCTTGTTGAAATGCGCAACCTGAAGCTCTTCACTCATACTTGCTACTTTTTCTAACATACAACTAACTTCTACTGCTAAAATCACGTTTCATTAACGTACCAGATAGCAATCAATTAACATGCCAAGTATGTAACCTGTTGTTTTTATTGTCTTTAGATGTTTCACGTTCATTTTCTTGCACCTTAATGTAACAATAACCGACATTACGACCGGCTATATGTCAGGCTTTTTTACACACAGCTTCATAGACAGATACGCACAATCATGAATCAATCAACTCTTTCTCTTACCGAGCTTGCCCAGTGGCTTAACGACCCTCAGCGCCCAATTAATACCCTTAATATAAATCAGCTAATGGGCTTTCTATTTGCCATCTGCAGCACCCCTGCCGAGCTAAAACAGGCAGACTGGATGCCCGCGATCTTCGGCGATCAATTAAAGATGCTCGTGAATGCTGAAGATTACCTCAAAGCTATTGGCCAGTTACAGCAGCATATCGCTCAGGACATTAGCGACAAAATGATCGAACTCCCCAAGCCTTGCCAGCTAACCGAACCCTTCGAAGCCAATTTTGAAAGCAATGCCCTGCATCAATGGAGCTACGGTTTTGAACTGGGACTTACCCTCACCGAACACTTCTGGGATGACTGCAAAGAAACAGCACAGCCCCAGTCATTCTGGATGATGCTGAGCTTTTTCTCTAATCTGCACAATGCGCAACAGCTGACGGCTCGCTTTAAAAACGGCAGCCTGCCCATTGAAATGGTTAGCCGCTATGTGTTCAGTGAATTTAACAAACTGATGCAACAATATGCCGACCTGGCGGAAACCCACCGCAAGGAGGTTAAATCCAGCCCGGTTATCCTGAGCATGGCAGGCGCGAAAAACTCGGCTGGCATCCCTGTGATGAATAACTCCCAGACTCCCATGGCAGATACAGGGCAGTTAATTCAGCAGGCATGGGCCAACCCGGATCCCATTGAAAAAGTACAAATTGCCCATCAGGTACTGCAGCAAGACCCTGACAATATCAATGCCCTTATGCTACTGGCACAATGGGAAGCTGCCAGTTCTGAGGAGCGTCGCGACCTGCTTGAACGCGCAGTCAAAGGCTGTGAACAGGTGCTCGGAGAAGAGTTCTTTGAAAAAAACACAGGCCGCTTCTGGAAAATCAGAGAAACACGCACCTATATGGAAGCCCTGACCAATCTAGCCAGCACCTACGCTCATCTGAAACACTATGACAAGGCGATAGCCTGCTACGAGAAAGGCATTTTGCTCAATCCAGCAGACAATCAATACAACCGTTACCCCCTCAATAGTTGTTACATACTGTCTCAACAGCTAGACAAAGCACACGAACTCGCCAAGCAGTTTGCACAGGACAAGGGAGCTTTTTTCCTTTATGATGAAGCGCTTTGTGCATTTATCGAAGAAGGTAACTCCGCGCATAGCCGTGCATTAAAAAAGCAGGCTCTCACTTATAACAAGTTTGTACCCAAACTACTCACCGGAAAAATAAAGATGCCCAAACGAATGCCTGAAAGGCTGGGCGCCGGCGATAAGGACGAGGCTGTGCTGTATGCCGCACAAAACACCGAACTCTGGCGCAGCAAAGCGGGTTCAATAGCCTGGCTTATCAAAAAATAACTAGCAATGGACACCTGTCCTGCAGCAACTGCATAAAGCTTACTTTATATTGGGTTTTTTGCTCGTCGCAGGAACCAGCAAAGTATCGCCATTCCTGATAAAATACCCTGTTTAGTACTGATATACCGGATTCATAATGTCGCAACAACGCAAAGCCGTCGCCTTGATCTCAGGCGGCCTCGATTCTCTTCTCGCCGCCAAAGTTATGCTCGAACAGGGCATACATGTTGAAGGCATTAACTTCTTCACCGGTTTCTGCGTTGAAGGGCACACCCACGCGATTCGAAAAAAAGACAAGGACAAGCCTAAACGCAACAATGCGCTCTGGTCTGCTGAACAGCTGGGTATAAAGCTGCACATAATCGACATCGTTGAAGAATACAAAGACGTTCTGCTCAACCCCAAGCATGGCTATGGCGCAAACATGAACCCCTGCCTCGACTGTAAAATATTTATGGTTAACAAAGCCAAACAATGGGCAGAAGAAAATGATTTTGATTTTATTATCACTGGCGAGGTTGTCGGACAACGCCCGATGTCACAACGTAAAGACACCATGCCCGTTGTGTCACGTGAATCTGGTGCGGACGATCGCCTGTTACGTCCTCTATGCGCAAGGAATCTACCTCCCACATTACCAGAAAAAGAAGGCTGGGTTGATCGTGAAAAACTTCATGGTTTCTCAGGACGTAACCGCAAACCTCAAATGGAGCTCGCCGCGCAATTCGGTTTTGAAGATTATGCCAAACCTGCCGGTGGCTGCTGCTTCCTCACCGATGAAAATTATTCCGCCAAACTAGTTGACCTGTGGGATGCAAGAGGCTCACGTGAATATGAAATGGATGACATCATGCTACTTAAAGTTGGTCGCCATATTCGTCCTGCTGATCACTATAAATTAATTATAGGCCGTGAAGATGGCGAGAATAAATTTTTACAGGGCTACAAGAACAGCTACATTTCTCTAAAGACCATGGACTGCCCAGGCCCATTAACTCTTATTGATGGTGTTGCCAGTGACAGCGACCTGACTTATGCCGCACAAATCGCTGCTCGCTTTTCTCAGGGAAAAAACAACGACAGTGTCACCATTGAAGCACGCCGCACCAATGGTGACACCACCACACTTGAAGTTAAACCCCTGTCACCTGCCGAAATAAAACAGGAATGGTATGTTTGATTCTGTTACTAATATAAATTTATTTTTAAAAGGTGAACACTTTGGCTCATTATGAATTAGACGCACGCCGTATGTTCTGTCCCATGCCGGTGATACGAACCCAGGATAAGGTTAATACATTACAGCCAGGCGATACACTTGAAGTGGTTTCAACAGATCCCGGTGCATTGAATGACATCCCCGCATGGTGTCGAATCAATGGTCATAAAATCATTGAAACGCGGGAATCTGAAGACGAGGTATTTGTAATTATAGAAGTATGCGATAGTTAATTAACTGGCCATCGCAGTTACGGATGAATATGCATATTTGTCTTTACGGTATTGAATCTGCACCTGAAATCGCTGCTCTTCCTGATAGCAGTTATACCATTCTCCACAGGCTTCTAACGCTTCCGAAACTGAAGCAAAATAAGCCAGCACATGACCACTGTCATTCATTAACACAATGGTCGTGTCACTCCATTCTCGAATATAAAATTTCATCGTTGTTCTCCTGTTATTTTCAGTCTCTATTATCAAAACAGAGTTTGAAAATTATATGAACAGAATATGAAATTCTTGTTACAGCCCTTATTACATAAAACAAACTGCATCATAAATAAATTAGGTACCCGCTTCTACCACCGCATTTGAACGCTGACTCACTATCAGATAAACCAGACTCAATAAAATGACCCCCAACAATGGCAGCACACCTAGATTCACCATTTGCCAGCCAAAGTAATGCTGCAAATAACCAGCAGATAACGATGCCAGCGCAACGGTAGTGAAAATTATAAAGTCATTAACCGCCTGCACTTTAAATCGTTCAGCCGGTTCATAGGTTTGAGTTAGCAAACTGGTCGCACCAACATATAGAAAATTCCAGCTGACACCTAACAGAAAAAGCGCAAACCAGAAATGACTAATACTCTGCCCATTAAGATTAATCAACACACACAGTATTCCCATTAAACCACCGGCCACCATAATAGGTATTTCGCCGAATTTTTTAATCAGTGAACCTGTAAAAAAGGAAGGCGCAAACATTGCCAGCACATGCCACTGAATCACAAAAGATGTATCAGAAAAATCATGGGCATGATGTTTCATTGCAAGAGGTGTTGCTGTCATCACGAAACTCATAACACCATAACCCAGCATGCCGCATATCACAGCAACAACCCATTTCGACTGCAACATGATTTCAATTAATGGTCGTTGCGACTGTTCGACATGCTGCGATGTTTGATCAGGAAGCTTAAGAAAACTTATGGCCATTAATGAGAACACATACAGAATAACAAGCGCCGCAAAACTGCCCGCGAAGAGAGCCCCCTGAATTGTCTCTCGAGTATAATTTGCCAGATTCGGGCCAATAATCGCCGCAATCACTCCGCCAGCTAGTACCAGAGAAATCGCTCGACTTTTATGCTCTGCATCAACTGCATCCGCCGCAGTAAATCGATAATAATTTGCAAAGCCATTAAACATTCCAATTAGCCCCGCACCGACAACAAACCCCAGAAAGCTCTGGTGATATATCGCATAAGCCGCAATCCCTGCACCGCCAAGACCAAATAAGGTCGAAAACAAAAAGCTGGCCTTTCTGCCAATGCGATTCATCAACATGGCTGCTGGAATACTGGTTAACATCACAGCAATAAACTGCACCGCGAGTGGTAATGTCGAAAGCGATTTATCTATCGCCAATTCGTAACCCACTAACGCTGCCGTTGCAACACTTAATGATGCGCCACTCATTGCCATTGCCTGTGCGAAAGCCAGTATAGGCACATTCCTTGAGTAAGAGCTCATTCAACAACGTCCTGTCTTATCATTCCATTAAACAATTTATTTGTTCACCATATTGTCAACCTTACCTATGGCACAGCTAACAAATGACTTAGCTTTTGCTTTCGCCGCCGTAATACCTTCAGCAGTTCCAGATTCCGGATAACCCATTTTTAATAAGGCATCGGCAAAGTCCTGTCTTGCATCATGTTCCGTCACAATTTTAACGATGCCCTTTTCAATATCGATTTCAATTGAACTAACTCGGTCGTCTGCCTGTAAGTTTTTCTGGATAGTACCCGCACAGCCACCACACTTGATATTTTCAACCTGAATTTCTATCGGCATATTAACCTCCAGTTGTAAGATTACTTTGGATAGCGGCTTGCATGCAAAGCCCTAAGACAGGACAATAGCCGCTAAATTTAATCATCATACCTTTATACTGTGGAATATAATAAACAACAACGTAAAAAAGCCATGGATATTGCCACCTGGTGGGGCATTATCGTCAACCTGGTACTGGCAATCGGTAAACTCATTGTTGGCTACATCGGTCACTCCCAGGCACTGATAGCAGATGGTCTGCACTCACTATCTGATCTCGTTTCAGACGGCATGGTTCTACTCGCAACTCATCACTCAAATACCGATGCAGATGAAGACCACCCTTACGGACACGCACGTTATGAAACTGTCGCCACCATCGCGCTTGCCACACTGCTCAGCCTTGTTGGTATTGGTATAGGCGTTGATGCGGCATATCGCCTGATTGATTATGAAAACCTAGCCATACCTTCAATGATCACCTTATGGATCGCTGGACTGTCGATTATAAGCAAAGAAGTTCTGTTCCAGTACACCATGATTATCGCCAGACGGGTTAAATCCAGCATGCTGGAAGCCAATGCGTGGCATCATCGTTCAGACGCTATCTCTTCCATTGTGGTTTTCGTCGGTATCGCAGGTGCCATGTGGGGTTACCCTATGCTGGATTCCATTGCTGCCATTATTGTTGCTTTCATGATTTGCAAAATTGGCTGGGAGCTAGGGCACCAGAGCTTCCAGGAACTGGTCGATACTGGATTGGAACCCGAGCGTCTGAATGAAATAGAAGACTCGATCAAGGCAGTACATGGTGTGACAGAACTGCACATGTTACGCACTCGACGCATGGGACATAACGCACTGGTGGATGTACATATTCTGGTACCACCAAGGCTCAGCGTATCAGAGGGCCACCAGATTTCTGAAGCAGTTGAAGTCACACTGATTGAAAAATTTGATGAAATTAACGATGTGACAGTACATATTGACCCGGAAGATGACGAGCACTCCGAAAACAGCTGCAAACACCTTCCCCTACGTGATGAGATCATGTCTGAGCTGGAACAACACCTAAAGCAGGTACCCGAAAGCCAGCAACTACTTCATACGACACTGCACTATCTCGATGGCGCGATTAATCTGGAGCTGGTTTTACCCCTGTCAATTATTCAAACGGAAGAGGATGCCAAGCGCATCCAGCAACAACTGGAAGCCGCATGCAAGCAACTTGAGATTATTGGACACGTGGAAGTACTGTACAAATAGCACCATAACGGTGCAATGGTGCCGCCATAAGCACTATCTTAGTGCCATTCTGGCGCATTCAAATTACTCATATCTTATTATCTATTTGTTTCTTATCATAAAAACCAGAAAGTGGCATTTTTGGTGCTTCCATTAACACATCCTGCTCATTGCGGTGTGGGCATAATCGGATTAAAACCTGAAAATGTTAATATCCGGGCAAGTCGAAATGCTTGCCCTGCCACATCGAGCTGTTGAACAATGCATATTGGCACGATATTGTATCGCGCTTATGGATAATAACTTCTTAAAGTCTACGCCAAGGCGTAACACTCATCTTTCTTTTGGAGATATACAAAGTATGAAAAGCAAGCTGGAATATATCTGGCTCGACGGCTATAAGCCGACTCAGAGCCTTCGCAGTAAAACTATGGTTCGCTCAGATTTCGGCGGCACACTAGAAGAGTGCCCAATGTGGGTATTTGACGGTAGCTCTACTGAACAGGCCGAAGGTAACGCGTCTGACTGCCTACTGAAACCAGTGCACATCATTCCTGATCCTGCTCGCACAAGCGCTTTCCTGGTAATGTGTGAAGTTCTGAATGCTGACGGTACCCCACATGAGTCTAACGGTCGTGCAACGATTGAAGATGACGACGATGATTTCTGGTTTGGTTTCGAGCAGGAATACTTCCTATGGAACCCAGACACTAACCTGCCTCCAGGATTCCCAGCAGGCGGCTACCCACCACCTCAGGGTCCATACTACTGCTCAGTAGGTGCTCGTAACGCATATTGCCGCGACTTAATTGAAGAGCATCTGGACCTGTGTCTGGAAGCCGGCCTTAACGTTGAAGGCATCAATGCAGAAGTTGCAGCTGGTCAGTGGGAGTTCCAGATCTTTGCGAAGAGCGCAAAGCGTGCTGGTGATGAAATCTGGTTAGCCCGTTACCTGCTTGAGCGTACTGCTGAAAGATATGACCTCGCAGTTGACTGGCATCCTAAGCCTCTGGGCGACACTGACTGGAATGGTTCAGGCATGCACGCTAACTTCTCTAACTCACCAATGCGTGACAATGGTGATGAAGGTGTATTCACTCAAATCTGTGAAGAGTTCGGTAAGAACGTTGGTGCATGTATCGGCGTTTACGGTGCACACAATGAACAGCGCCTGACAGGTAAGCATGAAACACAGTCTATCGACCAGTTCAGCTACGGCGTATCTGATCGTGGTGCGTCTATCCGTATTCCGGTTAGCACAGTAGAAGATGGCTGGAAAGGTCGCCTTGAAGACCGTCGTCCTGCTTCTAACGCTGATCCCTACAAGGTTGCAGCAATCATCGTTAAGGTGACAAAAGAAGCCCTCGACAAATAAGTCAGGACTAACGCGACACTTTCATGTCAAAAAAACCGGTGTGGGCAACCACACCGGTTTTTTTATGACTGACTATCAGACACGATGCGATACGCCTGTTTCAGGTATAACATCTACTATTTCAGTTCTGCAGCCCAGTTTTCCTGCAGTGTCCGTAGCACATCATTCATCGAGGCTGGTCGATCCTGTGGTTTCTTTTCCAGGCATTTCAGACACAGGCGCTCAAGGGTTCTGGGTATTGGATACTTACAAATATCAGAGGGCTTGGTGGGGTCCTGGTTTTCCACCATTTCAAGTATCTCATAGGCCTTGTCACTATCAAACGGCGGCTTTCCCGTCAGCACCTCATAAAGCACTGATCCCAGGCTATAAATATCTGTACTGAAACTAATATCCGGAGCACGCGCTATTTGTTCAGGCGACATGTAACATAAGGTACCCTGCAACTTACCATATCCTGTCATACTTTTATCTGAATCTGCGGCGGCTTTTTCATCCTGAAATTCATCGTCCGAGGCGCTTCCATCTTTTTTCCAGACTTTAGCCAACCCCCAGTCCAGCAGCAATACCTCACCATAAGGGCCTACCAGAATATTCTCGGGCTTGATATCACGGTGCGCAACTCCATGGGCATGAGCATAGGACAATGCATGAGCTATCTGCTCAATAACTTCTACCAGCTGTGTCAAATCATATCGCTCACGATAATCTAGAATTTCTCGCAAGGTATAACCATGCACTAACTTCATTGTAAAATAGTAATGACCTCGGCTATCACGACCAATCTCATATATGGGCACGGTATTGGGATGTTGTAACATGGCACAAATTCGCGCTTCACGTAACAGGCGAATATTCTCGACTTCATCATCAACAAACTCAGACCGCAGCGTCTTGTAAGCAACAACACGATTTAAGTGCATATCCTTACAGGATTTGATCAGTGACTTGCCACCTTTGGCAATTGTACTAAGAAACATATAGCGAGTATTAGGATTCAGGATCTGTGGCAGAGGACGGTCAGTATCTTCAAGAAATACATCCTCATATTCTTTTGGGGGTTGCTGAAATTTGAGCATAGGGAGCCGCTTTTAATACCTTTTTTTAATTAGTGTAGCATCCTAAATACAAGCCAATGACCTGTCAGCGACAAGGTTCTGACCTAATACACACGACCACATCGCTGCCAGTGTTTAACTAAGCCTGACCAGAATACAATAGCCGACCTGTGTCAAGGCGTAAACGGCTATTTTTAAAGTTAGAAACTCACGACAATTCAACAGCTTCACTTTATAAAATAACGGATTTATATACTGTCGGCACGATGAACACGCCTGGCCCAGTAGTCTGCCACAGCACCGCACGGTGAGTCAGAACCATGGATATGAGATGTGAAAATCTATCAAATAACGCATATAAAATGGTACAAGTACAAGCTCAATGGTTTATTATAGTGCGGCTTTTAAGCCGAATAAACTCAACTTCAAGTTGTTAGCCCAGTTTACTTGTGACGCGTTTCGTGCACAATGCCGTCAAACGTTTTGATCCCTGGTTTATCGGTTAAAAATTAATTCTACACTTCATTGGAGAGAACAACATGTCAGCAACTGACGTATTAAATATGATGAAAGAAAACGACGTTAAATTCGTTGATTTTCGTTTCACGGATCCACGCGGTAAAGAACAACACGTATCTGTACCTGCACACACTGTCGATGAGAGCACTTTTGAAGAAGGCAAAATGTTTGATGGTTCTTCAATCGAAGGCTGGAAAGGTATTAACGAATCAGACATGATTATGATGCCAGACCCATCAACTGCCGTTATGGACCCATTCTGCGAAGAAGCAACCGTTAACATCACCTGCGATATTATCGAGCCTGCCACTATGCAGGGCTATGAGCGTGACCCACGTTCAATCGCCAGACGCGCTGAAGAATACATGAAATCTACCGGTATTGCTGATACAGCTTATTTCGGTCCTGAAAACGAATTCTTCGTGTTTGACTCTGTTAGCTGGAAAGACAGCATGGGTGAGGCCTTCTACAAGATTGGTTCTGAAGAAGCTGAGTGGAGCAAAGGCGAGCAGACTGAAACCGGTAACCTAGGTCATCGTCCTGGCGTTAAAGGCGGTTACTTCCCCGTACCACCTGTTGATTCACTGCAGGACCTGCGTTCAGCCATGTGTCTGGTTATCGAAGACATGGGCGTTGAAACTGAAGTACATCACCACGAAGTAGCCACTGCCGGCCAGTGCGAAATTGGCGCGGTATTTAACACACTGGTTAAGAAAGCAGACGAAGTACAGAAGCTTAAGTATGCAATTCACAATGTGGCGCACGCTTATGGCAAAACGGCTACATTTATGCCTAAGCCACTGGTTGGTGACAACGGTAACGGCATGCACGTTCACCAGTCTCTGGCTAAAGACGGCGAAAACCTGTTCACTGGCGATCTGTACGGTGGTCTGTCTGAAACAGCACTGTTCTATATCGGCGGCATCATCAAGCACGCTCAAGCCCTGAATGCATTCGCGAATGCGTCAACTAACTCTTACAAGCGCCTGGTTCCTGGCTTCGAAGCACCTGTTAGGCTGGCATACTCTGCACGTAATCGTTCTGCCTCTATTCGTATTCCATTCATTAGCAACCCTAAGGGTCGTCGTATTGAAGTTCGCTTCGGTGACAACACCGCAAACCCATACCTGTGTTTCGCAGCAATGCTAATGGCTGGCCTGGACGGTATCGAAAACAAGATCCACCCTGGTGATGCGATGGACAAGAACCTGTACGACCTGCCTCCTGAAGAAGAAGCCGCCATTCCACAGGTCGCTTTCTCTCTGGATG
>JBFHVQ010000070.1:0-15432 GCA_041589455.1 Gammaproteobacteria bacterium | reverse complement strand
TATGAAGACTTGCGTGAACAATCTGCACAGCAGCTAGTCAATATTGGTTTTGATGGCTATGCCATTGGTGGCCTTTCCGTTGGTGAGCCCAAAGATGAGCGTAATAAGGTACTTGAAGTCACTACACCTTTACTACCAGAGGACCACCCACGCTATCTGATGGGCGTTGGGACACCCGAAGATATCATCGAGTCGGTGCGACGCGGGGTTGATATGTTTGACTGTGTCATGCCTACCCGTAATGCCAGAACCGGCTTCCTGTATACCTCAACGGGCATTCTGAAGATTCGCAATAGCAAATATAAGGACGATACACGTCCGGTAGATGAAAACTGTAGTTGTTATACCTGTAGAAATTACTCACGTAGCTACCTGCGTCATCTGGACAAGTGCAAGGAAATCCTTAGCTCACGCCTTAATACCATTCATAACCTGCATTATTATCAGCAATTAATGAAAGATATTCGTCAGGCCATTGAAGAAGACCGCTTTGATACCTATGTAGAAGAATTCTACGCGATGCGTAATAACGATGCCTGACTAAAGCGGCTGACGTTTAGTCACCTAGATGGCATAATACCACGCGAATTTAACCCGTTATCGAAATAACCTCGATAGCAGATATACAACCCTGAAAACTGGAGATACACGAATGAGCTTTTTTATATCCGATGCAATGGCTGAAGGCGGCGCTGCGGCAGCACAACAGGGTGATCCAATCACAGCACTACTGTTTCCCATCGGCTTACTGGTACTGTTCTACTTCCTGCTGATTCGTCCACAAAGCAAACGCGCGAAAGAGCATAAAGGCATGGTTGAAGCCCTCAGCAAGGGTGATGAAGTAGTAACACAGGGTGGTGTACTGGGTAAAATTACCAAGGTTTCTGAAAACTTCGTTAGCCTGGAGATCAGTGACAATGTAACCATCCAGGTACAAAAGGGCTCCATTGGTTCTTTAATGCCTAAAGGTACTATCAAGGAACAAAAAGCTTAATAACAGCTCAACTACGTCACTAAATATTATAAAAACTCGGGCAATTTAAAGAATGATAAACCAGTATCCTTTATGGAAATACCTGTTACTAGTCACTGTGCTGGTAGTAGGCGGGATCTACGCTATGCCAAATCTGTATGGTGAAGACCCTTCGGTGCTTGTCTCGCTGCGTAATCAGCCAATTGATGAAGCAACACAGGCAAAAGTGGATGAACTGCTTAAAAAGTCATCCATTTCTGCAAAGTCGTCAGAACTAAAAAATGGACAGCTTCTGATTCGATTCGATTCAGAAGATGCACAGCTGGCAGCGGCAGATACGGTTAAGTCATTCGGATTTATTTCCCGAAACAGTAATTACACGGTGGCACTAAACCTCGCGCCAGCCACACCCGAGTGGCTACAGTCACTGAATGCCTTGCCTATGTATCTGGGCCTTGATTTACGTGGCGGCGTACACTTCCTACTGGAAGTGGATATGGATTCTGCACAGGAACGTATGGAATCAGATACCGCTTCTGAAATGCGTAGCTTTCTTAGAGACCAGAAAATCCGTTATCGGGGCATCAAACGAGAAGATCAGGGTGGTATTAGTATTCAGTTTCGTGATGAAGAGACATTCGATCAAGGTTACTCAGCACTTAAATCTGAATTTAAAGATCTTGAGTATATCTCTAGAGATGATGAGCTGAAGCTGATCGCCAACTTTACTGAAACAGCATTACGTAATGAACGTCGATCTGCCATTCAGCAAAATGTCACAACATTGAGAAACAGAGTGAATGAGCTGGGTGTTGCAGAACCGGTGATTCAACAGCAAGGCGAAAATCGTATTGTAGTTCAACTTCCAGGTGTTCAGGACACGGCACGTGCTAAAGACATACTTGGCCGAACAGCGACTCTTGAGTTTCGTTTAACAGAAGGCACACGAGCTGACTGGATAAACGCAGATAATGGCGGCAGCATTCCTTTAACCGCAAAACTATATCGTGAACGTAATGGCGATGCGGTTCTGCTAAAGCGTCGCGTTATCGTTACAGGCGATCAGATTAATAGCGCATCATCCACCATTGATACACAGTCAGGAACCCCTGCAGTCAGTGTCCGCCTGGATAGCAAGGGCGCTAAAAAAATGGGTGAAACCACGCGTAACAATATTAAAAAGCCAATGGCAGTAGTCTTTATAGAAAGCAAGGTCACCACTAAAATTGTCGATGGCGAAAAAGTCAAAGTTAAGACGCGAAAAGAAGAAGTTATTAACGTTGCCACCATACAGGATGCATTTAGTAAACAGTTCCAGATTACCGGTCTTGAATCTTTCGAAGCAAAAGATCTGGCATTATTACTACGTGCTGGTGCTCTTAAAGCACCTGTTGAAATTGTAGAAGAGCGAACGGTTGGTCCAAGCCTCGGTAAAGACAATATTGAACAGGGTTTCAACTCCGTACTTATTGGTTTTTCGCTCGTACTCGTATTTATGGCGGTCTATTATCGTGGCTTTGGCCTGATAGCCAATGTCGCGCTGACAGCTAATCTGGTATTAATTATTGCAGTACTGTCATTGATGCAGGCAACACTGACACTTCCTGGTATCGCCGGTATCGTGCTAACCGTTGGTATGGCGGTAGATGCCAATGTGCTTATCTTTGAGCGTATACGTGAAGAACTACGCAATGGTAACTCACCTCAGGCAAGTATTCACGCAGGCTATGAGAAGGCTTTTAGCACCATTGCCGATGCCAATGTAACCACATTAATTGCTGCAATCGTGCTATTTAGTCTTGGAACGGGCCCAATTAAGGGATTTGCAATTACCTTATCGATTGGTATTTTAACCTCGATGTTCACAGCCATTATGGGAACCAGAGCGATTGTAAATTTCGTGTATGGTGGACGTAATATCAAAAAGCTTTCGATATAGGATAGAGACATGCAAATATTATCAGGTAAAACCAATATAGATTTCCTGGGTAGACGAAAGCTTGCACTGGGTTTATCAGTTATTTTAATTCTGATTTCAGTATTCAGTCTGTTCAGTAAAGGCTTAAACCTTGGTGTAGATTTTACCGGTGGTTATCTAATTGAAGTCGGTTACCAGCAGCCGGTTGAACTGGAGCCTGTCAGGAAATCACTCGGGGGTAGCGAGTATTCTGATGCGATCGTACAACACTTTGGAACCTCAAAAGACATACTTGTAAGAATTGCACCACGAGAAGGTGTTAATAGTGCCAGTATTTCTGATGAAGTTTTTCAGATTCTAAAACAGGCTTCTGATCAGTCTTTAGAAATGCGTCGTATTGAGTTTGTAGGGCCACAGGTGGGTGAAGAACTTAGAGAGCAGGGCGGTCTTGCCATGCTGATCGCACTTTTTGGTATTTTGATTTATGTGAGCCTGCGTTTCCAGGTTAAGTCAGCCTTTGGTGCGATTCTGGCACTGGTACATGATGTCATAATCACCATAGGTGTTTTTTCAGTAACTCAAATTCAATTTGATCTAACAGTGTTAGCTGCAATACTCGCTGTCATTGGTTATTCATTGAATGATACCGTGGTGGTACTGGATCGCATCCGTGAAACTTTCCGTTCACAACGCAAAGGCGAGCCCATTGAGATTCTAAATGTATCAATCAATGGCACATTGGCGCGAACGTTGATGACCTCTTTAACAACACTTCTCGTGCTATTCGCGCTGTTTATCCTCGGCGGTGAAGTCATTCATGGTTTTGCGTTTGCCTTAATTATTGGTGTTTTTGTTGGTACTTATTCATCAATATACGTTGCCAGTAACAGCCTGGTGATGATGAATGTTAACCGTGAGGACTTTCTTGAAACGGTTAAGGAAGAGGATGAAGCTCTGGATGAAATTCCTTAACTCTCAACTATATAACACAATTCTACTAAACCCTGCCATCGCAGGGTTTATTATTTGGGACAAGTAAAATGAAACTAAAAGTCTATCTATCAGGTGAGATTCACAGTGACTGGCGTGAACGTATTCAGCAGGGAATTCTTGAAAAAGACTTAACTGTCGATCTGGCGTCACCGGTCACTAACCATGAGGCGAGCGATGACTGTGGCGAAAAAATTCTGGGTAAAGAAGATGAAGCATTCTGGAAAGATCACAAGGCCGCCAAAATTAATGCGATTCGTATAAGAAAACACATTGAGTCAGCAGATATTGTGGTTGTCCGCTTTGGCGAAAAATATAAGCAGTGGAATGCCGCATTTGATGCGGGTTATGCGGCAGCTCTTGGTAAATCAATCATTACTCTTCATGATCCAGAACTGACCCATGCGTTGAAAGAAGTAGATGCTGTAGCACAGGCAGTTTGTTCTACACCTGAACAGGTTGTTGATATTCTGGACTACACCTTAAATAATTAACATCGATTTCAAAATAGATCATAGGAGATTACACGGACTAGTGTTCAGTCTGTGTAATCTCAAAATACGCCTGACTCTTTATAATGCTTTCTATAATCGTTGCAGGCAGATGAGGGGCTGTTAAAACCGATTGCAATTGTCCCTGAGGGTTTAACAGCAGCAACGATGAACTATGATCGATTAAATAATCATCTCCATCCATGCTGCCAGATAATCCAGGCGCTTTTTGATAGACTACATTTAATTGTCGGCTAAAAGTATTTATTGCTTCTTTTGTACCGCTTAAGCCTATGAACTGTGGATTAAAATATTCGACGTATTCTTTAATCAACGGTATGGTGTCACGCTCTGGATCTACAGATAAAAACAAAATCTGAGGTGGCTCCATCTCCTGTTGCTTCATATAATCATAAATCTGGTTCATTACAGTCATCGTCATTGGGCAGATATCAGGACAATGGGTGTAGCCAACAAAGACCAGACTCCAGTTATTTTTTAAATTAGCCAAACCATACGCATTATTCTCATCATCTATTAACTGAATATTATTAATGACTCTGGCTTGCGGATATATTGCACCCTGAATAACGGGTGGCTTTATCTGTATTTGTTGATGACCGGTTTGTGCTAACCAGATACCTGCAGCCATCGCCATTAGCGCCGCTACTATAGAACTCATTGTTGTCTTCATAACTTCTTTTAAAATTTACAAAATTTAATTACACATCCTATCAGAAACAGGAGTCACAGGAATAATTAATTACGATGTGAAATCAACTGGTGGTTATGATTTGTTTATTGGGTTTATATGATTCGGCTGATGTTGTAAATAGACAGATATATCATCAAGTCATAATGTACGTGTTTCATAAAAACTTTTTAAAATTTATCACATTATATAAAAAGAACTATACATTGTTAGTGCATCACTTATTAATTTTATATTAATATAATTAACAGCTCTAAAACATCAGCTTATCGACACCACAATAGATTGTATTGCAGCTGCATGTTGAATCAGATAGGATGATGTCATAATAAATGATGAGCAGAATTGGCAATTGAATAGCAGGATTTTTCAACGAATTAGCCTGACAGCCTGTTGTCTGGCTTTTATCGTAATTGTACTAGGGGCATATGTACGTTTGTCTGATGCAGGTCTGGGTTGCCCAGACTGGCCGGGTTGTTTTGGCCAGCTTACAGCACCAGATGATGCTCATGAAATCAGTCACGCCAAACGTTCTTTTCCAGATGCAGAAATTCACTCCGGCAAAGCCTGGAAAGAAATGATACATCGTTATTTTGCCAGCTTCCTGGGCCTGCTAATACTATTAATGGCTTACATTGCCTGGAAGTTGAGAAACCAAAAGTACCAACAAGTTGTATTACCTTTCGCTCTTGTCGTGCTGGTAATCTTTCAGGGTCTTCTCGGCATGTGGACTGTTACCCAGTTACTACGTCCCACAATTGTTACGCTTCACCTGATCACTGGCTTGCTAACACTCTCTTTATTGTTCTGGTTGTTTATGAATCATGCCAGGCCATGGATAGATAAACTCAAACCGACCAGTACAAGACAGTCTTTTGTCAGATTGGCCAGATTCGCAATAATTGTTTTAGCAATTCAAGTTTTTCTCGGCGGCTGGACCAGTACTAATTATGTTGCTCTTCATTGTCCTGATTTTCCAACCTGTCAGGGAAAGTGGTTACCTGATACAAATTTTTCTGAAGCCTTCGTGTTTTTTAAAGATCCCAGCATTAATTATGAAGGAGGTAGTTTAAGCCTTGATGCAGGTGTTACTGTGCACTTTATGCATCGTGTTGGCGCATTAATTACCTTTTTGGTTTTAACAGCGTTAGGCCTGCTGTTATTACTTAAATCGGAATCTACAATAATAAAGCAGCAGGCGAAATTAATGATAGCTTTATTGTTTACCCAGATATCACTGGGCATAGCGAATGTATTACTTGTTTTACCTATACCTGTAGCAGTCGCACATAATGCAATTGCTGCTGCGTTGCTGTTAAGTCTGTTAATGATTAATTACAGCCTGAGTCATCAGGCGAAATCGATTGGGGCAATTCAATATGAATGAACTGGCACTACAACTCACAAGCATTCAGTGTAACTGTCGTAAATATTATAATTTATGTAAGCCAAAAGTTGTTCTGCTTATAGTATTCACTGCAATTGTCGGCATGTTACTATCTACGCCTGGCGCATTACCTCTCGATATCTTTCTAGCTGCCACCATTGGAATTGGTCTGGCTTCTGCATCAGGTGCTGCACTTAATCATTGGGTAGATCAGCGAATAGATGTCATTATGGATCGAACGTCAAAGCGGCCATTACCCCAGGGTGAGCTTTCTTCACAGTCTGCATTAGTATTTGCTTTATCGCTGGCTGCCATTGCCATGATGATCCTGCTTGCCTGGACCAATCTAATTACCACCTTGTTAACACTGACGTCACTCATTGGCTATGCCGTTATCTATACCATGTTTCTGAAACGAAGCACACCACAGAATATTGTACTGGGTGGCGCAGCAGGCGCGGCGCCTCCATTGCTTGGCTGGGCAGCGATGACGGGTGAAGTTAATGCAGAAGCGCTATTACTTTTTCTGATTATTTTTGTCTGGACGCCACCACATTTCTGGGCGCTGGCGATAAAGAGAAAAGAGGAGTATGCAAAAGCAGGCTTACCGATGCTACCTGTAACTCATGGCGTCGTGTTTACCAAAATGCATATATTGCTTTACACCTTACTATTACTGTCTGTCACCTTAATGCCTTTCGTTATTAAGATGACAGGCCTGATATATTTCTGTGGCGCGCTTGCATTAGGTATTGGCTTTATATACCACGCTATCAAGCTGTACAACACAGGCGATAGTGACCAGCACTCAATGAAAACATTTGGTTACTCCATATTTTACTTGAGTGCACTATTCGCTTTTTTACTACTCGATCACTACGCAAGAATCATAATTGCAATGATCAGCTAATCGAGCATATTTTCCCATAAATTAAGGGAAAGCTGGCATAGAAGGTTCGCTTCCGCCGGCTTTTACTTCTTTGTGTGACTCCAGCTTTTTAGCCACTTCAGCTACTCTGTGTACAGGCACATCTGCCATAATCAGTATATTGCCGTTGTCGATAGCCTGCTCAAAACCTTTTAAACGGGAATTCCTGGTACTTGAGCCAATCATCCCTGACATCCATATACCAAAGCCTGCACCAAATAGAGTACTGCCTAGAACAATCAGCCCCATCATTGTAGAAGGCTGCAATGCAAGAATAGCGACAATACCGCCTATTAGACCTGTTATTCCACCAATAACCATTCCGGATTCAACACCATGAATGATATCGCTTTTTTGCAATAAGGTGGCTTCAGGCAGGTCACCAAGACTGGTATTTTCATTGGCTAATACATGTATATGTTGAACATCTATACGTGATAGAAGAAGTTCATCAACAATAGTCCTGGCAGAACTAACAGAAGGAACTATAAAATAGAGACGTTTACGCATTTTGGTTCTCCCAGATTTGTGTACAAGACAGAGTGCCTTGCTCAGAAAACCATTAATTACATGATTATAGTTCTGCGCCAGTCGTATAATATATTTTTCAGATAAAGTGATATCTAATTAGCTTTTAACGATGCAATAAAAAAAGCCCCGTTTCGAAAACAACGGAGCTTTTTCTGCTGATTGCATCAAATTTCTGTATAAACCTTAATTAGATTATGGGAAATATTCCTGAGTTAGTTAGACTGTCAACGCAGAGATAAAGAAGACAGATGCTCCAAGAAACACAACCAGCATAACTAGACCGATAGAAACAACCCAGGTTGAATAAACAAAGCCTTCTTCCTCAGGTATGTGCATAAAAATCGGTACACCGATATACAGTAAATATACCGCAGCGGCAATCGCTAGCAATCCAATGGTGACGTTCACATAAAGCACAGGGTAGAGCGCCACGAATCCTAATGCGAATAGAGGTAACGAGGTAAATACTGCCAGTTCTGTACAATGGAGAGGGTTTGGATTGACATCAAATGTTTTGGCTAGCCAGCATATTGCATACCCCAATGCATAAACACCAGCATTTAGTGCCAGATAAGCCGCCAAAGCCACGATAACTGCGGATTCCTGCGCCATTGTAAAGGTTGTTCCGATTCCCAGATCCCAGCCTATATGCACAGTGGCTATATAACCACAGACTGTAGGTATGAGCGATAAAAAGGCAACATGCAGCATAATGTCCGTAATTTTTGCTGGTTCGCGATCTGCATCTCTTAAGCTTTGTTTTGGCTCATAAAATATATGAGAAAAGTGTTTTACTAGCATCGATATACTCCCACAGGTCAAAGTATTATATTGCTAACTTAAACAACAAGTTGCTTTATATTGTCAGTATAGTTGATTATTACCAGAATCGCCGAATAATTAAACCTTATGTCCCTTATTACAGATCTTTTATAGCAATATAAAATATAAGGCTAGTTACTATATACCACATATAGATATATGTTATAAAGATTATATTGTAATAATGTCAATATATTATATAAACGGTTAATATAAGCTTTTTATTTAATATATGTAGTTAATGATAACGTCAAACAAATAAATTTAGCTTATACCCTAACTAAAATTGATACAGTCAAAATCATGAAGCACGCCAATAAAAGAAATAGTCGTATAACAGAAAAAGAGAAAAGCATTAGCTTTGTCAACTTGACAATGAGCACGCTAGCTGCAGCCTGTGGAATACAGACACGTGCAAATCACGAAAGAGATTTCGCGCACGGTAAAGCATCCAGCTTTATTGTTGCTGGCGTTATCTTTGTAATCACTTTCATTTTGGTCATATATAGCGTTGTTCAGCTAGTACTGGGTTTAGCTGCCTGAAGACTCAATTCTACATATACGACAGCGCTCAATCAGAATAGGCCTGACTATAAAGATAGATACACTGAAACACCCAAATAGCCACCATCGACCTTCAGATTGAATAGCTCAACGTTGAAGCCGTCTATTGTCTTAACCGTATATTCGATATCTGAATATCGTATACCCCAGCTTAATGAAGATGATAACTCATAACTCCATTCCATTAAAAGGCCCGTCGCATTATCCAGCTCCATAGAGCCGAAGGGATCCGAGTACTCTGCAGAAATAATGTGAAGCATGCCAATTCCAATTCTGGCTTTATCAGTTAAATGAATAACTGGTAACACTTCAAAATAAAAACGATCAAAATCTGCACTACCTGTACTGGAATCCAGGAAATCAAAGTGATAACCAAAAACAGTCCGAATATCAAAACGCTGCGTTAGCTGAATATTCAGACCAATCCCTCCGTAAAACAAACCGCCTGCCGTTAGCTCTGTACCATCTGTTCGTTCAGCGAGAGTATCGCCACCAGCGGTAAGACCGGCTGTAAAGAATGGTTGGTTTCGATCAGGTTGTTGAGACTCATATTCACTGGCAGTAGTGATAGAGCTAGTTGAGAGCAAAATAGCGCTGAATAGCGCTTTTAAAAGAATACGACTTTCCATTAAACACCTTTCCATAAAAAAATAATTCTATTTTTATAATTATTATTAAGTACAACTATATGGTGCGGAATATTAACAGAATTATTAGTCTTATCAAGCCTAAGCTATTATGCGTCTAACCGATACGAGAGATTTTAAGTAACTTATTAATGTCTTTGAGTATCAACTTTGGGTTCAGGTCTTTATTAAAGCTCATCATGATATTACCAATGGGATCCATCAAGTAAATATCACTGCTAGATGAGAAGTTTATTGCTTGCATATTAGTAGAGTTCTGAGGTATCTGTTGTGCATATAGTTCAATCGAATCTTCATGCTGATTGCTTAAATATGTCGAAAACTCTGCAACTGGCTGTTGTAGATGAACTATCACATATTGAAGTCGACTCTGGTTTTTTCCAAGGGCCTTATTTATTTGGCGCATGTTAAAAATGGTTTGTTGACATGAGCTATCACAATGTTCGCCAACAAAATAGTACAAACGCCATTTTTTCGTTAAACGCTCTCTATCTAATAGCTGACCATTACTGTCTCGTAATTTCAACTGTTCAATATCAATTACAGGATTTATTAGCACGCCATTACTACTGATAGCTGGCCGTTCTCCCCAGAAAAAATATGCATAGGCCACAAACATGGGTATCAAAAAAGATGCAAGAAGTATCCATAAAGTCGTGTTACTTTTTTGTGATTTTTCTACTGTTATATCATGCATATTATTCACTTTTTGGTTGTCGTTTTGTGTTTACAATAATGTATATCATGAGTAATGCCAATGAGAGAGCAAACCACTGAAATGCATAAGCCTGATGTTTAGCACTATTAAAGCTGGATTTTACAGGTAATATACTCAGCATTTCATTGTTTGATTCATCAAGTTTTAATATACCGGGTAACAACTTATAAGGTAGATTACCAGAAATTTCTTCAACATCAACATACTGCAAAGTCGCAGGCCAATGGGTATATTGATGTACAGAGTCAGACAGAACAAGTCCTTTAGCTGGTTGCGTAATCAGCATGCCTTCAATAACACTCAACTGAGTTTGGAATTGATCCAAACCTGGCAGGTGATTCCGATCGCCTTCAATTGGTAACCAGCCTCTATCAACAAGAATTGCGGTATTATCATGAATCATAAAGGGACTATAAACTGTAAAACCTGCCTGCATATTATGCACCTGATTATCAAGGTAAATGAGTACCGAGTTATCAAAGTAACCAGATGCCGAAACAGGTGTATAGATCCATTCCTGATTGGAAAAAATATTTAATTTAAGTTGAGTCTTTGCATTGTCTTTTTTATATTCTATTATCGACTCAAGATTTGATTTAAATTCAGCACGATCGAGTTGCCACATACCCAAAGACAGCATAACATATAACAAAAAAGCAGTGACTGTGCTTGGAATTATCGAAGGCTTAAAACAATAATTATAAATTTTGATCACGTCAATTCTTTAATCAACAACTACTAAAAGGTTAAAAAGTGATATTTAAAATAATTGTACTGATACTTCTTGCTATTGTACTTTTTAGTCTCGCTTCAGCACTATATCATCTAGTCAGTAAAAAAGGTGATTCTGATAAACTGGTTAAAGCATTAACCTGGAGAATAGGGCTCTCTGTAGGTATTTTTATTTTATTATTTATAGGCCAGGCCGTAGGGCTTATTACACCCCACGGCCTATAAGGTAAGTCGCCAATGTTTGCTACTTACAACCAATAAACAAATATGAACAGGCCCAGCCAGACAACATCAACAAAGTGCCAGTACCAGGCTACTGCTTCGAAACCAAAATGGTTATCTGAAGTAAAATGACCTTTCAAGCATCTTAGCAATATGATAAATAACATAGTTGTACCCATGGTTACATGAAACCCATGGAAACCTGTCAGCATAAAGAATGTGCTACCATAAATCCCCGAATCGATGGTTAGACCAAGCTCATTATAAGCATGTATATATTCTTCAACCTGCAGTATAAGAAAAACAACGCCTAATAACACGGTTAAACCCAGACCTATATTAAGATGTTTGCGATTATCTGCACGTAATGCATGATGCGCCCAGGTTACCGTAACACTTGAGGTTAACAAAATCGCTGTATTGATAGCCGGTAAACCCATCGCTCCCATAGCTTCTCTTGGTGCGGTGAAAACTTCATTGTCCGGATTTGTTAATACTGGCCAAACTGCCTGAAAGGCAGGCCATAAGAATTCATGAGTAGCGGCGTTGTTCCCTTCACCACCGAGCCAGGGTACTGCAAATACTCTTGCATAAAACAGGGCACCAAAAAATGCCGCAAAGAACATTACTTCAGAGAAAATAAACCACATCATGCCCAGTCGAAAAGAGCGATCAACCTGTTCGTTATAGTTACCGGCCATTGATTCATCAATAACAGAGCTGAACCAGCCAAATAATAAATAGGTCACTAGCAATAAACCGGCAATCAGCAGCAGACTTAACGAGCCGCTGTGTATGGTATTAACGGCACCAATGACGGTTGTTAGAAGGGCAATTGTGCCTACAAGCGGCCATTTACTAGGCTCTGGAACAAAATACTCACCGTGATGACTTACTGTACTCATAGTTTTAATCCTGGTTAAGTGATAGTTCAATAGGTGTTGCTTGAGAATTGGTTTTTTTGTCACTCGTAAAGAAAGTATAGGACAAGACAAGCTCATTCATATGCCTAGGTAACTCCGCATCAACAACAAAGGTAACTGGCATCAGTTTTTCTTCTCCTGGTTTAAGCTCCTGTTGAGTAAAACAGAAACATTCAGTTTTCTGGAAATAGGCTGCTGCCAGACCGGGAGCGACACTGGGCACAGCCTGACCTGTTATGGGTTTATTTGATTTGTTGATCGCACTGTACTGAATTGTCATTGGTTGTCCTGGGTGAACCTCAACAAACTGCTGCTGTGGTTTAAACTCCCATGGCATAGACTCATTAAGACTTGCTAGAAAAGTAACTTTAACAGTACGCGACTCATCAATAATGCGCTGGCTATTAGCAGATACTCTATCGCCTGTTTTACCATTTAGGCCAGTAATATCACAGAAAACATCATATAGAGGCACAAGGGCATAACCGAATCCAAACATAGCGACAACCAACACTAGCAAACGTATTACAATGCGTTGATTGTCGTTTTTATTATGCTCAGATTCGCTTATCACTTTCTATTGCCTTATTTAACCTGTGGTGGGGTTGTATAGCTATGGAATGGCGCAGGTGATGGCAAATCAAATTCTAGACCTTTGGCACCATCCCAGACCTTATCAGTTGCCTTATCGCCTCCGCGAACACACTTAATCACAATCCATAAGAAGATTAATTGTGAGAAACCAAAGACAAACGCACCGACGGTTGCTACCTGATTAAATTCAGCAAACTGTAATGCGTAATCCGGGATACGCCTTGGCATGCCAGCAAGACCTACGAAGTGCATTGGGAAGAAAAGCACATTTGCAGAAATTGTAGTTAACCAAAAGTGTAGTTTACCGAGTTTTTCGTCGTACATATGACCCGTCCACTTAGGTAACCAGTAATAAACAGCAGCCATAATCGAGAATGCTGCTCCAGTTACCAGCACATAATGGAAGTGGGCCACAACAAAGTAAGTGTCATGATACTGAAAGTCTGCAGGTACGATACACAACATCAACCCTGTAAAGCCACCCATAGTGAACAGAAAGATGAAGGCTATCGAAAACAGCATAGGTGTTTCAAATGTGAGCGAACCTTTCCACATGGTGCTGACCCAGTTAAACACTTTAACACCGGTCGGAACCGCGATAAGCATCGTGGTATACATAAAGAAGAGTTCACCTGCTACTGGCATACCTGTTGTGAACATATGGTGTGCCCATACGATAAACGACAGGAAGGCAATCGAAGCTGTTGCATACACCATTGAGCTATAACCAAATAAAGGCTTGCGAGCGAAGGTCGGTACAATCTGCGAGATTATCCCGAAAGCAGGCAGGATCATAATGTAAACTTCTGGATGCCCGAAGAACCAGAAAATATGCTGGAACATAACCGGGTCACCACCACCGGCTGCATCAAAGAAGCTGGTTCCAAAATGACGATCAGTTAGCATCATAGTGACAGCACCCGCTAATACGGGCATCACAGCAATTAACAGGTAGGCAGTAATGAACCAGGTCCAGACAAAGATTGGCATTTTCATATAACTCATGCCTGGAGCACGCATATTCATGATGGTGGCAATAACATTAATTGCACCCATTACCGATGAGATCCCCATCAAGTGAACCGAGAAGATAAAAAAGTCGGTACTATCTGGTCCATAAGTCGTTGATAAGGGTGCGTAGAAAGTCCAGCCAAAGTTAGGCGCGGACCCCATACCCATAATGCTCATAATCAAACTGGATATCAGCATGCCAAAAGCTGCTGGCAATAGCCAGAAACTCCAGTTATTCATACGTGGTAAGGCCATATCTGGTGCACCAATCATCATTGGTAATTGCCAGTTAGCAAGGCCAACGAATGCTGGCATGATAACGCCAAATACCATAATCAGGCCATGCAGTGTTGTTAATTGATTGAAAAAATCCGGCTCCATAATTTGCATGCCGGGTTGAAATAACTCTGCGCGTATCATTAACGCCAGAGAGCCTCCAACAAAAAACATAATGAATGAAAACCACAGGTACATCGAACCGATGTCTTTATGGTTGGTACTAAATAACCAGCGACCCAAACCTGTTGGCTTATGATCGTGGTCGTGATGTTCTTCGATTACAGCGTTCATTTTTGCCTCTTAATATAAGTTATTCGTTTAACGAGCCGCTTTAATATCGGATGGTTGAATCATCTCACCAGTATCATTACCCCAGGCATTTCTTTCATAGGTAATAACAGCTGCCAGATCAGCGTCATTGAGTTGTGGCCCAAAGGCCTGCATGCCGGTACCTGGCACACCATCAACGACTACTTCAATATGCTTGGCTATGTCGCCGATAGCAATTGCGCTTCCCTTAAGCCCCGGGAATACGTTGGGTAAGCCTTCACCATTAACCTGGTGACAGGCTGCACAGTAAGTGTTGTAAGTTGATTCACCATGCGCCATTAACTCATCCATGGTCCATGTTTTTTCTGCACTTGCCGCGGCAGCGGCTTTCTCAGCCTTTTTCTCGTCTAACCAGGCAAGATAATCTGCTTCGGATTTCGCTTCGACAACAATAGGCATGAAGCCATGGTTGGCACCGCACAACTCCGCACACTGGCCTCGGTAAACACCAGGCTCTGAAACCTGTGTCCAGCTTTCATTTATGAAACCGGGAATAGCGTCTTTCTTTACCCCAAATGCAGGAATCCACCAGGCATGAATAACATCACTGGATGTGAATAAAAATCGCACTTTTTTGTTAGTAGGTATGACGACTCTGTTGTCAACCTCCAGAAGGTAGTGCTCACCTTTGGCTTCCTTATTTTTGATTTGATCCATGGG
>JBFHVQ010000069.1:0-16054 GCA_041589455.1 Gammaproteobacteria bacterium | reverse complement strand
TCTGCACTGCCGTTAATGAGTTAGCACCACCTTCAAGGGTATCTGCTAGAGCATTACCAGTGAAAGTCGTGGTAGCAATAACCGTATTGCCGCTATTAGTCGCATTTGAAATACCATTCGTTGCATTATTAGTTGATACCTTACTAATACCCAGGATATCTTTAGTTGCACCCTGTACATTTACATTGATGGTTTGATTCGCTTCCGCGCCAATCTGGAATGATTGAGAAGTGAATGAACCATCCAGTAATTTCAGGCCGTTAAAAGAGGTAGTATTTGAAATACGGTCCAGCTCAGAAACCAGCTGGTTAACCTCAGACTGCAGACTTAAACGGTCTTGAGCCGAGTTAGTTGAGTTAGCTGATTGAATTGCCAGCTCACGAATACGTTGCATGATATTGGTGCTTTCAGACAGTGCACCTTCAGCCGTTTGTGCGAGTGAGATACCATCATTTGCATTACGTGATGCTTGTGATAGACCTCGAATTTGTGAAGTAAAACGATTAGAAATCGCCAGACCCGCTGCGTCATCTTTCGCACTGTTAATGCGTAAACCAGAAGACAGACGTTGCAATGAAGTTTGCAGACTGCCCTGAGATTTATTCAGGTTACGCTGCGAGTTCAACGATGGAATATTGGTATTAATTACTTGAGGCATGGTTTGTCTCCTGTGCTTCAGTCGCTTACTTAAGTCGACTGAAGTGTTTACGACTTGTTTTCAGCAAATTGCATTTAGTTCGTTCTCAATGACTATATCGACCGAAGTAAAAATACCTTTAGAAATTATTTACTAAAAAAGCACCTGATAGCATTATTAATGTAAGCATCTGTTTTATATGAAAATTATCCACTCGCATTGGGGCGTGAAATAGCATTTATAAGACTTCTAGTGTGCTTATTATTAAGTTTAGCAAAAGAATTTGATGGTTTTGCAGGCGGCGCTGGGCTAATAAATAAATTTTAGTTTATAACTATATACTGCTTATATAATATTATTTCTCGCGTTTTGATACGCTGCAAATAGCCCGCATTAAACTCGATTCAGAATTAGAGGAAGTTAAACAGGCTTAAGTTTTGCACCCGCACAAAGGTCTGCTGTGCGGCCTGAAGTGCTGTGGTCTGGAAGGTCATATTGCTAATCGCTTCCGCCAGATCCAGGTCTTCTATATCTGAACGGACCGTCTCTAGATGTACGGATTTGGATTCATTTTCAACCCGCTGACTATCGATGGAATTCAGCCTGCCGCCAATACGGGTGGTGACATTAATAATATTGTCCATTACACGGTCAATATTATTTAATGCATTATCGATTTGTTGTGACAGGTATGAGCGATGGGGCGCACCTGTCAGGTAAGTTGCGCTATCACCGGCAACGGATGCATCCAGCGTTGTCTGCGTTGAAACGCTGTTGCCACTGCCACTGATATCCAGCACCGCATCAGAAGCGGCATCCGCAAGATTACTAATCTGTAAGCTATTCAGATTTGTCAGGGTGCCACCCGTCGTCAGAAACTCCACATTATCGCCTACCCGGCGAAATGTTACACTGACGCCAGCCGTGGTACCGGGAACGGTGTATGAGCCATCTGTATTAACCGCTACACCAGCAGCTGTACCTATTGCATCCAGCATCGTTTGAGCAATCACGGTATTGCTATTACCAACACCAACAGCGACGGTCACACCGGGAATATTCACGCCGTCGAAATCAATATCAAACGCAACACTATCCCCGGCGACATTATCGAATCCATTATTAATAAAGTCGCCACCAATAACACCACGCACATCACCGGTGCCGGGGGCTTCCAGGTGACCGACTAAATCACTAATGGTTTTGAATACATCCTGGTAACGACTGGCTTCTACGGTAAAGATATCACCATCGACCGGGTCACCATTAATTTCGACTTCAATACCATTAAAGGCGATCGCGGCTCCATCACTGTAGGGCTGGGCTGCTAATATGGGCACACCCGTAGCCAGGGTGTCATCATAAACACTATAGGTGTAACTGGTTGGCGTCGTCGCGGGACTCACTTCATCAAAGACAATTCTGAAATCATGTGCCTGGTACTGGGATGTTGAGATGACTGAGCCAGTGGTGATTCTAGCTGTGCCACCATTGGTACTGTTTGCATCCACCGCAAAGGTGCCATTACCCGTGCGTATTTTCTGAAATACTTCGGCACCGGAATCACTGGCGACGACCTGTCTGTTTGAACCGATCTGTACTGACAGCTGCCCTTCATCACCATTGTAGCTATAGTTACCATTGCCATCTGTAGTAAATGCCTGCTGCTTTGACTGAAAGCCGGAGAATATAAAATCACCGTTTTCGTCTTTTGTATTGGCATAATCAAACAGCTCTTCCAGCTTCTCTCTCACTTCACTGGCAATTGCCTGTTCCGACTGTAAATTATTGACGCCCGTATTGGCTGCCTGAATGGATAGCTCTCGTACCCGTTGAAGTACCAGGTTACTACTATCTAGTGTCACTTCTTCTAGGTTAAGTTGCTGGATCGCATAATTCGCGTTTTCATCTAGCTGGGTAATCTGATTAATGGCTTCTTTCAAATCAATAATACGTGAAGCAGCGCTGGGGTCATCCGATGGCGAAAGCAGTCGCTTGCCACTGGATATCTGATCATGCGAGCGCAGCAGGTCTGCCTGCTTTTGCTGCATATTTCGCACACCCTGCATATGTATTAATGCTGTTGAAACTCTCATAACTTAACCTTTAAACTGCACTTAATAATGACTGAAACAATTCCTGTGAAGTTTGAATAACTCTCGACATCGCCTGATAGGCCTGCTGAAAACGGATCAGGTCGGCTGCTTCTTCATCCAGATTAACGCCGGAAATACTTTCTCGTCGATCGGTGGCACTCTGTAACAGGCTTTCTTCAACCTGCAGATTAATCGATGACTGTTGAGTCTGCACACCGACATCTGAGACCAGTGCGTTATAGCTCTGTTCAAATGTGGTATTGCCGCTATCCAGCACACCCTGCGAGCGAAACCCTGCCAGTAACAGGGCATTGCGGTTATCGAACACACCCAGCGTGTTTTCTTCGATGGTAAGAATGTCACCATTCTGTGGTGCACCCTTGAGCTGAACCTGCCAACCATTCTGGTTGACGGTAATACCATCAAAATACACCACATCATCCTGTAGTCTAAAACCGCTTGCCACATCGATCACATCAAAAGTGCCAGGCGTTGCCGGGTCAAAATAGATATTGACCGTGCTGGCCAGATCGCCATTAAGGGTATCGGTTACCGTCGCAGGACTCACTTCGACAGAACCCAGGTTGTTAATATTGCTTGTGGCACGTACCGGTGAGGCGGCGGCTATCTGTGACGAATCTGTCAGTAGTGAGGTAAAACCCACCGCACCAAGTTTTGTCGGACTGATATAGAAAGAGTCACCAATCGCGGGAACGCCTGTGGTGGTAATTTGCATACCACCCGCAGTAAAAGGTCCTGCCGCGCCACTGTCCTCAACAAAGTTATCCGAGAGGCGAACTACATTGTAATTAACACCATCATAGCGCACTTCATAATCGGAAATATTTAATGAGGAAATATCTGTAATCGAAAAATAAACATCGGCGGTACCAGTATTATTCTGGTTATTGATAGCCGTTGTAATCGGCCCAACAAACACTGCCGGTGTACCAACAGTCGCCACACCATTTGAAAAACGGGTACTGCTCGAGCCGAGTGGAAACAGTTCAATATTTGCATCACCCAGACCAGAATCCGCCATATTGGTAATGGTTAAATTGTGATCTACAGGACTGGGACCACCCGCCGATTCAAACTGTATATTGGAGCCATAAAGCTCAAAGGTTAAACTGATGCCCGCAGTCGTACCCGCCAGTGTATAGGTACCATCACCGTTATCGGTGACATTAGCATCGGCATCAATGCCATTGATACCTGATAATAATGCATCGGCGATATCCTCATTGGTATCGGTTGCCAGAACTGTATGGGAAACGCTCACCGTGCGACCATCAAACTCCAGATCGAAACTGACAACATCACCTGTACTAAATCCGTTATTTAAATAGTCACCACCAAACATGCCCTGTAACGGACCGGTACTGACGGTACTGAACATATTGGCACCAAGATTACCTTCTAAGTCGTAACCTTGTACATGTTGAGCATTCATGGTTTCTGCCAGGGCTATGGCCGTTCTTCCAAGTCGGTTCTGTGCCGAGTCGAGCAAATTGTTCCTGAAATCCAGTAGGCCACCCAGCTCTCCACCCACCAGTGAGCCGGTTATTTCAACAGCGCCTGCTGTGCTCTGAATAGACACTGCCAATCTATCTGGTTGTGCGCTATCCTGTTGAGCTACCAGGGTATTTGACACGGTGCCAGAGACCAGTAACTGCCCCGTACCCACGAGCACATTCTGGATACCATCGGCCTGTTCAACCACGGTCACCTGAATTTTTTCCGAAAGTTGTTTTAGCAGGGCATCCCGCTTATCGAGTAAATCCGGGGGACGTTTATTAAAATCGGTAAAGACAACGATCGCTTCATTAATTTTCGCCAGTTCCGTGGTAATCGCATTGATATCTTCAACTTCAAACAGAACCCGACTATCGACTTCCTGTTCAATGGTCTGCAGCTCTGTTCCCATTGACTGAAAACGATGCTCAATCTGCTCCATCGCGCCAAGCAGAGCAACTCTGGGTGCATCTGCCGAGGGGTCGTTGGCAACATCGTTCAGGGCGTTAAAAAAGCCATCCAGTGCGGGCATTAAGCTGGCATTTTCATCGGCGATAATGTTCTCTACCCGACTGGCATAGGATGCGTAAATTTCCAGTCTTGTTGATCTTGACGTCAGCTCGCGAATATTCGCAGTATTGAACTCATCAACAATGCGCTGCACATTAACCAGGTCGACACCCTGACCAAAAAACGCCGAACCCTGACGGATCGGTGGCCGTGTATCCAGTTCGACTCGCTGACGTGTGTAATCCTCATTACCCACATTTGCAATGTTATGAGATGTGGTAGCCAGAGCACCCTGATAGGCTCTCAAACCGCTTAATGATGTTACGAGTAAATCAGGCATAATGCCTCACTTCCTGCTTTATGTTTATGGCACCAGTTCTGGCACCTGGAAGCCGTACTCCTAATTGATATCAGGTTAACGGCACTTGAATCGAATTCTTTAACAGCTGTGCACTGCCCTGCAACTGCTCACTGTTTCTTACCCTGTTGATTTTTCTGGCATATTCTGGATCTGTCGCATAACCTGCACGTTGTAATTCACGCACATAGGCAGCTCCATCATAGCCATGTTGTAGTGCCTTCTGGTAACGTGGGCTTTGACTAATAAAATCCACATAATCATTAAAGGCGTCGCTTACCGAATCATAAGATCGGAACATAGCGCTTTCTTTCTGCATCACACCATGACGGTATTCTCGCGTGGTAATGTTTACCGTATCTCCCTGCCAGCGTTGATCCGCCTTAATTCCAAACAGGTTGAAGCTATTTGAACCATCAGCCTTTAATGGCAAGTGCTTACCCCAACCCGTCTCCAGTGCAGACTGTGCCACCAGAACGTCCGGGTCTATACCAAGTCGCTGGCCAGCCTCTATTGCATGGGGATAAACATCCTTTATAAAGGCTTCAGCACTTTGCCATGGCCCTTTCGGGGTTTGCACCAGCGGTGGGTGTGCGACTGCTTGCTGGAATCGTGAATCGCTTAATGCTGCAAGTGTTACCGATGGCTCTGATATACGCTTCTGTTCCACCGTTTCAGGTGCCTTTGTCCTGGCCACAGGGAATGGGTTCGCGAGATAGTCGCTTAACGGTTTCTCAGAAAGCGATTCTTCAACATCGGGTGTACCACCTAATTGACGCTCAATCACATCTCTCAGCCCAATACCCTGACCATTCGACATATTCAGACTCAACTGTTTATCGTACATATCACGATACATACGCTCAGACTGACTGCCAAATAGCTCGTTTTCTGGCAGCGTGTCGCGCATACTTTTTAACATCATCTGCACAAACAGCGATTCGAACTGCTTTGCAACCTGTCGAATCGCTTCAGGGCTCTGCTCACGAGCACCCTTTTTCAACTCAGTGAGTTTACTAAAGTCGCTATACAGTCTCTGTTCGGGAATGGCTTGTGGTGAAATCATCTAGATCACTATCAGTTCTGCGCTTAACGAGCCTGATTGTTTCAGTGCTTCCAGCATCGCGACCAGATCACCCGGCGCCGCTCCGACACTGTTCACGGCATTGACCAGCTCACGCAGGCTCACCCCGGGTTTCAACAGAAACATACGTCCCTCTTCCTGCTCAACATTAATCTGACTACGCGGCACCACGGCGGTGTCACCACCACTCAGGGCACCAGGCTGGCTGACAATTGGATCAGATGACACACTGACCACCAGATTACCGTGTGCAACCGCTGCGTCTTTTACTCTCACATCGGCGGTAATTACAATGGTGCCAGTACGCGAGTTAACGATAATACGCGCCGGTGCATTGTCGGGTGCCACTTCAAGGTTTTCCAGAAACGAGACAAATTCAACTTTCTGCGTGGTAGTTGGTGGCGACATAACCTGAATGGATACTGCATCGACTGCATGCGCACTATCGGGCCCCAGCACCTGGTTAATAGCCTGCACAACACGTTTTGCAGTGGTGAAATCACTACGGTGTAAATTGAGTGTGACGTTTTCCATATCAGCAAACGGATTAGGCACCTCACGCTCAATCATCGCACCATTGGGAATACGGCCCACACTAGGTACATTCACTGTGACTTTTGAGCCGTCAGTTCCCTCTGCTCCAAAACCACCGACAATCAGGTTGCCCTGAGCAACCGCATAGACTCGATTATCCGCACCCTTTAGCGGTGTCATCAGCAAGCTACCGCCCCTCAGGCTTTTCGCATTACCCAAAGAAGACACGGTGATATCTATTTTCTGACCAATTTTACTGAACGGAGGAAGATCCGCATGAATCGCGACAGCGGCAACATTTTTCAGCTGCGGATTGACCCCAGCCGGCAAGACAATGCCGTATTGTTGCAGCATGTTTTTGAAGCTTTGCGTGGTAAACGGCGTTTGTGAAGTCTGGTCACCAGTGCCATCCAGGCCAACGATCAGGCCATTACCCACTCGATGGTTATCTCTAACGCCCGCCACACTGGCGATATCTTTAATTCGCTCAGCCTGAGAGGGCCAGCTCAGCATGGCAACGATCATGATAAATATTAACTGCAACTGCCAGAACATTGGCTTTCTCCACAAATTTGCATTCTCTAGTAGTGAGTACTGCAAAAGCGGGGCCAAGGTGACATTAAAATAATGCAATAAGGCAGGAGGATTTGAAAATGCTAATTCCTTAAGACACAAAGCCCGCCTTACAAGCTAGCGTTAATGATACCGATAGTATTACAGGCATAAAAAAGACCCCATGCAAATGCTATGGGGTCTCTCATTCAATCTAAAGTGACCTTGATTCAGCTGAGGCGACTTACATCAAAACATCACTAACAGCATTAGGCTCTACGTCTTGCAACACCGGCCAGGCCTAACATACCCGATGCAAATAACCATGCAGCAGCCGGTACTGGTACTTGCGAAAGATTGGCATCATACGCACCAACCTCAAGTGTGACATTCAAGAATTCTGAAGTTGAAAAGAATTGATACTCTAGAACGGTTAAATCACCGATGGTGTAATAAGTTGCATTGCTGTCTGCAATCCAGTTTCTAGCCAGCGGCGTTTCATCTGCATCAATAGCTACGATGAACTCATTTGTTAATCCCAGATCAAGAGTCGAGCCTATTGAATTTGTCGCGGTGAAGGTCCCCTGAGACCCAGTAAAACTAATTACTCCACCAAAATTTCCCCTGCCTATGTCACCTAATATAACGTCGAGACCATTATCGAAAGCAGTATCCGCCTTGTTGAAAATGGAAATGTCATAATTATTAGTATTCGTATCGAAGTGTACGTCATTACTATTAGGTTGAAGTATTGTGCTTGCCTGTGCAGAAGAAGCTGCAACACAAATTGCGCCAGCTAAAAATGTTTTTTTCAATTTCACGATGAATATCCTATATTCAAAATCTTATCAGTTTGAGCGTAAAAGCCCTCACACTGCATTATTCCTTAGCCAAATATAACTTTATGGGTAAACTGTTTCACTTGATATCGATAACTCATCGATTCACTTTCGCTGAGTCTTAATAAAGCCCTGTTAACCAGGTTTCTAGTGAAACCTTCCCTAAATAAAGTATTACGGGTATGAATTACAGTAACCCGCTCATTTTAAAACAACTGCCACCTCTTTTAAATGAAAATATTCAAAACCCTAAAATCTACCTATACATCTATAAATATCAACCAGTTAGCAGCCTAAAACGGCCACCATTTACTATTAAGAAATTGCCCTAGCCAGCCTTGCTCATTGGTTTCCGCCAGGAAGCCCTCACCACTGTAAGCAATCTGCGCATCAGCCAGCTTCGATGAGGCCAGGGTATTATCAGGAGCGACATCCTGCGGCCTGATCACACCTGCGATGCGAATATACTCCTTACCCTGATTCAGAGTGAACCACTTTTCTCCCTGCACGACCAGATTCCTGTTCGGCAGTATATCCACCACCGTCACGGTTATTTCACCGGTCAGACTATTACTCTGTGAGCTATCAGCCTCCCCGGAAAACGAACGTTCAGGCGCAATATTCATTTCAAATAGGTTGTCGCCATTATTTGTCGGGGTCAAACCAAACATCGTGGGAGCCGCCATACTTAGCTCATCTTCTTTAGAGCTACTGGTTCCTGCCGATTTACTGGCACTGGTACTTTCCTGCAATTTGATAGTAATAATATCGCCAATGCGGTAAGGCTTGGGATCTTCATACATCGAAACACTTTGTTGCTGATACAGTGAACCGTTGCTATAACTGGGTGGCTTGGGAGCTATCGGTCTAACGATTGGCTCAAAATCCGCCAGGTTCTGTGGTGCCGTCGCACAGGCAGACAGTAAAACAGGTAGTATCACCAGAACGAACTTTAATTGTTTGAACATTTTCATTACACCACCTGTAGCCTTAAAGATTAAATATTGTTACTGATGTATTGCAACATCTGATCCGTTGTTGAAATAACTTTTGAATTCATTTCATAGGCACGTTGTGTCTCAATCATATTCACCAGCTCTTCAACCACATTTACATTTGATGTTTCCAGTGCACCATTTTCCAGCGTTCCGAGACCGGTTAAGCCGGGTGTTCCAGTAATTGGTGCGCCACTCGACGCCGTTTCTGAAAACAGATTATTACCATCCGGCTGTAATCCTGATGGGTTTACAAAGTCGGCCAGTTGAATATTACCAATCTGTGTTGGTGTCGAGTTATTGCCTGTTAACACCGTCACCGTACCATCTTGACCGACTGTCAGACTCTGCGCATCCGCAGGAACTGTCATTGCGGGCTGTAATAACATACCGTGAGAAGTCACCACCTGACCATCCGCATCCATCTGGAAGGTTCCGTCTCGAGTATATGCCAGCGAGCCATCAGGTTGTTGAATCTGAAAAAAGCCGCGCCCCATAATAGCAACGTCAAGAGACTTTCCTGTTTGAATAATATTACCCTGATTATGTAGTTTTTCAGTCGCTACTACACGTACACCGGTACCGGTTAGCATGCCGGTAGGTGCTCGACTATCTTCTGTGGTTTGCCCACCAACCTGACGTCGATTCTGATAAATCAGATCCTGAAATATCGCCTGATCGCGTTTGAAGCCAGTGGTATTTACATTAGCCAGATTATTAGAAATTACAGACATACGTGTCTGCTGCGCATCTAACCCTGTCTTGGAAATCCATAAAGCCGGATTCATAATCGTTTCTCCAAACTACTCGCTAAAAATTAACTATTACGTAACAAACGAGCGGATGCTTCATCCGTCGCTTTTGCTTCCTGCATCAATTTAATATTGGTTTCAAAGCTACGTGCATTACTTATCAGCTCAACCATTTGTTCAACTGCATTTACGTTACTGTGCTCGATTACGCCACTTTCCAGAACCACTTCAGGAGATGGATTTTCGATTAAGCCATCACGATTCTGAAACAATCCGTCTGCATCTTTTTCAATATTGCTTAAATTCGGATCGACCAGTTTTATACGGTCGGCGACAACTAATTGATCGGCGCTCTGACCTACTGGAAGAATACTGATTGTTCCGTCACGGCCTATTTCAATTTTTTCCGCCGGAGGGATAGCAATCGGCCCACCATTACCAAGCACCTCAAAACCGGCACCCGTTGTTAAACGACCAACACTATCAATTCTAAGATCACCGGCACGAGTATAAGACTCTTCACCTTTGGAATTTAAAACTGCGATAAAGCCGGTTCCATTGATGGCAACATCAAGCTCTCGATCCGTTGTCGTCATCGGGCCATCCGACAAATCCACATCGTCCGCATGTTGCTGGTTCATCACGCGTGTTGGTTGACCCGGGCCTTCTACATGCCAGCTCACAAACGTATTAAAGTGAGATTTAAAACCAATGGTATTTGCATTGGCCAGGTTATGTGAAAGCGCATTCTGCGCCTGCATCGCCTGACGTGCACCATTGGCTGCGGTAAATAACATTTTATCCATGATTCAATCTCACTCTTTACTTAAAATTAAAACTGCAATTTATTAAGTAATATTAATTATGGTTTGGGTAATACTGTTAGCCGTTTCTATTGCTTTAGAATTAGCCTGGAAATTTCGTTGTGCGGTAATCAGATTGACCAATTCCGCTGTCAAATCCACATTCGATGTTTCCAGCGCGCCTGAATTCACCAGTCCAAAATTACCGGTTCCTGCTTCACCACCGATAACTGCTCCTGAATCAATCGTTTCTACCCAACTGGTGTTACCCACCTGACGCAGGCCTTGTGAATTTTCAAATCGTGCCAATGCAATTTTACCCAGTGCCGTAGTCTGTCCATTAGTAAAACTTGCTCTGACCAAACCCTGATCATCCACTTCAAGACCGGATAAACGACCGGTAGAAAAACCATCCTGACTCAACGACTGCACTGAGAAACTTCCCTGTGCTTCCTGAGTAATGGTATTCCCCTGATTAGTAAAATCGATAGTCATTGACATAGGTGCTGCACCATTGGTTAAAGCAAATGCATCAAAAGCGATTGCACCATTACCGGTTGATGTCGTGGTATCCAGTGTACCGCTGCTGTCAAAATCCAGTGTTGCAGGAGACAACAGGCCACCACCGACTGTCATTGGAAAACCATCAAGTGTAGATCGCACTTCCCAGCTATTATTTGCATCGTCTGTCATTATGAAATACATGGTCAGAATATGTGAGGTACCCTGGGAATCAAACACGGTCGCCGAGGTTGAGTTATGGTAGTTTGTTGATGTAGGAACAACGGTAGTCGGCCCAGGTAATGCGGCAGCAAATTCAGCATCTATTCCACCCACCGCCGCAGGGTTAATTGCAGGGCTAATACCCGCCGGCATATTGAGATTTATATCAACCTGTGTCGTTGGCTGTGGTGTTCCAACGGTATTAGGAACCTGCAGAGGAACAGTGCCGGTCAAGCTAGTCGTAGTAACGATACCCGTGGTCTGATCCACTGGGAACACCTGTAATATCTGGCCCAGGCTATTAGTCACCTGTCCAAACTGATCCACCTGAAAGGCGCCCGCGCGTGTATAAGAAATATCACTGCTGGTTGGATTCTGGCGCATGACAAAAAAGCCTTCACCATTAATCGACATATCTAGTGTGTTATCAGTAAATTCCAGATTACCCTGACCGAACTGCTGCGCCACATTAGATAACTGGACACCTGCGCCAACGGCTTTCGACGTTGTGCCGAGCCGTGATGCTGCAAAAATATCTGCAAATTCAGCACGAGAGCCTTTAAAACCAGTGGTGGCTACGTTGGCAATATTATTACTGGTTACATCCAGATCGGACGACGCTGCGTTCAATCCACTAAGAGAAATGTTAAATGACATGCTTGACTCCTCGCCTTGTTATTCCAGTAAACCTACTGAATCTGATTAACCTGGTTAAAGCCAACGCTTCCCAGATTCTTTAATTCGACAACCATTTCCTGACC
Organism: Gammaproteobacteria bacterium; assembly: GCA_041589455.1. Classification (GTDB taxonomy): domain Bacteria; phylum Pseudomonadota; class Gammaproteobacteria; order SZUA-229; family SZUA-229; genus SZUA-229. Next base: position 3,895 of record JBFHVQ010000069.1, on the reverse strand, counting down.
CACTCCACCGAGTGTCAGACTACGGACATGATCAACTACCTGAGGCATTAATGATTCTGTAGTAGCACCATGGCTTGCTTCAACTTCTATGCGATAACGACCACTACCAGCACGGTGACCACTAAAAGTTGTTCCATCCCAGGCAAACTCCACCAGCCCTTTAGGCTGTGCGCCGAGCTCAACTCTGCCAATGACTTCGCCTATCGCATCATAGACATTAACGGCAACATCACTGGCACTTGAGTCCAGCTCAACTGCTCCAAGTAATGAACCCGATTCAGGTAAATAGCCCTGATCATGCTCTACCAGTACCTGACGACCAATAAGATTCGATGCCTGTAATGCCTGTGATGATTGAAGATTTGTTGCCAGATCCTGAAAAGATGTTAACAACTCATTGACGCCATTAACGGTACCGAACTGAGCAATCTGCCCCATGAATTCACCATTCTCCATTGGCGCAAATGGGTCCTGATTTGCCAACTGTGTAGTCATCAGTTTTAAAAATTCATTCTGACCCAGCTCACTGCGGTCTTTCTGATCCTCGCTTCTGTCCATAATGCTGCGTAAGCCAGGCACATTATCGTAATTTGAGATTTCCATTTAATAACCCCTTTAACCTTGACCTAGCTGTAATGTTCTTAATATCAGTTCTTTCGCCGTCGCTAACACTTCAACATTATTCTGATAACTACGGGAAGCTGAAATCATATCCGCCATCTCAGCCACCGTATCAATATTGGGGCTGTAGACATAACCGTCCTGATTAGACAAAGGGTGATTAGGACGATAGTGAGGAATCGCCGCTGTTTCTTCCTGCATAATCTCACGCACTCTAACCATGGCCACTTCATCGATGTTCGCAGCTTCACTTAGTAAAGATTCAAACACCGGGTGGCGCGCCTGATATACGTCTTCTTTATTTGTGACCACACTGTCTGCATTCGCCAGGTTAGAGGCCACGGTATTTAAGCGCATCATCTGTGCACTCATACCGGAGCCGGCAACATCGAACACTTTAAATACTGACATGATTATTCACCTTTAAATGCAGACTTAAGCCCGCTAATTTTTCGTGACAGAATTTGCAGACCAACCTGATAACGAATCGTGTTTTCAGCAAATATCGCTTTCTCTTTCTGGAGATCAACGGTATTACCGTCGGCTGCACTCTGCTCAACCTCACGGTACTGTATCTCTTCAGAATACGCTTGTTGATTCGGATTAATATGATTCTGATGGGAGCGTTTTAAGACAACCGATTGGGCTTGTGAGTTTTTCAGGATTGTTTCAAAGTCGATATCCCTGGCTTTGTAATCCGGCGTGTCTGTATTCACGATATTTTCTGTAATCAACTGATTACGACGCTCAAACAGTAGCAGCGCATCATCGTGAATTCCAAAAGCTCTATCAAAATTTACTGGCATTAAAATCTCCTCGTGCAAATGATATTGCAAGGCTGATGCCAATATGATAATTCTTATTAATTCAATAACTTAAAAACAAGTGACTCTCGTAATCAAGGAGTATGCGGCAACTTTTGCCGCTTGCGGCAAGACCAGTAACAAGACCGAATAGATAAATGATGAACGAATAGACGGGAATGAGTTCGCCTTTAGATATATTTATAGTGACATGTGAGGAGGCAATAATTCATCCAGAAATGAATTTAATCGTATTTTCATTTACGTTTTATTAAACAATCTGAAATCCCAAATACGCCTGATTCGAATGAAAGCACAATACGCAACCCAACAAATAAACCTAGTAATGATAATCGGGTTTTATCACCGCTACCTCCCCATTACAAAATGACATCTATTTACATACCTTTGCTTTGACTAGCCAGGACGTACTAATTCAGCGGATACATCGATAGGCAAATAAGAACTGTTGTGAGTACTTCTTTTTGCTTTTATCTTACTTAAGAGCAAAAGAAATTCTGAGATCACTAAACAGGTGAATTGTAATCAGGGAAGAATATTAAAAGTAAATTTAATAGTTTTTCAGGCGATATACAACGCCAGCACTGGCACGTACCATTTCAAATTTATCAGAGTATTGCGCAATAGACTCAGAAGCCCCAAGCATTAAAAAGCCCCTAGGATTGAGTATACTAGCCATTCGAGAAAGGATATCCTTCTTTGATTCTGTAGAAAAATAGATCAGTACATTACGACAGAAAATCACATCAAATTTCCCCATTGATGCATAGTTCTGTAATAGATTAACTTCTCTGAAACTGACACGCTGACGTATATTTGCATTTACCTGCCATTCATCACCAATGGGTGAAAAATGTTGCCGCTTACGCTCTTCTGACAAACCACGTGCCAATGAAAGTGCATCATATTTCGCCTGCTTGGCCTGATTTAAAATCGCCTGCGATATATCTGTTGCAACAATTTCTGCTCTGAAGCCGGGATTCTGTTTGGCAAATTCTTCTGCGATCATGCTCATCGAGTAAGGTTCCTGCCCACTGGAGCAGGCCGCGGACCAAATTCTTACCGAAGGTTTTCTTTGCTCTTTAAATTCCTGAAATATCGTATCACTTAGTACTTTAAATGGGTAAGTATCACGAAACCATAAGGTTTCATTGGTTGTCATGGCCTCAATTACACGCGTTTTTAATGCGCTATTACTAAATGATTTTTCCAGGTTATCGACCAGAACCTGTAAGGTCTCGATATTATTTTCCTGCATCAGACGATTCAGGCGACTCGATACCAGGTAATGCTTGTTATCACCAAGTACAATCCCACACGCCTTCTCAAGAAAGACCTGAAAATTTTTATATTCTTCGGGTGTAAAGCTCACACTCATTTAATATTATGTCCGGCCCTGAGAGGCTGATAGTTGTTAGTTTTATAGATTCAATTGTAGCCGTAAAAAACGGAAATTTAATCGTCGCTTACCTGATCCATGCCATCACTAGGATCTTTATTACTGATTAAATTTATCACTGTATGGGCAAGTTCATTCGGCTTGAATTTGGGAATAAAGTGATTGGCACCTACTTTTTCAACCATACTGTTATTGAATACACCACTCAATGAAGTGTGCAACATGACATAGAGTCCTGCCAGCCTTGGATCTTTCCTGATTTTGGTGGTCAGGGTATAGCCATCCATCCTCGGCATTTCAATATCCGAAATGACCAGTGCAATTTTTTCGTTAATCGGCGTACCCTCATCTGCCCAGCCCTGAAGTATCTCAAGGCCTGCCTGTCCATCATTTGCCAGGGTACACTCTATACCTACTTTTTCAAGTACACGTTTTACTTGATTCCTGGCGACTGATGAATCATCCACGACCAGTACATGTCGTGGTTTCTCTTCATCATAACCTTCTACACCTTCAAGTACTTCAGCAGAGACTTCTTCATTGTGCCCGATGATATCTGCAAATACTCGCTCAACATCAATTATTTCAACCATCTCTTTATCAACATGAGTCACTGCTGTTAAGTAGCTGGAGCTGCCACTGCCTTTGGGTGGTGGTAAGATATCTTTCCAGTTCATATTGGTAATTCGGTCGACAGCAGCCACCAGGAAGCCCTGAATATATCGATTATATTCAGTAACAATTACGAAACTATTTTCTCTATCTTTAATTGGCTGGTTACTGATAGCAAGCCCAAGATCCATTACTGGGATAGTTCGATTTCTCAGATGAGCGACACCGACAACTTTACGATCTGCCTTGGGCATATGTGTCAGCTTGGGACAACGAATGACTTCCTGTACCTTAAATACATTGATACCGTAGCGCTGCTTTCCTTCAAGCCTGAAAAGTAATAGTTCGAGCCGGTTATGACCAGCTAATTGGGTGCGACTATCTACACTGTCTAAAACACCTGCCATTTAGGACTCCCAATCTGCTCTTATCAATTGAT
>JBFHVQ010000068.1:0-16086 GCA_041589455.1 Gammaproteobacteria bacterium | reverse complement strand
TAATATGTCATCGGAGACGATTAATATGAAATTCAATTACCTACTCAAGCCGTTCTTCATCATGATGCTGGTACTCGGCTTGGTTGCAGGTTGTGCATCAACACCTGACGAAATGAGCGGTGCGGATCAGGCAACAGCTGAGCAAGCAATTGCAGATGCTAAATCAAGTAATGCACAAGCTAAGAAAATGGGTGCCGAATGGCGCGATACAGGCAAGATGATCGAAGCAGCAGAAAAAGCACTGGCTGCTGGTGACTATGACAAGGCAGTTGAACTGGCAAACAAAGCACAGCAACAGGCTGATAATGCGATGGCGCAGGCCAGATCAGAGCAGGCGCGACTTGAAGCAAATGGCACACTTTCTTCCTCAGCGGATGACTCAGCTAGCTCAAACAGTGGTGCAATGATGGGGCAGGTTGACTCGTATGAAGTTGTTCGTGGTGATAACCTGTGGAATATCTCTGGCAAAGACAGCATTTACGCAAATCCATACCAGTGGCCACTGATTTACAAAGCAAATCGCAGCCAGATCAAGGACGCTGACCTGATTTTCCCTGGTCAGGTATTTGATATTGACCGCGATGCATCAAGTGCCGATATCGATGCGGCTATTAACCACGCCAAAACACGTGGTGCATGGTCAGTTGGTGCATCTGAAGCGACTGATGAGGCATATCTGGCGCAGTAACCAACGATATAACCGATGCTTTATCTTAAAGGCCCGCAATTGCGGGCCTTTTTTTGTATTGGCGCTTTTTTGCAATATACTGCATTTAAAAGGAATATTTTTCTAATACAGGCGTCTAATTATTGTTTAGACGAGATAAGCAGCGTTATACTGCTTAAGAGCTTTCTGATTTTTTATACAGGCAAACTTAATGAGCAGAATTTTAACCAGATCCCTGATAGCCGGCCTGTTATGGCTTGTAGCTTTAACCAGTTATGCAGATGAATCGACGTTTTTTGATAAGACCTTTTTTGACTTTACCGAGGAGCTGGAATTAGCAAAAGAAGAGGGTAAAGTGGGTATCTTTGTGTTTTTCGAAATGGATGAATGTCCCTTCTGCCACCGTATGAAGACCAGTATTTTGAATCAGCCTGATGTGCAGACGTATTACCGTAAGCACTTCAAGCTGTTTCAGCTAGATATTGAAGGTGATGTAGAGATGACTGACTTTCAGGGTAACCTCATCACCCAGAAAGACTTTGCCTTTAAGACACATCGCGTCAGGGCGACACCGGTAATGGCTTTTTTTGATTTGACGGGCAAACGGATTGTTCGCTATACCGGCGCGACTTCATCGAAGCAGGAATTTTTACTGCTGGGCGAATATGTGGTTTCCGGTGATTATCAAAATGGCAGTTTTTCACGCTATAAAAAGGCAAGACGTAACGCACAATGATGCGACGATTTCTGCTTCTCGCCAGCCTGGCGATACCTGTTTTCCCTGTTGAGTCAACGCCTCAACAATTGCCTGATCCATTAAGCTTGTCATATGCGTTAAATCTTGCCAGTACGCCGAGTGACTACCAGTTGCTGCAAGCTCAAGCGGCTATAGAAAGTGCTCAATATCGATTACAGACACAGCAGGCCGAGACCGGTTTACAGGCTCAGCTGGAACTGGAGGCAGCATATGTGGGGCCTTCTGATATTGCTTTTGACCAAACCAGTAATGATAGTCTGGCGATATTGCGTATTAACAAGTCACTGTATGATTTCTCCGGCAGTACACAACGTATCGAAGCGGCCAGTATTGAACATAAGGCAGTGCAGCAGAATATGCAGTCAGTGATCGCTCATCGGCAGCTGGAGATCGCACGTCAGTTTTTTGCAGTGATACTAGCTGATTTGAAATATGCCTGGGATAACGAAGCGATGGCTATAGCCTTTGTGCGGTTTGATGCTAAAAAAGATCGTTATGCACTGGCGCAAATATCTGAACTGGATTTTCTGGATGCAGAAAATAGTTATCTGAACTCACTCTATCAGCGTACACAGAGTGAGTCGGCACAGCGTCATAGTCGAGCACTTCTGGCGGAAATGCTCAATACACCGGAGCAGCTACCTTCAAATCTGCGCCATCCGGAGTTAACATTTCCTCAACAGGTCTTACCGGATTTTTCTGATCTGCTACAACGATTACATGAGCAAAACCCACAAATAAGACTTGCTCAACAACAGCTGGTTGCTGCACAACAGCGTCTATCAGCTGAGCATCGTCAGTTCTACCCAAGTCTGGATGGTGAGCTTACAGTGATGGAGCACGCGCGTGAAAAGGGTTCGAGTGATGACTGGCGTGCGCAGATTAATATGGTGTTCCCATTGTATGAGAACAATAGTATGAAAGCTCGTGCAGCTCAGGCGCGTGCTGAACTTCTGAGCCAACAGGCGATGTTTCAGGAGACAAAGAGTAAAGTCAGGCAGCAGGCGCTAGCTCAGTGGCAAGCGATTAATGTGTTGACTCAGCGTCGACAGCAACTCAAAACCACTCAGGCCTTACGCGAATTGAGGCTCGATAAAAGTCGAGCCTTATATGAAATGGAAGTCAGTACAGATTTTGGCGAAGCTCTGGTAGCGATATCTGAAATGCAGTATCAAATAGCAAAAAATGAATTTGAACTAATGCTCGCCTGGATGCAGTTACGCATGCTAATGGGTGAGCCTGATCTTTTGAAAGCCGAACTTTAAACAGGGTTTAAATCGATGAAATTTAAAATAGTATTAGCCTTGGCGTTATATATGATTAGTACCCTTGTTCAGGCAGAGCAGCTAGAAGGTTTGTTGGGGTGGGCTGATCGACAACTCTATAGCTTTGCGGTTGATGGTGTCGTGCAGAACGTCAAAGCTCATTCTGGTGATAAAGTGAAGCAGGGTATGGAGATGGCACGACTCGATGAGCGACCTTACGCTTATCAGGTTGAGCGTTGTCAGGCTCAAATTGATCAAGCCAGTCCTACATTGTTTGATGCTAAAGTGGATCTTGATCAGGCTGATGAGTTATTTGAGCGTAGTGTGTTATCAGAGATTGAGCTTCAACGAATACAGAGTCGCTATAAGTCACTGGAAGCACAGCAGGCGATAAATAAAGCTGAGTGCAAATTACATAAATGGCGTCGTCAGCAAACGCGCTTAATAGCGCGTGAAGATGGGTATGTATTGCGTAGTAATTTACAGTCAGGTCTGGTGATTTCTGGTGAGAATCGTTCTGCAGTGTTTGTTGAAACAGTATCTGCAAGTGAGGCGAGTGCTAACTTGAAACTTTCTTATGAGCAGGCGTTACGCTTGAGAACTGCTAGTGAATTAACAGTTGAAGTGCAGCAAACGCATTTTGCTGCAAAGTTATTGAGTCTGTCACTACAAGCTGACAGTGAAGGTAAATATCATGCTGTGCTGGTATTTAAATACCGTCAACCAGTAGTGGCAGGTCAACCGCTAAAGGTGGTCTTCTAATGCTATGCCGTCATTACCATGTTCAGGGTCGTGTGCAGGGCGTGTTTTTCAGGGCCAGTACTCAGGAAAAAGCCATTGAGTGTGGCGTCACTGGCTGGGTGCGAAATTTATCAGATGGTAGTGTCGAAGCATTGGCTTGTGGAGAAGAGCAACAACTTGCTACACTCGAAGCCTGGTTACGACAAGGTCCACCAATGGCATCAGTGTCTCAGTTGCAAATAGAAGAAACTGATTGTTCGGAAGTACTGGATCACTTTTCAATACGATAACAATGATGGCGCAAGCATGAATGCAGTTGTAAAACATAGCAAGACTCGGCTAAATATTATGGAAATCCTGAGCTGGCTAGAACAGGATGGCATGGTCACCGCCGATAATGCGCAGATGCTGAGAACGTTGGCGGAATCGCCGGAGTATCATAAAAGCAATGCACTGCAGGTTATTGCTGATCGTCAGTGGGTTGATCAGCGAAACCCTTCAAATTTATTAACCCTGGAAGAATTAACGCTGTGGCTGGCTGAAAAAGTCGATATGCCTTATCTGCGCATCGATCCGCTTAAAATTGATGTAACCAGTGTGACTGCAGTGATGTCATATGCCTATGCCGCTAATTTTAATATTTTACCGGTGTCGGTTGATGATCACACGATTACCGTTGCAACAGCCGAGCCGTTTGTACAGGACTGGGAGCATGAACTCTCACGTATAAACCACAAAGCATTTAAACGTGTGATTGCCAATCCGCAGGAGATAGAGCGCTACCTGCTGGAATTCTATACCGTTTCAAAATCAGTAAACCGGGCGGAAAGTGAGGCCAAGGGCTTAAACAAGGAAATAGGGAACCTTGAAAGCCTGATGGAGCTGGGACGTGCAGGCAAACTGGATGCCAATGACCAGCATGTCATTAATATCGTTGACTGGTTACTGCAATATGCCTTCGAACAACGAGCCAGTGATATTCATCTAGAGCCACGCCGTGAACTGGGTAATGTAAGATTCCGTATCGATGGTGTTATGCATCAGGTGTACCAGGTGCCAAGCCCGGTAATGGCGGCAGTATCCAGTCGAATAAAAATTCTTGGGCGAATGGATGTTGCAGAAAAGCGCCGTCCACAGGATGGTCGTCTAAAAACACGCTCACCCGATGGTGTTGAAATCGAATTACGTTTATCTACCATGCCCACAGCGTTTGGTGAAAAACTGGTGATGCGTATTTTTGATCCTGATGTGCTGGTAAAAAATTTCAAGGAACTGGGTTTTAGTCAGTCAGATGATGAGCGTTGGCAAGCAATGATTCGTGAACCCAATGGCATTATTCTGGTAACCGGGCCTACTGGTTCCGGTAAAACAACCACTTTGTATACCAGCTTAAAACAACTGGCAAAACCAGAAGTTAATGTGTGTACCGTTGAAGATCCCATCGAATTAATCGAGCCTGCATTTAACCAGATGCAGGTACAACAAAATATCGGTCTGGATTTTTCAATGGGTGTAAGGACGCTGCTCAGGCAAGACCCCGATATCATTATGATTGGTGAGATTCGTGATCGCGAAACCGCCGATATGGCAATACAGGCCGCATTGACAGGTCACCTTGTGGTATCTACATTGCATACCAATGATGCGCCATCAGCGATTAGTCGCTTAATGGAAATTGGTGTGCCCGCGTACTTGATAGAGTCAACGGTATTAGGTGTTATGGCACAGCGTCTTATCCGAACCCTGTGTCCACACTGTAAAGAAGAAGCAGAAATTGATGATGCAACCTGGCACAGTCTGGTGAAACCCTGGAAACCAGCCAAGCCAAAGAAAATTTATAAACCGGTGGGATGTTTAGAGTGTCGAAATACAGGTTATATGGGGCGTATGGGTATTTATGAAATGCTCAATATGAACGAAGAGCTCAAGAAGCAAATTAGCGATGATATGAAAATAACTAGTTTCAAAAAAACTGCTATTAAACAGGGAATGCGTCCATTGCGTTTAAGTGGTGCGCAAAAAGTTGCAGCCGGTCTCACTACCGTAGAAGAGGTTTTACGGGTTGCACCACCCGTAGATCAGGGAAGCTAGATAACCTGATCTACGCGTGCAAGTATTCATGCCAAGTAATGAATAGGCATTGTAGAATCCAAAAGTACCTGTCAGTAAAGGTACGAGTCCCCACCCTCGCCCTCACCCTAATCCGCTGCAGGGTGTCTGTGGTCCAATAAAACCAGAATCAATATTTGCAAACCCGCTACCACTCATGAAACTCATTCTATGCAGCCTTCTTACACATGTTATTAGCTGCCGTATAAATAATTGATGGGGCCAGGGGTATGCAGGATCTGGGATGAGTGTGATTAAGTTACATTGGGAGTGTTTTAGAAGTCAAATATTGAATGAAATGTCTTGTACGCTATAAATCAGAATAATTAAAAAATTTAATAAATAATTAAGAAAGTATTTGTCAGGAATAGATGTACTCTATTAATTTCATGAAGAGAGATAAGATCACATTTAACTATGTCCATATGTGGTTAATTAACTATAGATGTTGGTTGAACTTGAAAAATTGTCAAATTTGACTCGTTAAATAGTGTGCTTACTATAAATAATTATTCACTTATTGATATGGCTTTTACTGACAAGCTAATAAGATTTTTCCCCATTTACAGCTTCTGCAATTGCTCGATAGAATCAATTGTTCAATCATTACGAAAGGAGAATGAAATCATTTGATCGCATACCTTTGCCCTGTTCTGAATTAGGGCAAGGATAAGTAAGTATCTAAATCGCTGGATAATATATAACATCATTAATCAAGGAGTGTGATATGAAACCTACAAAGCCAATGCATGGCACCAGCAAAGCTAAGGGCTGTAGTCATATGAGGCTGGGAAACTTTTGTCAGCTTTTCCCGAAATTGAAATCATGGGGAGATGATTTTGATATCAAGCAACAATGTGAAGCCGAGCAAGTGGCTGCAATTCTCGGTGCTTCTAGTGGTATAATGCATGATGTAAATAGCAGTTCGCCTGACAGCAGCACACCAGCAGGCTATACTTTTTTTGCACAGTTTATTGATCATGATATTACCCTTGATACAACAACTGCACTGCATGGCTCTCCAGAGGAAAATCATGAAAATTCACCTTTTCCCAATCTTCGATCAGCTTCATTAGACCTAGATTGTGTATATGGATTCGGGCCTGAGGCTATGCCTTTCATGTATGACCAGAAACAGCCAGGTCGGATGTTGACTGGCAATAAAAAAAATAAAAATGATGTACCGCGTAACCGCGATGGACGAGCGTTAATTGGTGACCCAAGAAACGATGAAAATATTTTTGTATCTCAGATGCAGTTACTATTCATTCGTTTTCATAATAGAAGGATGTCTGGGCGTTCTTTTGAAGAAGCACAAACTGATGTGCGATATCATTATCAATGGATCGTATTACATGATTTCCTTAGGCGTATATGTGATGCCGCAGTTTTCGATGAGGTTGTAAGCGGCCTGGAAGATGGTAGCTATCCAAAACGAGATTTACGGGATGAGTGTGGGCGAATTTGTATGCCACTTGAATTTTCAGTTGCGGGATTTCGTTTCGGTCATAGCCTGGTTCGCTCGCAGTATTCTGCTAATGATGAATATACAGTTATTGACCTTTTTGACGAACGGTTTGGTACTCTCGGTTTTGGTCATGTGCCTGAAGAGTTAACGATTGATTGGCGCTTTCTATTGCCTGTCGAGCATTGCCATGACTATATTAAATCTAAAAAGTTTGATCATCTGCTCGCCGATGAGCTGATTCGTCTACCTGATCAGATTGTTGGCCATCTTGCGAGTACTAACGATCGTTCTCTTGCCTTCCGTAATCTACTTAGGGCATATGCATTAAAATTGCCCTCTGGCCAGTCTGTGGCAAAAGCGATAAAAGACCTCGGATATAACGTAGACCCATCACAGGATCTGAAGTTTGATGAGATACCTGGATGGAAATGTGTTGATGAAACTATTCGGAAAAAACTGGAGAAACATACACCACTATTCTTCTATTTGATGCGCGAGGCAAGTGTGGTAAATGATGGTGAAAAAATGGGACCTGTTGGTTCGGCAATTTTGTTAGAGGTGTTTGGCAATATGCTAGTGCATTGTAAGAGTTTTCTTAATGATGATGAGCATAAAAATTGGCAGCCTGATAAGTGTGTGGCGTCTAATAAGTATTTGTCATTGTCTGATATAGTGCGCTATGTTAATTCATAGTTGATTTATTGATAATAATATAAAGGTTAAGGTTGGAGTGAAATGGCATGCTATTCTTAAATGCGATTTAATTCTGACCTTAACTTTTTATTATCATTTCAAATCATATTCCTTCATTTTTTTCGGCAAATTTTCCCAGTTGCATTCTTGCATTACTCTGGCTGATGCGTGTAATGTGCCATTTTTAATCGCTTTGCGCCGTTCGCCTTTTTTCTTAATGCCGTAAAATGGTAGCATGACATCAAAGGCATTATCCATATAACGTTTGATTGGTTCGATAACATCACGCTTTCGTGTGTGGAATGCATCCTCGCCTTCCGCACAGGGTTTATCCAGTACATTAAACTGGCGGCAAGCGATGGGGCGCATTGGGTGGATGCTGCATGCACCCTGAATGAGAAACGGGCAGCCTTTTACGGTATTTAATTGCTGTAACTGCTGCTGTAACTGATCGCGTAATGGTGGTTCAAGTTTCTCGATGACATACCAGCTCATACCCATGAGTTCTAATGGGTATACGGGAATATCTGAATGAGTGGTGCAGCAGCTGGAGCAACCTTTGGCACAGGCGAGATTGCGACCGTCTTGCTGGTGATAGTTGATTGCCGAACTCACCCCCTGGTCTATGGTGTGGTAGGCGTCAAGTAATCTGACAAGCCAGGGAAATCGAGCTTCATCTTCTGTATAGTTCAATCGTTGCGGTTTGGTGTAGTTACAATCGGATGCTTCAGTCATTCATCTGCTCATTTCAGGTTATTGCATAGGCCTGGATTATAATCGATTCTCAGCATTGTAGAAATGCACCACTCAATGTATCACATTTCTACCGTCCAGTTTAACTTTGCTGGATAGGTTCTTGGGAGATTCATTCTGGTCTTATCTATGCTGATCTATATCAGTGCAAATATTTTCTATTGGTGTATATAGTTATGTACGGTAATAAACGGTCACTATGAAACTGGAGGATGTAACTATGAGTAACGACATTATTGCAAATCTGGGGCCTTTAGCTGCTTTAGCGGGTGAATGGCAGGGCGACCAGGGAATAGATACTTCAAGAATACATGGTAAAAAAACCATCACAAAATACCGCGAAAAAATCACATTCGAGCCAATGGGGCCGGTAAATAATGGTCCTCAGGCACTCTATGGGCTACGATATTCAACCATTTGCTGGCCTCTTGATAAGGAAGATCCTTTCCATGAAGAGCTTGGTTACTGGATGTGGGATAGTGATAGAAAGCAGGTGTTGCGTAGCTTTGTTGTGCCCCGTGCTGTAGTAATAAACGCCGGCGGATTTGCAGAGGCTGATAGCAAAAGTTTTCATCTGGAGGCGGAGGCTGGATCTCCAACTTATGGTGTTTTATCTAATCGCTATCTAGATGACAGCTATAAAACGAAACGCTATTCTTTAAATGTGACAACACATGATGACGGTACATTTAGTTACTGGGAAAACACGGAGTTGTGGATTCCCGTTGATCAGGAGATTTTCTCACACACAGATGAAAATACGTTAAAGAAAATATCCTGAGAGCAGCAATTATAGAATTGCTCGAATAAGAAGTTAATAGAACTGTTATTAATTTAATCTCACTAAAATCACTTATTCGAGCGATTAGCGAAGAAATTCGTAATTGCCATCACACTGATTGTTAGAACTATCAGGAAGGAAACTGCATTCAGTACCGGTGTTGAGCTAAAACGAATACGGGAATATAAATCGATCGGTAAAGTTGGATCTGACCCGATTAAAAAAATAGTCGTGTTGATATTTGAGAAGCTTAATATAAAGGCGACCACAAACGCACCGATTATTGCAGGCCGTAGAAAAGGAATGGTCACATACCAGATTGCTTGTAGTCTGGTTGCCTTGAGGCTTAGCGCTGCTTCTTCCAGTGTCCGGTCAAACTTTTTCAGGCGTGCAGACACGAGTAACATGACATAGGTTGCGGCAAAGGAAAACTGACCCAGGACAACCAGCCAGTAACTGGGTCTGAACAGTTCTATATCCACGCCAAAGTTATCTTCTATATGGTTCCCCGCAGCAGTTGCGGTTAACAGGATTGAAATACCCAGGATAACGCCAGGAATAACCAGTGGTGCTAATGCCAGAAAATATAATAAGCCTTTTAATCGGAACTGTTCTTCTTCGAAGAGTAATGCGGCCAGCGTGCCAACCAGTGTGGATATAAGTGCTACAAAAAAACCGGTGCTGATACTGGTGTAAATGCTCGCTATGAGTTCTTCATCGGCAAATAATCCCTGTCGCTCATCAGTGGTTGAAAAAAACCAGTCGAATATGAAACCGTTCCAGGGAAGTGAAATAAAATTAGAATCATTAAATGCAAGAATGGATATTGCGATTAACGGCATCAATAAAAATGTAAAGAACAGGAAGATATATAACCTGTAAGCCAGTCGATATAAATTTGAGCTCGGAAGTGAACGTATCATGAGCCCACCTTTTCCAGTTTCTGACCGGATAATTTAAGTGCAATCCAGATAATTCCAGAGGAAAGCAGCAGCAGTAAAAAGCCAAATGCGGCACCTTCATTCCAGTTAAAGGTTGAAAGGAAGGCATTATAGATTTGTTCTGTAAACCACAAAGAGTTTTTACCACCCAGTAAGTTAGGTGCCAGGTAATCACCAATAACCAGCATAAATACGATAATTGCACCTGAGGTAATACCCGGCATGGAATAGGGGATAATTATTTTAGTGAAAATAACCCATTTTGATGCACCAAGATCACAGGCGGCCTCAATTAATGAATCATCCAGGCTCTGTAGTGTCGACATAACGGGGATTACCATAAACAGCATAGACATATAAAGCAGGCCAATCACCATACTGAAATTGGTATACAGCATATTAAGAGGTTCCTCGATAATACCCAGCGTTATCAGGAAATGGTTGATAACGCCATGATCACCCAGCAGTACCATCCAGCCATAAACCGTTACCAGTTCACCTACCCAGAGTGGAATCAATAATAGAAGCATTAAGAAACCGGCATTTTTCTTTGTCGTGACTTTGCTTAAATAAAATGCAACGGGAAATGCAATTACAAATGCCAGCAAAGTGACACCAATCGAATAGGCTGCGGTTTTAATAAATGTCAGCCAGTAGATTTGCTGGCTAAAAAATTCGATATAGTTATCAAATGAAAAAACCATATCACCCATATCATCCTCAACCAGGAAAGAGCTGATAAATAGCTCGATATGAGGAATGACAATGGTCAAAATTAGCCACAGTAAAACCGGTACTATCAGTAGATAAAAAGTGAAATTGAAATTGCTTTTATTGTCCATTATGTGTTCTCTAAAAACATTTCAAATCATTTCGATGTATGCCTACTTTCAACGAGCTTCCCTCTGATATGCCCTCAAACTGAGCATTTTGCGGAAGTGATATCAGTAGTTCTTCATGGCTTTCATTTACTACAGTGGAAAGCTTGGTGTTTGAACCGTCAAACAGAATAGTCTTAATAGTTACATCAAACTGATCGACGCCATCCATATGATTGTCAGGATTGAGAATAAGTGCTTCAGGACGAATGTAAAGCACTTCAGGTCTGCTGGTAAGATCAGGGAGTTTGAGTTTCCAGCCGCCTCGGGTGATGATTGTATCAGCTGATGCAGACTGTAGCTCAAAGCGGTTGGTATCACCAACGAAGCCGGCGACAAATGATGTTTTTGGGTTTTTATAAAGATTACGTGGTGTATCAATTTGCTCAAACTGACCATTGTGCATAACGGCTACCAGATCACTCATCACCAGCGCTTCTGACTGGTCATGGGTGATATAAACAAATGTGGTGCCAATTTCCTTTTGCAGCAGTTTAAGCTCCACTTTCATATGTTCCCTGAGTTTCCTGTCTAAAGCACCCAGCGGTTCATCAAGCAATAAGATTGATGGATTCATGACTAATGAACGTGCAATAGCGACTCTCTGTCGTTGACCACCTGACAGGTCAGTGACTTTTTTCTTTTCAAAACCCTTTAATCCAACGCGTTCTAGCATTTCATTAATTTTAAAATTGATGTCTGTTTTATTGAGTTTTTGTCTTTTCAGGCCAAAGGCAATGTTTTCCCTGACATTCATCATTGGAAAGAGCGCGAGGTTTTGAAAAACGATATTGACCGGGCGTTTCTCAGGAGGGATCCCTTTCATAGACTGGCCGCGAATAATAACGTCACCTTCTGACTCCTGCTGGAATCCGGCGATAATGCGTAAAAGAGTGGTTTTTCCACAGCCTGATGAACCAAGAATTGAAAAGAAACCACCTTCTTCAACACTAAAATCAACATTTTTTACTGCTGTGAAATCATCAAAATGTTTTGAAAGGTTTTGTATTTCTAATATCTTGTCCATTTAAATTCATACCGTTTAATAAAACGCCCCACAATAGAATCGTATGTAAATAAGATTCAGTCAGGGGCGATCATTTTAATTTAATCGTTAGTTAGCTGCTTTAATTCTGTCTAAAGCCTTTGATTCAATTGTATCGAAGCCTGCAGGAACGGGAGGGTGCCATTTAATATTATCGATATCTGCTTTGGAAAAAGACCTTTCGAAATCTGCCTTAATAGAAGTTTCTAAATACTGAGCAGCATCTTTGGAAGCGGTACCATATTTTTCACTATTGGTAATCATGGCAGCGTATTCAGGTCTTGAAATGAAATTAATCCATTTATAGGCGGCGCTAACATTTTTTGCTTTTGAGGGAATGGCGAATGTGTCAATCCAGCCTAGAGCACCACTTTTTGGTGCCACAAAATCAATATCAGGATTGATTTTGTGGAGTGCCCAGCCTTTGGCATCCCAGCCGGATATAACATTAGCGTCACCACTTTTAATAATTTCAACCTGCGTGTCACCGCTGGTCCAGTAATTTTTTACTAATCCCTTCGAGGCGATAAGCTTTGCTTCAACGCGATCAATTAGTGCTTTATAGGCTTTTTTATTGTCATATAGAGCAAATGGATCTTCACCCATAGCAAAAGCTGCTCCAATTAAAATGGGTCTTTTAAGTCGGTATGAAATTTTTCCAGCATATTGGGGGTTCCATAAATCAGACCAGTCATTCGCACCCGGTGCTTCTTTTTTATTAATAATCAGGCCCGTTGTGCCATAGACGTGAGGAATGCCGTATGATTTACCCTTAACTTCAGTATTCTTTTTTACCGCAGTAACCATAGAGTCAATTAACAGGTTTGTATTAACTTTTGTAAAATCAATTGGCTGGTATATTCGATATTTTTTTTGTACAAAAGCGATCCTGTCCTGGCTAGGCTGTGCCAGATCAAAACCTGCGCCTCTGGTTGCGCGTAGTTTAGCGATCATTTCCTCATTGTTACTGTAGGTTAGCTTAACCTTTATGCCGGTTTCTTTTTCAAATGCTGTGACAATCGCTTTGGGTGCATAGCCTTTCCAGGTGATTATTTTCAGTGTCTCTTTTGATATGGCAGCTGATGAGAATGTAATTGCAGCTACGCCTAATACTAGTGCTTTCAAGGACATATTTTATACTCTTGTGTTAATTTAACAGTAATCACTAAGTAATGTTTGAGTGAAATTGAATATACATACGGTTTACAAATAAAAATGGATGAGATTGAACTTTGAATGAATAATTATTATCGTTTTATTAGCTTCAACCAAATTATCCAGCCGAACTTAATATCCCTTATTTATGCAGTTGATATAAATATATTCAGTTATATGTTGAATATTATCATATTTGGATTTGTTTCATGATGCTATATCTCGTCTATTTCAGCGGCTGAGCCCGATCTGAAGCCGATGCTAGGCAAGTGGTAATAGCTAAAGTGATTGTGTTAGACGGGTGTAGTGATTTGAAGTTAGCGCGACTTCTGGAAAGAGAATTTTTAGCTTACTATAAACAAGCTATATGATTTAGATGGTTATAGTGAAGGGCCATAAGCATGTTAGCCCGTCCTGTTTATCTAGGAGGGCGTGATGCTGATCGGGATCTTTGTTTGTCTGTTGTTGAATTAGACGCAGTATTTTTCTTTTTTTTGAACTGCGTTTTCTTCTTTGTATTCGTATGGGTTCTAGACTTTCCTGTAGTCTGGCTAGACGGTTTATGGCCCTGTGCTATTTCACCTGATCTCTGGCCATCTTTATGTCCAGTCTTCGGTTTTTTGGGCTTCTTGGGTTTTTTAGGCTTTTTAGATAAATCTGAAGCAGGCAGATCATGTACCGGCTCAAAGCCATCAACCAGCTTTCTGGGGAGAATGTTGTTTATCAGGTGTTCTATGCCAGATAGTTGCTCAAATTCATCAGCGCTGACCAGGGAAACCGCCTGCCCATTAGCACCAGCACGGCCTGTTCGACCAATACGATGAACATAATCTTCGGCAACATTGGGTAAATCAACATTAATTACATGGGGCAGCTGATCGATGTCGATGCCACGAGCAGCTATGTCTGTTGCCACCAGCGTTCTTACTTCACCGCTTTTAAAATCGGCTAGTGCTTTGGTACGTGCGCTCTGACTTTTATTGCCATGGATAGCGGCGGCTTTAATTCCTTCATCTTCTAATATGCGTACCAGCTTGTTTGCGCCGTGTTTTGTGCGAGAAAAAACCAGCACCTGTTGCCAGTTATTATCTTTAATTAAATGGCTTAATAATGCGGGCTTCTGCTTTTTATCGACCGGACATATCCACTGCTCGACAGTTTTTGCTGTGGTGTTTCGAGGTGTTACCGATATTTCAACGGGCTGGTGTAAAATGCCTTTTGCAAGTGTACGTATGTCATTTGAAAATGTCGCAGAGAACAATAGATTCTGTCGTTGTTTAGGAAGTACCGCCATGATCTTTCGAATGTCGTGAATAAACCCCATATCAAGCATTCTGTCGGCTTCATCCAGAACCAGGATTTCCAGTTGTTTAAAGCGAATAGCGTTCTGATTATAAAGGTCTAGCAAACGTCCAGGTGTGGCAACTAGAATATCCACTCCTTTGCATAGCTTTTGCATTTGTGGGTTAATTTTCACACCACCAAATACCACGGTAGAACGTAGCTTTGTGTGCTTGCTATATGTCTGTACACTTTCTTCTACCTGAGCTGCCAGCTCACGAGTTGGCGTTAATATGAGCACTCTGGCCTGATTCGCCTGGGCATGCTGACCCTTTAATAGTCTTTCAATAATCGGCAGTGTGAAGCCTGCAGTTTTGCCAGTGCCGGTCTGGGCTGCAGCCATTAAATCCTTGCCCTGAAGCACTAAAGGAATGGCTTTAGACTGTATCGCAGAAGGTGATGTATAACCTTTTTCAGAGATGGCTTGTAAAATTTGTGGCGATAAGCCAAGGTGTTCAAAATTTGATTCGGCAGGCATAAGGGATTTTGTTGCTTCAATAGACGTCGACAGGGCGTGTAGTATACACCACATTATGATGTAGGCCGATGATTTATTAAGATGACTATTCTGTTACGGGTTATTAATGACAAGTGGAGTAAAAATTTAATGAAAACAGTTACCTATCTATAATTGTATACAGGTGGCGAGATAATGTAAGTGCTTTGATGAGATGAAAAAACGAATAAACTATACTATCTACATCTCGATTTTGTTTAGATATGGCAAATGGTCTTTGAGCTAAATCAATAGTGCTGCTAGGGTGATCTATAATAATGAATAAACCAGATCCATATGTCAGATTGAGTCCAGTAATATGTTAACCCGTAGAGTTCTTTACGGGTATGTGAAGCCTTAATCACAATAAGTTAATATGTCCATTGCTAAACACCATGGTAAACGTTTTTTACAATAAAAATATGACTACATTACACTTCACTAAATGCTTTCAGTTTGTGCTTTATCTGGTGTTCATATTAGGTGCTTTTCAGCCCGTTAATGCGGACAGTGGCAAGCAATTATATGACGATAACTGTGCAACCTGTCATGGCTATCAGGGCATGGGAGGTGTCGGTATTCCCATCGGGCTGAAGTCGTTTCTTGAGCAGGCACCAGATGAGTATCTGCATCGAACGATACGAATCGGTCGTCCTGGCAGAATTATGCCCAGTTTTTATCGGTTGTCTGAGAATGAAATTAAATCGATTATTAAATATATTCGTAGCTGGAATAACGCCGCTATTCCAGAATGGAAGCCTGAACGTATACGAGCTGATGCAGTTAAAGGTGAAGCACTGTATGAAAAATTTTGCCTGAGTTGTCATGGTAAGGAAGGAAAAGGCGGCAAAGGGACTGGCTTAATGTTCTCACGACCACGTGATTTACCTATAGTGCCACCCGCGTTAAATAATCAGGGTTTTCTTAATTCGGTGTCTGATGAAATGTTAAAAAACATTATCATCAATGGACGGGATCAGACACCAATGCCTGCAG
>JBFHVQ010000067.1:0-16114 GCA_041589455.1 Gammaproteobacteria bacterium | reverse complement strand
GTAGTGCTCAGTGCGAAGACCAAGTCCAAAACCCAGAAAGGGACGTGCCATGATAGTGTACTTCCGTCAGTTTATTCGTAATACAAACGAGGCAAGCAGTTAAACTGTTTGCCTCGTTGCATTAATTTCATTGCAGACTGCGGATCGCATGTCTGCAGGGTTCAGTCATTATTTACCGACTTTGCCGCCCAGGTGATCGCAGGCTTTGTCTGATACGGATACAAAACCCTGGCCCTTACATGAAGCATGGCCTTTACAGGCATTGCTTGCCGTCTTACAGTCATTATGACCTTTGCACTTATTAACACCATAACAGTGAATATTTCCGCTAGATGAACCTTCTGCAAATGCAGGTGCAGTTGCACTTAACATGCCCGCTGCTGCAATTGCCATAGCCGCACCCATTACTTTTTTTGAATTTATCATGTGTATATTTCCTAAATTGTAGTTTGTGTGTTTAATTTATTAATTTGTGCTTTGTTATGCACCGACTTTTCCACCAACGTGATCGCACGATTTTTCTGACATGCTGATAAAACCCTGGCCTTTGCAAGAAGCATGACCTTTACAAGCATTACTTGCTGTTTTGCAATCATTGTGACCTTTGCATTTGTTAACGCCGTAACAATGTACGTTTTCAGATGCACTGGCTGATGTTTTGGTTGTTGTGTCATTCATGCAACCTGCCATCGTAGCCGCTGCGATAGCAAGTGCTGCACCGGTTGTTTTAGTAATTAATTTCATTTTTACTCCATTGTGTTAATTGACTAACGACTACTAGACAGGGGCAATATCACTTGGTTCATGAGATTTACTGTATAAAGTAAGATGTTATAAATACGTGATATATGCGTGATAGTTTTGTGATAATTGACAACATAAAGCATTGTTCAACGGTGTTATTGAGTAGGTAAGTTTAAGTAGTGGTGTAACAATTGTATGCATTCTTTAAATCATATTGCTGAAGAGAAGGTCTTTTTTATGGTACTGTAGTCAGCTGTTTCTAATTAGAATAACTGGTTCTTATCCCGTTTCCTTTTATCTGTATGGAAGACTTTGCCTCATGCCTTTAAATATTGATGACAGCCGTATTGCTTTAGCTATTCCCCCTATATTGCGTCTGGCGTTCAGGCCATTGTTTCTAGGTGGCGTGCTGTTTTCAGTCATCGCTATCGCCTGGTGGAGTTATTTCTGGATCAGTCCATCAGAATGGACACCACATGGTGGCCCTGTATGGTGGCATGGGCATGAAATGCTGTTTGGTTTTGGAGCGGCAATTGTTGTTGGTTTCTTATTAACCGCTGTGCAGTCATGGACGGGTGTGCAGGGCATACGGGGTAAACCCCTTGCAGTTCTGGCATTGAGCTGGCTTGCGGGTAGATTGTTTTTGGCATTTGGCGTGTCTTTTGGTATTTCTGCCTGGATTATTGCGGTTGTGGATGTGAGTTTTCTTCTGTTGTCTACGATCGCAATGGCTTATCCGGTTATTAAGGTCCAACAGTGGCGCAACCTGATGTTTGTGCCAATTTTATTTGTTTTGTGTCTATTAAATGCCATTGGGCACTGGGGAGTGATAAATAATCTGCTTCATGTCGCCACGCAGTCATTACATGGAACCATTGTTCTTTTTGTATTAATTATCACTATATTAGGTGGTAGGGTGATTCCAGCTTTTACTGCTAATACCACCCGTTGCACTAAAAATGCACCAATAAAGTGGCTGGAAATTTTAAGTAGTTTAAGCATTATTGTGTTACTGATTATCGCTTTTAGCGGGTTTAACCATGTGTCATCGATGTTATTGTTAACGGTGTCTGTAATCGCTGCGATAACCAATGGCTGGCGTTTCTCTCGTTGGGGCTTTCAGTATTGTGTAGCGGTGCCATTACTCTGGTCACTTCATCTGGCATATATTTTTATCCCCTTGGGTTTTCTCATGCTAGCGCTATACAGTCTGGGTTTAATGGGCAATATCAGTGCCGCTTTGCACAGCATTACCGTGGGTGCAATGGGCGGGATGATTCTTGCCATGATATCGAGGGTCACCCTGGGGCATACTGGGCGTCAGTTAAACCCGCCGAAGTTAATTACCCTGGCTTATGTGTTTATTTTCATGGCAACACTTATACGGGTGATTGTACCGGCCTGGTTGCCTGAATATATGTTATGGAGTATTGGTATAGCAGGTGGTCTCTGGGTTTTAGCCTTTACAATTTATCTGTATTTCTATGGCTTTATGCTGGTCACGCCACGCGTTGATGGCAGGCCAGGTTGATATTGATACAGACTTAACATGTGTCAATTGCAAGATAAATCTGTAGGTTTAATATGTAGCCCATAGTCATTAACTGAAGGGTAAATTATGAGTTGTTGTGGAAGCTGTGGTGGGCAAAGTACTGATCAAACGAGCGAGCAGGATAAGAACAAAGAAAATGAGCAGGAAACAAATCAGGCTTCTGAGGAGAAACAGGAAAGTTAATAATAATGCTTTGGTAATAATAAAGATATTTACGTAATCATCGGGTGCCGTATTCAGGTAATGCTTCGTTTCTTGAATTTACGCACTTCATACATAAACTAAAAACTAACTAGTGCTTCCAGAGTGTATTAATCAATGCACCGGTTATTATCATACTACCACCCATCCAGAACCAGCTAGATGGTGTTTCTGCGAAAAAAACCCAGCCAAGTAGTACGGCAAAAATTACTTGTATATATGAATAGGCAGTTGCTTTGCTAGCAGTATCGGTTTGCATGGCTTTGGTCAGGCCAACCTGGCCGACCTGGGTAAATATACCGACCAGTAATAGTAGTCCGAGAGATTCCAGTGTAGGCATTATGAAATTTTCACCTGGGAATAATAGTGCCACAGGAAGTGCAATGAGTGGGAAATAAAAAATGATTACAGAGCTGTCTTCGGTCTGGCTAAGCTTTCTTACCAGTACATAAGCAATAGCACTGCCAAGTGCACCGGATATTGCTACAATAACGCTGAAACTGGGTAACTCTGTATGCGTGGCTTGTGTGGTGTTTAATAATAGTTGGTCTGGTAATATCAGAACAGAAAGCCCTATGATCGAAAGTACAATGCAGAGTATGGTAGACAGGTGTACTCTTTCTTTAAGAAAAATAAGTGCAATGACTGCTGTGAAGGCGGGGTGTAAGTACTGTATTAGTGTGGCTTCAGCCAGTGGTAAAGTGATAACTGCGTAATATACGCAAATGAGAGAAAACGCGCCAACAAAACCTCGAGCGATGAGCAGAGGTTTATTATTACCCCAGATCGAAAGATTTTTTCTTTTTACATCGATATAGCTAATGATTAATGAAACCAGTGCACGTGCTGCAATTATTTCGAGTAGGGGAATACCGTATTGACTAACCTGTTTTACACATACCGCCATTAATGCAAAACCGGCGGCTGATAAAAGCATATAGCGAACCCCAATGGGGAATGACCTGTTTAAATACGTGTATATTGAATGGTTATTCATGCTGATTATTAGGGAGAGATGATTATTAAATTACAATGATCTGCATTTATTCAATGTAAAATTTTGATGTTGCAAAAATAAAGTGCCTGATATTACATCGAAGGAGTAAAGCGTTAACAGAGAGTACTGAACTGTATGAGCATAGATAAAGGCAGTTTGTTCTATGTTTGTGAGAACTGTTAGAGTGACGCCTGATTGTTTATTCATGATACTATCAGTATGGGTTAAAAAATAATACATTCTGTAGGATGCCTACTTACAAGTCGCTATATTAGCATAAGTAGCGATGATATAATCGCTTGTATAATAATTAGCTTAATGCCGCTTATTAATTTAATGTACTGTGTACTTTACTTCGAAATTACTCTATTAACGCTGATGCTAAAGTAAAAGCTCTCAAATGAATCCATCACAAATCCCAGCTCACCACACAATCAAACCAGGATTTCTATCAATCTTAGTGCCTGGTTTTTTAGTCGCAGCTACGGGTGTAGGAGCAGGTGATCTGGCAACGGCCAGTTTCGCGGGTAGTCATTTGGGTGTTGCCGTTTTGTGGGCGGTTGTTATCGGTGGTTTTTTCAAATTTATTTTAACTGAAGGCCTTGCACGATGGCAGTTAGTTACAGGTACTACTTTTATTGAAGGTGTCGCGCATCGCTTTGGCTCTATTATCGGCTGGTTATTTCTGCCTTATTTGCTGCTTTGGTCATTTTTTGTAGGGACGGCATTGATGAGTGCCAGTGGTATAACGCTACACGCGATGATCCCGCTGTTTACAGATGCTCATAGTGGCAAGGTATTTTTCGGGATGTTATCTAGTCTGGTTGGTTTGGGGCTGGTAATGCTTGGTGGCTTTAGGGTGTTTGAGAAAGTCATGAGTATTTGCATTGGTATTATGTTTATTACGGTTTTGGTGACCGCGTTTTTTCTCTGGCCAGGAGCGACGGCAGTGTTTTCGGGGCTGCTGATTCCAACTATTCCTGATGCGCAGGGTATGGGTATAACATGGACGGTTGCACTTATTGGTGGAGTAGGAGGTACATTGACCATACTTTGCTACGGCTACTGGATTCGTGAAAAAGGGCGCATGGGAACAGAGTCGATAAAAACCTGTCGTATAGATCTGGCTGCTGGTTATAGTATGACTGTTCTGTTTGGACTAGCAATGGTGATTATCGGCAGTAGTATCGAAATAGAAGGTAAGGGGGCCAGTTTGCTGGTTACTTTGTCTTCAAGTCTGGAGCAATCTCTGGGCTTCTGGGGACGTTGGCTTTTTCTGATAGGTGCATTCAGCGCTATATTTAGTAGCCTGCTGGGTGTGTGGCAAGCGGTACCTTACCTATTTGCAGATATCTGGCATTTGTTTATTTGTCGTAACAAACAAACATTAACCGGTAATATCACTAAATCAATGCCTTACCGTGTTTACCTATGGGGCATTGCACTGGTACCTATGCTTGGTCTTCTAATGAGTTTTAAAGACGTGCAAAAGCTCTATGCCGTGATCGGCGCAATGTTTATCCCACTACTGGCTATAGCTTTGCTAATTCTTAATGGTCGAAGAGTATGGATGGGTAATTATACTAACGGATCACTGAATGTTCTGTTGCTTTTAGCGACACTGGTTTTTTTTGTATCAATGGCCTGGATGAAGTGGCTGAGTTAGTAAATACATCGTATGGAATGTAGTATTCTTTAATATAATAAAAACAATCTGGACATCTTGATAATAAACCTGACATTCATGATTCGTTTAAATTTAATCGTTATTATCAGCATGCGATACATTGTATTTATGATTCAGTATAAATTGACTTCTTAACGATTATCTATCGATTTAGGTTTCCTATATTTGGTCATCATTTATATTCAACTAAGTCTGACACGGACAGTTAATAATTAACTGAATTAATCAACTAGATTACTCATAAGTGCTTTTAATGAACGCTTTATACATTTAGCGCGTAATAAATACTTCTACTGTTTATCAGTAACATTTTCCAAATCTTAAATATTCCGCTAAACGGTGGCTTTATTTTTGCTTTTCGTCTGTTTATCTAATCAAATTGAATACACTTTTTGAAATTGACCTAATATTAGAATTATAAAATCAGTTTGTGAGATTTTAAAATGAATAAAAGAACGTCTCCTGTATGTAGTTCGTTTCTGACCACCGCTACTCTGGT
The DNA here is from genome assembly GCA_041589455.1 of Gammaproteobacteria bacterium. GTDB lineage: Bacteria > Pseudomonadota > Gammaproteobacteria > SZUA-229 > SZUA-229 > SZUA-229. The sequence goes on along the minus strand of JBFHVQ010000067.1, from coordinate 10,434 downwards.
CATTGTTTGGTCATTTAATACATCTCTGGCTTCTGCGCAAGGTAATCCCAGTGCCAATGCTCAACGGATATTTGATCACTGGAGTAAGCAACGCATAAACGCCGCAATTCCTCGTGATATGTTAATAGATAACAATGGGCAGGGCTATATACGCAATAAAGATGGCACCTTAAGGCCTTATGGTCACTCCCGGCAGCTAACAGCGCAGAAACAATCTCCTTATGCCAAGCCTCCAGGGGCAGGCGATGGAAATGATGATACTACTGTACCATCAATTACATTCATGAGCCCTGAACAGGGTGAAAGCATTGGTAGTAGTTCTCTATTTTCAGCCGTTATTACAGATGCAAGTGGTATTAAATCAGTGTCGTTTGTTATTACTTATCCAGATGGCGTAACTACACAATCTTTTAGGCCCGGTTTTGTCGGTAATGACAATTGGCAAATGACATTGCAGGGTTTTAGTGATGGTAACTGGAGCTGGCATGTGGTGGCTAAAGATAACGCTAGTAAAGGTGGTAATACGGCAACCTCAGTCGACGTTGATTTTATTGTTAGCACTGGTAGTACCGGTGGAGGCGGTAATGAAGTCCCTGAACATGTGATAAGCAATGCTGCCTGGACTGCTGGTGGTGTTGTATTGCAGGCGGCAGGGCGGATATATTTTGAAATGCCCAATAATTCTAAACGAAAAGGCCCCTGGACAGGCTATGTCTGTTCTGGCACGGTAGCCACTGATGGAGTCACAGGACGATCTGTGATTATTACTGCTGCCCACTGTGTTTACGATGATGAAAATAAAGCTTTTGCTAGAAATGTTTTATTTATTCCTAACCAGGCGGGCACAACCGGGTCAGGAACAGATACCAATTGTAACAATGACCCAATGGGATGTTGGGCACCAGCTTTTGGTGTGGTGGATGTAGCATGGACCACAACAACTTTCCCCAATAACATTGAATGGGACTACGCCTATTATGTGGTTTCTGATACTGGTGCGCACTCAGGGACAAATGCACCGGAAAGTCTGGATATTGCAGCAGGTTCGATGGACATCAGTTTCCTATTGCCTAGTGTTGATGATGGCAATCCCGCAACTAATAGTGCAGATTTTACGCATGCGCTTGGTTACTCATACAGTGATGATCCTAATTTTATGTATAGCGCTGAAGACATGACAACAGAAGGTAGTGTCAACTGGTGGCTTGCAAATAGTGGCTTAACTGGAGGCTCTTCTGGTGGGCCATGGGTTCAAGCTATGGATGAAATTACCGGTGATGGTCCTGTCATATCTGTTAACTCCTGGGGTTATACCAGTTCTCCAGGCATGGCTGGCCCGAAATTTATTGGTACATCAGCGGGTTGTTTGTTTACAGAATCTAAAGGTATCGACTTTGTTGCGGTATCTACAGTTTATGGCGATGAAGGTGTAGTAATTGATTATTGTCCATAAGTAATTATAAGAGGACAGGTTAATTTAATGCATTTTAAATTGATTTGTCCTTTTGTTTGCAGATATTCAGTGGATATACAAAAGAAAGCAGGGTGCGCATAAAAAGAAAGAATAATAAGCAGGCAGGTTTAATATCCTCATTCAAGTGATAGTCAGAGACGCTTAAGTTAGGTGAATAGATCTTGCTTTGGAATATTCATTCGTAATATAGAACTCAGGCTTTTCGGTCTGGATTTTATACCTGTTCAAACAGTGAAAGACATTCAATTAACTATGATTGTACTATGTGATGCACATAGTTAAGAATTATTTCTGTTATTGTTTATCACCGACTCCTTAACTCAAATCATTATCATATAAAGAGTTAAGGTGCTATGCCACCATCCTGTATAAACCAGCCAAAACTATTCGTTAGTGTATCTCTTGCTGATTGTGAGCTGCTTGAGTACTGGCTGGATCCGGCATCAAAACTCACGTCGAGTTGCAGACTCTGGTTGCTCCAGCCTGTTAGCAGGATGTCATAGTTTGTTGTTGAAAGTCCGGCACCATAAAACATACTATCCATGTATTTTACAGTTGAAATATTCCAGGTGCCGATGTTTTGATCAAAACTGGTTGCATCTCTGAACATATCTACCATGCTAGTGACAGAAGTAACATTCCAGTTGCTTAAGTCCTGGTTAAATATGGTTGCACCTAAGAACATGTCATACATAAATACGACTGATGATACGTCCCAGTTACTGAGTGGTTGATTGAATGAGGTGGCAAAGGCAAACATGCTCCCCATATTAGTCACAGCAGAGACGTTCCAGTTGTTTAAAGGTTGATTAAAAGCAGAGGCGCTTGAAAACATGTCTCTCATATTGGTTACAGCTGAAACATCCCAGTTACCGATGGGTTGATTAAATACATCGGCAAACAGGAACATGGAGTTCATGTCGGTTACTGATGAAACATCCCAGATACTAATATCCTGATTGAAGGTATCGGTACCATAGAACATGCCGTTCATATCGGTTACCGCTGAAACATTCCAGCCTGTGATATCCTGATTGAAAGCCTTGGCTCCAGAGAACATGTCGCTCATACTGGTGACCGATGAGACATCCCAGGCACTAATATCACGATTAAATGTAGTTGCATTTCGAAACATATCACTCATATCGGTGACAGACGAAACATCCCACAGCTCAAGGCCTGGGGGGTTTTTGCCATAAGCAAACATTTGAGACATATTGGTGACTGATGCGACGTCCCAGGTGCTGAGATCCTGTTCAAAAGCGCTAGCGAAATAAAACAGATAACTCATATTGGTGACATTGGAAACATCCCAGTTACTAATGTCCTGATTGAAGGCAGAAGCGCCGGAAAACATTTCGCTCATATCTGTTACCTGCGATAAATCAGGAACATCCGTTGCATTGACCACAAGATTAATACAGCCTACAAAAGCTCTGCTCATTGAGTGCCATCTGTTGGTTCCCCATTGTTCAACAGAAAGTATCTTGTAATTATCATAACCCGGGTAATAAAAGTATATTCGAGGAAAATCACCGCTAATTGACACGGTATAGGTGCCTGCTACAGCATAGGTGTGTGTGATGTTGCCGGTGACATTGGTGTCAGACTGGCCATCGCCCCAGTCCACCGTGTAATTATAGCCAGTACCTGCAGTACCGATCATAATCTGATTATCTGCGGTGGCTTCTGAGAAATTGTCTGTTTTCCAGGTGGTGATAAACGGCCGGGATGGCACAATTTCAATTGTTCTGGTGGTGATAGCGGTATTATTCGCGCTATCACTGGCAGTATAGGTGATGATGTAGTTACCAACAGTATTGGTATCAACTGTGCCACTGATGCTGACACTGACATTACCATCGCGATCATCTGTAGCGGTGGCGCCCGCTTCAATATAGCTGTTGCCTTGCCCTAAAGTGTAGAAGTTCGCGCCAGTGATTGTTATGACGGGTGCCGTTGTGTCTGGACCCAGTACTTCAACCGTTCTACTTACTGTGCTAACGTTGCCTGCGGTATCTGTGGCGCTATAACTAATGCTGTAGCTGCCGATAATAGTAGTCTCAACCGTACCGCTGATACTGACGCTGACACTACCATCTCGCTCATCAGCTGCGCTTGCACCGGGTTCTATATAGCTATTTCCTTGTGTTAACAATAAAGGATTATCACCATTGAGGTTGATAACAGGTGGAGTAGTATCAGCCATTAAAACATCTACTGTTCTTGTCGCCGTACTGGTGTTTCCTGCGCTATCTGTTGCAGAATAAGTGATTGAGTAGATTCCAGCTATACTGGAATTGACTGAGCCACTAATCGTAACACTCACATCTCCGTCACGATTATCGGATGCCGTAGCGCCAGGTTCTGCATAACTATCTCCCAGGTCCATAGTGTAAGGATTGCTACCATTCAGGGTGATAGTTGGAGCGGTGGTATCTGCTGTTGGCAATGTTTCGCCACTGCCACCACCGCCACCACAGGCGCTCAGGGTCAATGAAATGATGAATAACAATGCAGTAAGAAATGAATGTGAAGCTTTATGTGTTGATATACTGATAGTCCGTGAAAAATCCTGCATCTTAACCTCTTAATTGTTACCTGCGGGAAGGTGCGATTTCATAGCAAAGCTGGAATCGCTTTATATAAAAGTTTGTCCAGGATGCACAGCCCACATGGCTTCTATCGAATAGAGCCTTATAGTTATTGTATATTTATTATTGATCAGACAAGTGTCGATAAATCAGTTTATTATCTCAATACATATAAACCAGATTATACTTTAATGTTAGAGTTTATTGAAAAAGTGTGAACTAATGCAAATGAATTTTGGTTTTACAGACAGCTGTAATCTTAGGAGTTACCTGAATCAGTTACTGCCTGATAATAGCAAAATGCTAGTTTTTTGATGGTATCAATTTATTTTAAATCTTGTTTTCGGTAAATTTAAAGCTTCTATGCTGTGATACATCACGAATTGTGATGTTGTAATAAAGCTCCGCAGACCTTTGAATCAGTGTTAGAATTCGTTATGTCTGGTTACTGATACCATAATTGCTCGTGTATTGATTAATTAATCTCCAGTATATGAATATACTACTAGTCGAAAAAAATAAGATAACTCGCCCTTTATACTTGTTCCTTGATGGAATATCAAAAGGGCTGTATTTTAAAATTTATAGTAAATTTCAGTCGTTTGTAGAACATGGTAATGTTTACCATGGTAAGCAACTAAAATCTTTAAATTCAAAAATATGGAAATATAAAGGTACTATTTATAAGTTGAGAGTTGATAATGATAATGAGTCTGCAAGGGTTCTGTTTATTAAATCACAAGAGGGTGACTTAATTATTATTCACGCGTTTTTGAAATCCACTAGAAAAACACCTGCGAAAGATGCACGGCAAGCTATTGAAATATATCAGGCACTAGATGCTCTTGAAGTAGTTGTATGGAATAGTAGTCAGAGTGCTGTTAAATGATAATGTCTGATATGAAAAAAGTTATTATATTGGTTGATGTGCAAAATGTATATTACACTACTAAGCAGGTACACGGATGTAATTTTGATTATAACCAGTTTTGGCGAACTGTCACTCAAGATAGAGACGTTATTAAAGCAATTGCCTATGCAGTTGACAGAGGTGATCCAAAGCAACGAGAATTCCAGAATATACTCCGAGCCATTGGTTTTGAAGTTAAATTAAAAAACTTTATTCAACGATCGGATGGTAGTGCTAAAGGTGACTGGGATGTAGGCATAACCATTGATGCAATGGACTATTCTGATGATGCTGATATTGTTGTGCTTGTGTCAGGGGATGGGGACTTTGATCTGCTAGTCAATAAATTGCGTATTGAAAAAAATAAAATCGTTGAAGTATATGGGGTGTCTCCACTAACTGCAGCGTCACTTATAAATGAAGCAAGTGAATATATTCCAATAGAAGGTGATTTACTATTAAAGTGACTAGTCCCGTGATAGGTTGATATTAATAATAATGTCATGGTTGATTGTAAGCGGGTATAAACGTTACAAATTAATTTGGTATTGATCAAGAAGTAAAGGCGATATATTTATTATTGGCTGTATTTATAAGTTGAATTCGCGGGATAAGAATACCTGATTCAGTTGCATTCTAACGATTCATGTTTTTTTTGGTTTTACTGGTTGCTTGTGCGCTAAACGGATCATCTGGCCAGTAATGACGTTTGTATTTCCCTCGAAGGTCTTTTTTTACATCATGATAGGTGGTTTCCCAGAAACTATTTAAATCTTGTGTCACTTGCATTGGATGTCTCGCTGGTGATAACAGGTGCATCATGAGTCTGCAGTGTCCATTTAATACTGTCGGTGTGTCGTATAATCCAAATACTTCCTGTAATCGGACAGCAAGAACAGGCTGGGCAGGGTCGCTGTAGTCTATTTTAATTGATGATCCGCTCGGTACCTTGATCTTCTCGGGTGTCAGTATATTGATGGTTTGTTGCTGTTCCCAGTTAAGCTGGTGTAATAGCAGGTTGTAGATGTCGAGCTTGAGACACTGTTTGATACTGTTTTTATTATCAAGGTGTGGGGCTAACCATTCTTCTATTGTATTCGTCAGTGCTTCTTCTGAAAAGTCTGGCAGTGTATTATCAGTATGTTGTTTATTAAATTCCAGGTTGTTATTAAGATGATAATTAATACATTGTACACGTGCTTTTAAATCGTTTGCCCTGGGTGTCCAGTTTAAGCAGTTAATGCCAGTATTTCTGATTGCCTGTATCAGGCATTGCGTTACAGAATCCTGGTTTTCAGTGCGATTAATGATGGCTTCTTTTAGTGCTATTTGTCCAATTAGACGGCTCTGTTTTACCTCAACGCGTTGCGTGTTTTCATTCCATGTAATACTTTCATGATCTTGGATTATATCGATAAAATATTCCTCTAATTGTTCAGCACTAATATCTGCGGCCAGATAAATACAGGCTTCACCCTGTCTGGCATCCAGGTTAGCTATTACCAGGTACTTGTGAATATGCTGTTGTAAGTGAGGTGGAATAACAGCACCTTTACCATTGCTGAGTAAATAACGTGCATCTTTGCTGCTACGGATTTTAGCTATACGATCGGGGTAGGCGTAGGCCAGGAGTACGCCGCTTAGATTGGGTTTATATGCTTCTTGGGTTGTAGTTTTCTTACTACAGAATTTAAGTCGTTTAAAGAAATCGTCTGCACTTTGTAATATGCGTTTACATTGCTTACTGTCTATATCTTTTTGATTACCTGTATTGGGTTGATTAAATTTAATATGTTGCAATATATTCAAACGGTCATGAATATCTACGTTTTTATTGTCAGTAGTAAGAAATATATCTTTTTCTGTGAGTAGACTGGCAATCAGGCAGGCGTGATAGGCCTGATTTAATGCTACTGAAGATAGCATCATGTGTGCTAATCGTGGATGTGTACCCAGTTTTAGTATGTCTCGACCATGCGGCGTTATTTTGCCGTTTGTATCAATGGCATTGAGTTGTTGTAGTAATGCGTTTGCCTGCGCGCTGGCACTGGCAGGAGGGGTGTCCATCCATTGCATTTCCTTAACATTTGTTACACCCCAGTTTGCCAGTTCAAGTACCAGTGAGGATAAGTCGCTGTGTAGTATTTCGGCAGATCCATGTTTTATAAGGCGAAGTTGTTGCTGAGATGTCCATAATCGGTAACAGACACCGGCAGATAATCGGCCTGCACGGCCACTGCGCTGCTCAGCGGAGTTCTGTGAGATTTGTTGAGTGATCAAACGGTTCATGCCAGATGCCGGGTTGTAAACGAGACGTCGCTCAAGGCCGGAATCTATCACACAGCTAATGCCTTCAATGGTGATACTGGTCTCGGCAATATTGGTGGCGAGTACGATCTTACGCATGGCTTTATCACGAGGTGCTACGATAGCAAGATCCTGTTGTTGTTTATTCAGGCTGCCGTGCAATGGTGCGATTAAAATATTTTGAATGGAGTCACTTTCAATCCTTTGTTTTATCTGTTTTTCAAGCAGATATATTTCTTTTACACCGGGAAGAAATACCAGGCAGTTTCCCTGGTGATTGTTAATGACCTTAATGACTGTGTTCAACAGGTTTGAATAGAGTTGCTGTTGCGATTTCAAATGGTTTCTTTGATTGTGTTTTTTTTCAAGATAGTTAATTTCAACTGGAAAACTTCTTCCTTCGCTCTGGATGATCGGTGCATTATCTAGCAGACAGGCGACAGCATTAGTATTCAGTGTTGCCGACATTACCAGTATTTTCAAATCTTCACGCAATATTTGCTGGCTCTGTAAGCACAGGGCCAGTGATAAATCGGCGTGTAAGTTGCGTTCATGAAATTCATCAAATATTACCAGTGCGATTTTCTGTAACTCCGGATCGGCCTGCAATTTGCGTGTCAGAATACCTTCAGTAACCACCAATATTTTTGTCTTGTCGCTGAAACAATTGTCCTGCCTAATCTGATATCCCACCGTTTCTCCGACTTTTTCATTAAGTAAAAAAGCCATGCGAGCCGCAGCATTTCTCGCTGCAAGTCGCCGTGGTTCGAGTAATATGATTTGTTTATCACTGAGCCATTGCTGGTCGAGTAGCGCGATGGGCACGGCAGTGGTTTTCCCCGCACCTGGCGATGCCTGTACGACCAAGCGTGTGTGGGTATTTAATGCTTGTTTTATATCTGGTATTACAAGATTGATGGGTAAAGATTTCATAGCTGCAGTATATCAGCATTAATAGGGTAGATTTATTGGTATATCAATAAATATAGATGTTTAGAGGGTTATTATAACCTGCATTCTTTTGAGTGCCTGTTACGCAGAAGTCTGAACAGTTAGCGATGCTGATTATGTTGCATCAACAGCGATGTATTACCCGATGAACCAACTGAATCTGTTGATACTGACGGCGATGGTGATGGAATATGATCATGCGCCTTTAAACCCGGATGTCAGTTAGCCACCTGCTAATACCACAGCTTCAAGCTCTGGTGGCGGCGGTGGTGGACAAATGAGTGTTATATCTATTTTGCTTTTAGGATTAAGTGGTTTGATTGCTTTAGTGTCTCGGCGACGTAAATAGATTATTTGGTTTAAACAACAATACGACAGTGAGTTTCCCTTCGAAGTAGCTTTCGATGAGAAGTGAATCTGCTGTTTTGTTAATTTCGAATCCCTGTTGTGGTTTGGGTGTAATGGAAATCAGTTTTATAATTGATGAAGGGTAGTTAATCCGTAAGCTTACATGATATGGATAGTAGCCATCAAGGAACTTTCTATGGAATGGTCCGTTGATCAAACTAAAAGTACCATCATTCTGTTTGTTTAATATTTTAACATCAGCTTTTATGCAGAGTTTTGCATTTTTTTTGACGTTTTCTAGTCTGACAGCGTTATTGTTAATTTTTGATGATTCAATATTGAACTGATCGCTTATGCGTAAATGACGCATAAACGCATATTGATAAACAATTTCGGTAATAGCGACCGGGTCTAGATTTTCATAACATTGTTCTAGCAGCACCCATCCGCTTGTCAGGCTCTTTTCGTTAATAGTGATATGATTGTTTGAATGTAGGACAGGTTTTACCGGCAGTTCTTTTAGTAATCGTAAAATACCTTCATTGACGTGATCGGTAGATATTTCCTCATCACTATAAAACCATTTTTCCAGATCCAAATCATTTTCTATCGTTTCAGCATGACTGCACTGTGATATACAAATTATTAGAATAATAGCCGAGTTAACAAGGTATTTCATTAAGTCATATCTTAGAAGTGTCAGTTATTTGTTAATGCGTTAATATTGCTTTTATTTACATTGGCAGGCGGTAGAGCATATATTGCACTGCTCCAATTGTTAGTTTGAGTGGGGAATGGTATCCGATGTTATTGCCTCTCGTGTTTAAAGGCAATAACGGGTGTGTTCCTCCATTTCGGACATTTTCGATTAACCGTGCCGTGTAATCTTAGTGATGGCTATTATCGATACCAAATTCAAAGCTATTAATCTTAAAGCCTTCTGGAAATGCCTCTTTTAGTCGCTTTTCAAACAGGGCATAAATTTCAGCTTTATGTTGTTGCAGATCATAGTCCCGAGTATGGTCAGTAACGTTATCCAGGTCGATATCTAGTTTAAACTCAATATCGGGTGCAATTTGTATGTGAGTCATTGTCTTCTCCCTACATTTGCTAAGGGTTCTTACTGTATTTTAGCTATCTGCAACAAATTCGCCAATAAGCGCATTAAATTAAATGTGATTAAAGAAAGTAATGTGAGTATGCGATATTTAGTGAATTAATGAAAAACAGTGACATAATTTTACTTATTTATATGTGCAATTAGCTTGAATACTCCACTAGGCTGTATATCGTCTTGGGCTGGTACTCTCTTGATTTTTACTGTTTATGCCTGGTTTTCGGGGAATTCTCTGATTATCCCACATATACCGCTTATAACTATTTTGTTTCCGTTTAGAAAGACATAAGGGATATCCACTAAATTTCAGCACTATCAATAGTCTAGTGTCATATACTTAAGTATCAACTTCTAGCTAATTTCATTAGTTTGTGCTGATGTTTTCAAAAAATTCAGTGATTTTTTTGAAATAGTATATATTTTTGATTAATTTTGCTTTATATATGATTGATTATATTGGGTATAATTCACCCGTGCTTTATCAGCATATTAATCATACTAATAATGATGATTAGTGCTGCTACATTCTCTAAAACAGAATTTATCGATAATTATTATAGTGAAATTGATTTTGTATATTAATAGTGGATTTTTAATCCGGGCGGTAGCCGTATGAGCCGTCTAAAAGCGGTACTCCTCAGGTGGTTATTTACTGTTGTGTTTTTGATATCAGCAGGGGCTACCTATGCTGGTGAATTTTGTTCGCTCCCTCCATTTAATGGTGTTGTGGATG
>JBFHVQ010000066.1:0-16154 GCA_041589455.1 Gammaproteobacteria bacterium | reverse complement strand
CGGCATTCTAACCAGCTGAACTACCGGTCCGAAATTGGTGGGTGATGAGAGATTTGAACTCCCGACATTCGCCTTGTAAGGGCGACGCTCTACCAACTGAGCTAATCACCCTCTGGTAAAGAGGCGGAGATTCTATATTATAGAGACCTTATTTTCCATACTTTTTTTTAATTATTTATGTTGATCGTCAGATTTCTTTATATAGTGCCTCTGATAAGTATCCTCTCCCATACTTTTTATCTGAAAATCAACCATTTGCCTGAATAGATCCAACATCGACTGATAGCGTACCTGATCGCCTTCCAACGCATTCAGAGCCAATACAATACTTTCAATGGTCGACAAATAACCAGCCTGTGGGATCTTTCTTATTCGGTAATCTGAATGATGTTCGTCCGAAAAGCTCAATGCCCTGAGCTGATGCAGCTGTGGATTTATTTGCCAAATTTTTTGCGCCTTTCTCCAGCTGGCATCAATCACAATCAGGTATTCGATATTATGACTCTCAGACATTTGCTTTATCTGTATGGCATTTTCTGCTGGAAACAGAATAGCCACCCGCTCGGCTGAATCTGCTAGCAGCTCAATCAGGCCTTGATGTCGGGTAAAGTCTTCTCCCTTCCAGCTCACATACTGCTGCAGCCCCAGTTCTGCTATGATCGCAGTACCCTTGGCGTTACTGACTTCATCAGGGTGCTGTAACACAATCACCTTGATTTGATTGTGCTGTTTTTCGATACGGCCACACAGGCAGCTGACTTTGGGGCGATGACACTGGTAACAAAATGCTCGAGACATTTCTAACACAACTAACGTTTAAACAGGCTGATCATTATAACCTGCCCAGGGTCAAACAGTTCTACAAACAGAATGGGATGCGCGCCCAGGCGCCTAAAGGCGATAATATCTACATTGCCACCCTGGATACTAAAATTGTTGCCGCGCTGCGCTTACAACCCGTAGGGGATGTGTTTTTACTACGCAGTATGTGTGTGGATGCCAGCTTACGTCATCAGGGTGTTGGAACGGCATTACTCGCGTTTTTACAGCCACAACTGGGCAATATTGAATGCTACTGCTTTCCCTTTGAACACTTAATCGCATTTTACCAGTCAGCCAGCTTTACCAGCGTGCCCAGGGAATCAACACCTGAGGTAATATACAGCAAATATGATCGCTACATTGGCAATGGCAAGAAAATTGGTTTAATGAAGCATCAGCCGCACTCCGTGCTAAAATAGCGCCGTTTGTATCCCAACCCATGAGTTTGAATTATGTTTGATGTAAATGAATATTTTGATGGCAAGGTTAAATCACTGGCATTTCAGGCAGGCGATGACAAAGCTACAATCGGTGTAATGGCTGCCGGTGATTATGAGTTTGGCACCAGCTGTATTGAACATATGACGCTGATTAGCGGCGAGATGTCAGTTAAGCTGCCTGGCTCTGATAGCTGGCGTGATATCGCCATCAACGAAACCTTTATCGTTGAAGCGAATACGTCTTTTCTAGTCAAGATCGGCTGCGATACCTCTTATCTGTGCATCTATAAATAAACACCATAAGCATTTGCCATGAAGTATAAAGATCTCCGTGATTTCATCCAGCAGCTCGAACAACAGGGTGAGCTTAAACGTGTAACAGTTGAAGTCGACCCAAATCTCGAGATGACTGAAATCTGTGATCGTACATTGCGCGCCCAGGGGCCAGCCTTACTCTTCGAGAATGTAAAAGGATCCAGTGTTCCGGTGCTAGCCAACCTGTTTGGCACACCGCGCCGGGTCGCGATGGGCATGGGCGAAGACTCTGTCGACGCACTCCATGAGATCGGCAAACTTCTGGCTTTTCTTAAAGAGCCGGAGCCGCCCAAAGGCATGAAAGACGCCTGGGACAAGCTACCTATTTTCAAACAGGTCTTGAATATGGCTCCCAAGGTGGTCAGCAAGGCTGCCTGCCAGGCACATATTATCGAGAAAGATGATATCGACCTGAGCAGGATTCCCGTTCAAACCTGTTGGCCTGAAGATGCTGCCCCCCTGATTACCTGGGGCCTGGTGGTCACTAAAGGCCCCAATAAAGAACGCCAGAATCTGGGCATCTATCGCCAGCAGGTGATCTCTAAAAACCGCGTCATTATGCGCTGGCTGTCTCACCGGGGCGGCGCCCTGGACTTCAAGGAATGGCAACAGTCTCACCCGGGCGAACCATTCCCCATAGCGGTTGCCCTGGGCGCAGATCCCGCCACTATCCTGGGCGCAGTTACCCCTGTTCCAGATACATTATCCGAATATGCCTTTGCCGGTTTATTACGCGGCAGCAAAACCGAAGTCACCCAGTGCAAGCTCAGTGACTTACAGGTTCCTGCCTCCGCTGAGTACGTGCTGGAAGGCTTTATCTACCCGGATGATATGGCACCTGAAGGCCCCTATGGTGATCACACAGGTTATTACAATGAAGTTGAAGACTTTCCCGTTTTCACCATTGAGAAAATCACGCATCGCAAGGATCCTATCTATCACAGCACTTATACCGGGCGACCACCGGATGAACCAGCCATTTTAGGTGTCGCACTAAATGAAGTATTTGTACCTATTCTGAAAAAACAGTTCCCGGAAATCACTGATTTCTATCTGCCACCTGAGGGCTGCTCTTATCGACTGGCTGTAGTCAGCATGAAGAAACAATACCCCGGTCACGCTAAGCGAGTCATGTTGGGTGTATGGTCATTCTTGCGACAGTTTATGTATACCAAGTTTGTGATTGTGGTCGATGACGATGTAAATACCCGTGACTGGAACGATGTCATCTGGGCCATGACTACACGTATGGATCCAGTTCGTGATACTACGATGATTGAGAATACACCAATAGATTATCTCGACTTTGCCTCACCGGTATCCGGTCTTGGCTCAAAAATGGGGTTCGATGCCACCAACAAGTTACCTGGAGAGACCGATCGAGAATGGGGCAGACCAATTGTAATGCGTGATGATATTAAACAGCGTGTCGATGAAATATGGGACTCTCTAAAGATATTTGAGAGGTCCTGATTAATGGTAAAAGATGTACTTTATGAAGTCAGGGAAAGCTCAATTCATGGCAAAGGCCTGTTTGCACTATGCCATATACGTGAAGGCGATATTATTGGCCAGATAAAATATCAACCGGTCGATGAAGACGGACCATATGTACTCTGGATTTCAGATGAAATTGGAATACGTGTAGACTGCGATTTAAAATTTATAAATCATAATAAGAACCCCAATGCCTGTTACTGTGAAGATTTACAGGTCGTTGCTTTAAAAAACATTGATCCCGGTGATGAAATCACCCATGATTATGGCGACGACTGGCTAGAATAAACATACACTCAATATGTAATAGCCATAACATTAGATTATACTTTTTATTGCTTTATTATAGCTAGCCTATCAATCAATGATAGCAACGTGTTTTATTGCTTTTTAATGGTTTTCTCCCACTCAGATATTAACCATTTAATATAACAATTACATTATGTCAGATTCAGGTATACCGGGTTATAGAATAATTAAAAAAATTGGTCGCGGTGGCATGGCCACTGTATTTATTGCAATACAGGAATCCGTTGGCCGCACTGTTGCTTTAAAAATACTTCCAAAAAAATTATGCAAAGACCATAGTTTTTCCACATTATTTTTACAGGAAGCAAATTGTGGCGTACTAAATCACCCTCATATCATCACAATTTATGATGCTGGCGAAACCGATAGTCATTTATATATTGCGATGGAACATCTACATAACGGCGATTTAAAACAGAAAATTCAGAATCATTTAAGCCAGGAAGACACCATAGACATTATCACTAAAATTAGTGAAGCACTTGCCTATGCACATAGCAAGGGATTTATTCACCGCGACATAAAACCTGGCAATATTATTTTTAATGAAGAAAAACAACCCATCCTGGCGGACTTTGGCATTGCACGAGCCATTAGTTTTAGCGAACAGACCGCCATTGACGGCATGTTATTGGGCACACCTCACTACACAAGTCCCGAGCAAGTTTCCAGTGACAAAGTCGATCACCGAAGCGACTTATATAGCCTGGGTGTTGTTTATTATGAAATGTTGACTGGACGTAAGCCTTTCATTGCTGACACCCCTTTTGCATTAATTTATAAGCATTTGGAAGAATCACCACCAGATCTTGATGAACGATATCAGAGTCATCAACCCATTATTCATAAATTAATGGCTAAGAACCCTGATCATAGATACGCTTCAGCTTTTGAATTAATTGAAGACCTCGCAAAGCTAACTCGCGCTAAAAAAGAACTGGCAGCAATTCGTAGTGCCAAAATACGAACATACAAAAACGCTGCCATTTTATTAACCCTTGTGCTGGCCTTCTCTGTAATCGTTTCTGAAAAACTATCCAACTATACAGAAATCAAACTCACACAAATAAAATCTATGGCAATAAACTCAAAACTACTTTCACATACCTACTGGGGAAAACTCAATCAACAACGCCAGTTAACTGCACAACGTGAAGCTGAATTATTGTCACTAAAAGAACACATTAAAAAAAGCCAGTTAATTTCAGTGCATCTAGAAAAAGCAGCTCATTACATTAATACCAAACAATACATAAGCCCTTTAAATAAATCTGCACTAGCTGAATATACACAGGTACTATCTATTGACCATGACAACACTCAAGCTTTATCTGGCATCAATTTAATTGCTCTCAACTTTTATTTACTGGCAAAAAATGAAAGACTAAAGGGTGAATATTTTGATGCGCTAGACTATATTGATAGCGGACTATTAGCAGACCCTGACAATGACAATTTACTTCACTTACGCGACAGTATTATTAAAAAAATGAATCTAAGCGATAAACGCATTAAGCTTGAGAGCGAATTATTATTGGTAAAAAAATTAATAAAACATGAACAATATGAGCAAGCAATAGAAAAGCTGAAATTTTTACAGACCATCAGTAAAAATAACCAACGCATTTTGTCTTTGCTATCCCTTGCCGAAAGTCATTTAAGCCAGTAACAGGTTACTCAACTAGCAATAGATATATCTGGCGTATCAAACATCTAAAGTTTAATAAGGCTTTCCTTCCACAAATGTTTTGCTTCCGATTTATCCGCCTGAATTAACTGTACATTATCACCCAGTTCATTCTCATACCAGCCACGATGATTTTGTAAAGGCTCTACTGAATAACCCCACCAGCTGCCATCAGAATCCTGAGCGATATATTTAACCCAGTCGGGCACTGTAAGGGAAGCAAAATCAGGATTCGACAAACTCATCTAGCTCATCATCCATATGCATCATTGTCAGCTCAGAAAATCCACCGATCCATTTTCCATCAATTGTAATCTGCGGCACTGTCCGTGCACCCTGTGTTTTTTCAGCCATTTCTCGCAATGCACCATGGTCTGAGTCGACCATAGCCATTTCGAAGGGGATATTCCATTTAGTTAGTAGGTTTTTTGTTTTGTCACAAATCGGGCAACGAGCCGTACTATAAACCTTTATGCGTGCCATACTTCATCTCCACAATATAACTTCTCACTATAATCCGCTATTATATCAGTGAAAACTATATCCCTGCAGAAATAAGCTTTTAATTAGCTCACAGCCTGTTCACAATACTACAAATTCAGCCAAGGATACTTCATGCCTAATATCGTAACCATTCATCCTACAGGCCATCAATTTGAGGTCGATGATGGCGAAACCATTCTCGACGCAGCAATGCGACAGAACATTGACCTACCTTATGGCTGCCGTGGTGGGGCCTGCGGTAGCTGTGCGGGTTATATTGTTCAAGGCGAAGTCTATTATGACGAAGAACCGATGGCACTTGATGACGAAATGCAGGATAACGGCCAGGCTCTTTTCTGCATTGGCAAAACCCATGCCGACCTTGAAATTAGTATTGAGGAAATTGAACAGGGCCAAAGCTTCGAAATCAAACAGTTTGGTTGTCACGTCAGCTCTAAAAATAAATTATGTCACGATGTAATTGCACTAAAAATTACCCTCGACAATGATCAGCGCCTACAATATCACGCTGGTCAGTATATCGAGTTTATCCTTAAAGATAATAAAAGACGTGCCTTCTCCATTGCCAATGCACCTCACAAAGACGAGTTACTCGAGCTGCACATTCGACATGTCGACGGTGGTTTGTTTACTGATTTTCTTTTTGAGAACATGCCTGAACACGAAAGCCTCAAACTGGAAGGTCCACTAGGCCAGTTTTATTTACGTGAAAACAGACACCGCCCTATTATTATGGTTGGTGGTGGCACTGGCTTTGGCCCATTAAAGGCAATGATTGAACATATTGAGCATGTCAATTTTGATCAACCTATTTTCTTGTTTATGGGTGTTCGAGCATTACGTGATCTCTACATGAATAACATGACACAGGAATGGATAAATAAAAACCCTTGCCTTAGCTTTATTCCAGTGTTGTCTGAACCAATGGATCAGGATAACTGGCAGGGTGAAACTGGCTTTGTTCATGAAGCCGTCGCTCGACAGTTCCCAGACATGAAAGGTTTCGATATTTATATGAGTGGGCCGCCTCCAATGGTCAATGCTGCAGTAGAACTGTTTACACAGCAAGGCGCCAACAAGGAAAACATGTTCTCAGATGCATTTGAATACTCAACAGATGCCATACAGGCCATGAAGGCCAAAAAATAACGATAAATAAAAGGCAACTCTGATGCATGCATTAGATTTACAAAATGTTTTAACTGAAGAAATACCACTAACACGCAGCATGGGGCTGACTGTTGAGAAAGTAGAATCTGATCAGGTTATTTTAAGCGCTCCTCTTGAGCCTAATATAAATCATAAATGCACAGCGTTTGGTGGCAGTCTTTATTCTATTGCTGTCCTCTGTGGCTGGGGTCTGATTTATTCAAAGATTTACGACAGCCAGCAGCATAATGGACATATTGTCATACAATCAAGTGATGTCAATTATATTCACCCGGTAGAAGGCACTATTCGAGCCATATGCAAACTGGATGATCAACAGATTTTTGATAAATTCATCAAAACCTATAGCCGAAAAAAAATGGCTAGAATCAGGCTAAATACCCAGATAATTTCCCAGGCGAAGATTGCCATGGATTTTAATGGGCAATATGTCGTTCACTACTGAATGACTTTTAACTGTGGCCGCTTTTTCCTCGACGAAGACGTTTTCAGAGAGAGACTACCGGTTACAATCTGTTCATTTACCGCCACCATCAAACCCTGCTGAAAAATTTCCTGCGCCTCATCGTGTTCTTCCATTTTTTCTTCTAACAATTGCGCCAACTTAAGATAGGCCTCAGCAATTGGCTTTATTGCAATACTGGTTTCAAAATAACTTTTTGCTTTACCCCATAGCTCACATTTCATACAAAGCTTACCTAATATCATCACTAACAAGGCATTCCTTGGCTGATTATGCAACCATGTTTCTGCTGACTCCAACTGCCTTTTCGGTTCATCAGTCTGCAACTCTGAATACAGATATGCCATTTCGGGATCCCACTGATGACTCAGATAATTTCTAAGTAAAACCTCAGCTTCACTTCCCTTACTTCGATTATGCAAATAAGTGCTGTACATTAATATCAGTTCAGGTTTTGACTTCAAATGTTTAGGTAGCTTTTTCCATATTGCTTCTGTTTTGTCACCATCTACCGCTTCGATACTATTGCGCAACATACCGGTAAAAGTTTCTAGCTCTAATTGCGCGTAATGTTTTTCATCAAGCGCTTTAAGCTTATGCAATTCATCCATAATTGCACCAAGGTTTTCCCAGTCTTCCAGTTGTTGATATGATCTTGCAAGCAGACGCTTCACATATTTATGTTTTGGTGACACACTCGACAAATGATTCAATGTCGCCAACGCCTGTTCAAACTGCTTATGACTCAACTGTAGCTCTGCCTGTGTTAGGCCAATCGCTATGTCAGCGGAGGGCGTCGTTTCGTGTGCCTGTCTCAGGTATTCGTCTCGACGCTCATACTCTCCCTGTTGCTGAGCTGCTCGCGCCGCCATTAGATAATTGAGCAATGCCGTACCACTATGATCAAGTTGCTTTAAAAACATTTTCTCTGCCTGTTCAAAACGACCTTCACTCATTTCAATCAGACCTTTAACAAGTGAGTTTTTTGACCTTTCGACCTGTCTTTGCTGGTGTTTCCGCCCCATATAAGCAGGTAAATTTAACAAACTTGTTAGCACCCTTATGACGTAATAGAAAACAAAAAAGCTTATTGCTATAAAACCGAGCATAAAAATGAATGACGTCTCAACTGTGTACTCGGCAAAACTAAATACAACATATCCCGGACCATTATAATAGGCAATTGATCCTATAATTACTGCAAGCGTGATAGCAAGCAGTATGGCTAGAATTATTCGCTTCATTTATTCAGCCTCCTGTAGCTCAATCACTTTTGACTCTTTAAGCTCACTTTTTTGTCTTATTATTTCTTTTTGCAAAAGATTCCAGGCTTCTGTAATTTCAGGAAGCTCCGGCTTTAACTTTACTGTAGCGAAACCACTTAAATCTTTTAGTAATTGCCCAATGCGATTATCCTCTGCATCATAATACGATTCCAGCAAGCTTTTTGACTGTTTAATTTCCATTGATAACTGCTGTTGATCATATCGCAATACAGCCAAACGAGCACTCAACAGGTGTACTTTTAATTTTTGCTCTATCTGTGTCTGCTGCTCAGAGCTACTCGCGGTTTTAATGTCCCGCTTATGAATTTTAATATCACCAATTTCCTTAACCGTATCAACAACTGCATCAATAAAATTTTTCTGACCATCAACAGTAGAGCTCTCTTTCTTTTCTGATTCTAGCTGTGCTTTTATTTCCGATTGCGCAGATTTAAATGGCAATTCGGATACATACGCCATCATTTCATCCAGTTTCAGTGAGATACCATTTATATCCACCTGATGTATTGAGCTTAATATTGCTATATCTTTCGCAAGCTGTTTACGTATCTTGATTAAATTCAAATCACCTAAATCTGCAAGTCGGTTATCTGCACCTTTAAGCGCCGCAATAGCACCGTTTATGTCTCTTGCTATATTCAGCCTTTGATTAGCCATCCTCAATAAATAATCAACTTCAGCCATGATCCAGTCTCGTTGATTGCGTGTAATGATCTGCATTGCCTGTTGTGAAATATTTTGTGTTTCTACCAGTTTATTATTCAGTTCTGTTAACTGAACCTGCTGGCTTGATATCTGTGATTCACTACTACGTGTCTTTGCTGAGATATTTTCTTGTGATGTTTTTAAAGAACTGATCAGTCTATTTTGCTTGTCAAACTGCTTATCCTGATTCTTCAGCTGTTCGTAAAAATAATAACTGGCACCGGCAACAATGAGCAATATAATTACACTGATTATCAAACTAAATTTATTGCCTGATGATTTCGATGGCGCGCTCTTCGACGATGATGATTCGCTCTTCTTATCTTTCACAGTCGATTTATCAACAGCCTTTTCCTCGACCACTTTATTGTCGATAACTTCCATTTCTTTTTCCTGTTCCGGCTTTTTCTGTTTACTCATATCCGCCTACATATTATTTATATTTTACTGCTACTTTCCAGTTTCATTAATGCATCAAGCATGTCCTTATCATGCGCCGATATCGACTGGCATACAAGTCTGAAGCCTAATTCCTGCGCCAGATCAACAGCTCTCTTTGAAGGCACAATCAACGGTGTATCAAGCAATTGAGGAAAATTTTCACCTTGTAATAGTTGATACAGGTTTTGTAATGACTCATTACTGGTTACCGTTATTCCACTAATACATAACTCAGACCATTTTTCGATCAATTGCTGACGGCTTATAGTAAGGTCTTTTTGTGGCAATTGCCTTCGATACACATCCAGCGCATCGACTTTAGCTCCTCGCTGTCGCAGCGTAGTTGCGAGCTTATCTCGCCCCCCTGCTCCTTTAATCAGTAAAATCCTTTTGTTCTTTATTTGCTCAGACTGTAACTGTATGTGATCTAATAGTGCCTCACTATCATAACCTGTTTGCGGCTGGATACTCACGGTGACACCCCGTGAATCAAGCTGTTTTGTTGTCGCACGGCCAATGGCAGCTACCTGACAATCAAGGTTATCGATTGTCGATTTCAATTGCTGAAATAGTTGCTCAGCACAGGCTACTGCATTGGCGCTAGTAAAAACAATCAAATCAGCAAGCTCAAGCAACTCAGCTGCATTCTCTGGTAGTTCTGCTTTCTCTAATGCATTTATTTCTATCGTTGGAAAGGATAGCGCCTTGCCACCTCTGTTTTCGATCATCTGGATAAAGGGCCCCGCCTGGTGAGCAGGCCGCGTAACCAGTACTACCCTACCATCAAGCGTCTCATCCTGAATGGTCAATCAATCATACCCATTTCTCTTAGAATCACATCTGCACCCTTATCCAATAGCTCATCTGCTAGCTGAGTACCGATTTCCTCTGCATCCTGACGTGGACCGCGAATTTCACCACGCACAACTTCACTTCCATCTGGTCGACCAACCAGGCCTCTCAAATATATTTCATCACCCTCTAAAACAGCAAAACCTGCGATAGGCACCTGACATCCGCCATTCAGTCTATTATTCATCGCTCTTTCAGCCATTAATCGGGTATAAGTATCGCTGTGATTAAGCGGTGCAATCAGAGACTCAATTCGTTCATCCCCCACTCGACACTCAATACCTACCGCACCTTGCCCAACTGAAGGCAGTGATTGCTCTGCCGGTATTCTGGTCTTTATACGATCTTCAAACTCAAGCCTGACTAGTCCCGCTGTTGCCAGGATAATCGCATCAAATTGTCCTTCATCCAGCTTCTGCAAGCGACTATTTACATTACCCCTCAGGTTCAACATTTCGGCATCTGGCATAATTTCCTTGATCTGCAACTGACGACGCAGGCTTGAAGAACCGATTTTTGCATTTGATGGCAGGTCTTCCAGGCATGCATATTGATTCGATACAAAGGCATCTGTCGGATCTTCTCGTTCCATAATCACAGAAAGATACAGCCCCTCTGGAAACTCCATAGGCACATCCTTCATTGAATGCACCGCGATATCAGCCTCTCCATCCAGCATGGCCTGCTCCAGCTCTTTTACAAATAGTCCTTTACCACCTACCTTGGCCAGTGGCGCATCCAGGATCTTATCGCCCTTAGAAACGATCTTAACAAGTTCAATCTGTAATTCAGGATGATGTATCTTTAGCTGACGCGCGACTTCTTCAGCTTGCCACAGAGCGAGTGGGCTTTTACGCGTAGCGATGCGTATAATTTGCGACATGGGGTGTCCCGACTAGAAAAAAAACTATTTTAACGCAGATTAATAGCGGAAGCAGCCTGATGATTGCATTTTAAGGTGCCGACTTAAATGCGACCAGATTTTTCAGCTTTTTGCGCACATGAGGTAAATGTCGCCTGGAGATTTCAAGACGCTCTTCAATCCCTGAAATAGTGATCACACAATGCCCATCTGAGTTCTTTTCAAGACCTGTCATGAATTTATCAGCAACCAGTGCATTACGATGAATCCGTGTAAACAAATGAGAAAACTCTGACTCCAGTGACTTCAATGATTCTTCAATCAAGCACTCATGGTCGCCTGTACGTAATGTCACATACTTGTGATCCGCCATAAAATAGCGAATCTCTTCTATCGGAACCAGTTCGAGACTGCCTCTTGTTTTCACACAGATATGGGTGCGAACCTTAGGCTCTTCATCAATAAATTTTAGCTGTTCAAGCTGCGGCTTGGTAAGCCGGCTGGCTGCTTCAAGCGCCTCACTCAGGCGCTCCTGTTTAATTGGCTTAAGAAGGTAGTCCACCGCATGGGTCTCAAATGCCTGTAGCGCATGCTCCGAAAACGCCGTGGTAAAAATGATCGCAGGTGGTTTACTGAGACGATTCATATGATGCGCCGTCTCAATTCCATCCATGCCAGGCATTCTTATATCCAGCAGCACAACATCCGGCTTCAGATTCTGTGCTAGCTGAAGTGCGTCTTTACCATTGGATGCATCACCACATGTCTCATAGCCATTGAGGTCATGCAATAACCCCATTAGGCGCTGTCTAGCAAGTGGTTCATCGTCAACAATCAATATATTCATGTTTTAATGGGTATTCCTATGGAAACCGTATACTGTGTTGGTTCTGCAAGAATTAAAAACTCGGCTTCGTCTCCATACATTAGTGCCAGGCGTGTTTTTATATTTGCCTGTGCCATATGATTCCCTTTGTGCCGACTCATATCGCAGTTTTGGTAAACCGGATTACTTACACTTAAGCATAGTCGATTGTTATCAACTTGCGCTGAAATTTTCACCCTGCCTCCTTCCGGCATTGGCTCAACACCATGATATATAGCATTTTCTACCAAAGGTTGCAGGCACAGCGTGGGAACTTCGATGCTCATTACTGCCTGATCCAGATCCCACTCAATCTGCAGCCTCTGATCCAGCCTCAACTGCTCAATACCCACATAGCTTCTTGTCAGCTCAAGCTCCTCGCCCATCGAGTGACTGGTTTCTTCACGCAGACTAGCCCTGAATAAGTCAGACAGGTCTTCAATAGCCTGCTCAGCACGATTTGCATCGATATGCACCAGGCAGGCAATGGTATTCATACTGTTAAATAAAAAATGAGGCCGTATGCGGGCTTTCAGCGCCTGGATTTGCGCATGACTCTGTGCCTGCAAGTTATCACGCCATTGCATTTGCACATAAAAATAGCGCAATATGACAGCATAAATAATGCTGCTAATCGCCATCACTCGTAACAGGAAGTAATAGTAGTCACGCGAAGACTGAGCACTCAGCAAACCTAGACTTTCCCCTAGGTAAAGGACTGTTAAACTAAATGAGAGGGTCACCAGTAATAGCAATGTCAGCGTCACACTTGACGTTACTTTTACCGACTGCTGGTTTAACCAACCCTTCAGCAGGCACAACAGGCTGGCATTAAGTAGTGCCAGCCACTGGGCAAATAGCGAGATGAACGCCAACCGGTCGAGAAAGCCATAACTGCCTGACGGTGCCAGTGCCAACAATAGCGCCAACAGCTCTACCAGCAGCACCAGCATAAACACCGTGGTGACATCGCAAAAATTGGGAATAAAGCCCCTATTATTATTCTGTTCCATATCCATTCGGGTAGTTTAGTTGAATATATGACCCATAACCCACAAAAGCTTGATAGCTTTGAAAATACACGACCTATATTCTGATGATATAATGACAGATTAAACCCTTTGCCGCACTGGCAAAACGATCATATTTAGCAGGATTTCCCGTAACCATGAGTAAATCACCTGACCAGAATAAACTTTGGGGTGGCCGCTTTTCTGAGCCTACCGATGCCTTTGTAGAAGCCTTTACTGCTTCAGTCGAATTTGACCAGCGCATGTATCGCCAGGACATTGAGGGCTCTCGCGCCCATGCCCGCATGCTTACTCACGTCGGCGTGCTAACCAAAGACGACCTTGATAGCTTGCTCAAGGGGCTGGATCAGGTAGAACAGGAAATCGCAGACGGCCGCTTCGAATGGTCGATTTCGCGTGAAGACGTGCATATGAATATTGAAGCACGCCTTACCGAAATTGTCGGTGATGCGGGCAAGCGTCTGCATACCGGTCGCTCTCGTAATGATCAAGTGGCCACCGATATACGCCTCTATCTTCGCGAGCAGATCCAGCTGGCCATAAGCGAAATTCGACGTCTGCAAGAAGGCTTACTGAACCTCGCTGAGCGCGAAGCAAGTACCATTATGCCTGGTTTTACCCATTTACAGGTCGCTCAACCCGTCACTTTTGGTCACCATATGATGGCCTGGTTTGAAAACCTGCACCGCGATGCATCACGCCTGGAAGACTGTCAACGTCGCCTGAATGTACTGCCTCTTGGCGCAGCCGCACTAGCTGGCACCACCTACCCTATTGATCGTGAATTTACTGCTCAACAACTAAATTTTGGAGATGTCTGCCGTAATTCCCTGGATGCGGTAAGCGATCGTGACTTTGCCATCGAATTCTGTGCGGCCTCTGCCATTATCATGACCCACCTGTCACGCTTCTCTGAAGAGCTGGTAATCTGGTCATCGGCCCAGTTTGACTTTATTAATCTGCCTGACCGTTTCTGCACAGGCTCATCAATTATGCCACAAAAGAAAAATCCCGATGTGCCAGAACTGGTCAGGGGCAAAACCGGTCGTGTTAACGGTCACCTGATTTCTCTGCTGACCCTGATGAAGTCACAGCCGCTGGCCTATAACAAGGATAATCAGGAAGATAAAGAACCACTTTTCGACACAATCGACACATTACTCGGCTCATTACGTGCATTTGCCGACATGATGCCTGCAATTGAGACCAAAAAAGACAGCATGTATCGCGCAGCCAAACAGGGTTTCTCAACTGCAACCGACCTGGCAGATTACCTGGTTGTTAAAGGCCTGCCTTTCCGCGATGCTCATGAAGTGGTTGGTAAAGCCGTAGCTCTGGGGGTGGAAACTGAGCGCGATCTGAGTGAAATGTCTTTAGAAGAACTGCAGCAGTTTTCATCAATCATCCAGCCGGATGTCTTTGATGTATTAACACTGGAAGGTTCTGTCGCCGCCAGAAACCACATTGGCGGCACC
Source organism: Gammaproteobacteria bacterium (assembly GCA_041589455.1). Classification (GTDB taxonomy): domain Bacteria; phylum Pseudomonadota; class Gammaproteobacteria; order SZUA-229; family SZUA-229; genus SZUA-229. The sequence goes on along the minus strand of JBFHVQ010000066.1, from coordinate 1,430 downwards.
GCTCCGGAACAGGTGCTGAAGGCAGTAGACGATGGGCGTTTACGAATTCAGGAAAAACCTGCACAAAGCGCTGAAATGGAAGATCTGAGCATTTTCCAGGACAAATAAATAAAGCGCAAATAGGGGAATAAAGCCTCCAAATCAACTGATATGTGTCTTCAGTTCTGCCTCTGCCTTATCATAGGCAGCCTGAAGCTCTATATAGAGACCATCCAGCCCATCTTTCTCTCCAGAACGTGCCTTTTCTTCCAGTTGCTTTGCAATCTGAAAAACCTGCATAGCGCCAATACTTCCACTGCCTCCTTTTAATTGGTGAGCATTGTGGAATACAGGCTCAAGCTCTCCAGCTGGCAATGATTTAGCAATGGCATCTAGAAGCTTGGGTGAATTCTCCAGATAAGTCACAATGAACTCTTCCAGCGCATCTTCCATTAGCTCCTGCATTTCGCTAAACACAATCGGGTCTATTACGGGTTCACTCATAACTATCAATCGCCTGATATTGTTTTTATTGTCTAAGTCTTGATTAGCGGGCAATGTCGCCCACCAACATTGCTTCCGGTACATGCTTACGGATAGCTGAGGTCAGTTCCTTGCACAGGCCTGGCCTGGGCTTATGGGATATCCACAAACAGTTGATTTTAAGATCCATATTAGCAAACACCACTTCATGGCTATAACGGCTTAGTACCATTTGTATGTCACTGAGCGTTTTATCAATGTACTTCTGTGGCTTCTTCTTCAATTTAGGAATAATCAGCATAAAGTCGACAAATGACTTGCCATTTTCATCTCTGGTCGGAGCCAGCTTATACAGTGGCTCACCAGGCAATATTCCCTTGAAAAGATCAATTTTTTGCTCTGACATAGGCTACCTATACATAACAAGAAGACTTCACTTGACTCTCACTTCAAGCTTAGACGATTCAACCAAAGAACGCGAGGCCTTGAGCTTATAACAATAATTAGACAATCGTCTGATAATGTAAATAAACTATTTGCCTATCAGTAAACTTTATTGGATAATACCCTACTAATTTAGTCAAGTTTTAAAACTATGTGATACGAGGTGTTTAAATGGAAGCGGTTGTAAACGGCAAAACAATTGAGTTAAGTGAAGCAGGCTGGCTGCTGAATCTTGATGAGTGGAGCGAAGAACTGGCAGAACAAATTGCCATAAACGAAAAGGTGCCTGAGCTAACTGAAGAGCACTGGAACATTATTAACATGGCACGTAATTACTTCCATGAAAATGGTATGGTATGTGAGCCACGTGCATTCTCCAAGCTGATGAAAAAAGAGTATGGTAAGGACAAAAGCGATCAAAAATATATTTACTCGCTGTTCCCAACAGGTCTGATCAAGTGCGCAAATAAGATTGCTGGTCTGCCACGTCCAAAAGGTTGTAGCTAATCCCCCCTGGCTACAAT
>JBFHVQ010000065.1:0-16186 GCA_041589455.1 Gammaproteobacteria bacterium | reverse complement strand
TTGATTATGATAATATAAGTCAGCTTGCGGCCAGAGGTGTTGTGGTTGAAGCTATCTGTAATAGTAGTGTAGCTGCCACAGCAACCACAGATGACACGGGGCATTATAGTCTTTCGATCCCTTCTAATAGTCGCAACCTGTTTATTCGTGTCAGGGCAAAGTTGCTGCGTCAGGGGATACCAGCCTGGAACGTTGTGGTAAAACATGCAACGGCAGACAACTCGCCTGTTTTTTCAATGGATGGCCAGATTTTTCATGTGGGTAGTCAAAATGTCACACGTAACCTGCATGCTGCTTCTGGTTGGGATGGTGCGTCATATAGTGAGGCAAGAGTCGCTGCGCCCTTTGCCATACTGGACACCATTTATGATTCAATACAGCTTCTATTGCTGGAGTCGAGTGATATCGTATTCCCCCCGCTGGTGGTCAGATGGAGTGCAGATAACACCGACGGTACCTATTATTCGGCGAATACCATGACCGTATTGGGAGCGTCTTCAGATACGGACGAGTTTGACAAACATGTTATTGCCCATGAATGGGGGCATTATTTTCAGGATAACTTCTCCAGAGATGAATCAATTGGCGGCCAACATAGTATCACTGACATACTGGATATTCGTGTGGCTTTTAGTGAGGGCTTTGGTAATGCCTTTTCAGCCATTGTGACTGGCGATCCAATATATAAAGATTCGCAAAGTATTCTTTTTAGTACTGGATTTACGATTAATGTTGAGTCTAATTTCTGTAGTAACCAAGGCTGGTATAACGAATGTTCGATACAGTCAGTGCTTTATGACTTATTCGACGCGGCTAATGATGACGCCTTAAGTTATGGGTTTACGCCTATATATAATGTTTTAACAACGGATTTACTACAGTCAGATGCGCTCACCAGTCTGTTTGCATTTATTACTCCATTCAAGTCTCAAACGGGTGTTATCGCGGCAGACGTGGATAGTTTATTACTGAGTTCACAGTCTATAGCCGCAATTACTGATGATATCGGTAGTGGTCGAGTCCTGAATCCGGGGAGTAACCAGCTTCCCGTTTATTATGACTTTACTGCGGGTGATTTTCCACAAACAGATATTTGTTTGGTTGGAGATAATGGAGGCTATAACGGTTTAGGGGTAACTCGTTTTATTCAGTTTACGGTTCCTGTCACGCAGACTTACAGTTTTATTGCGAATAAAAAAGCAGATGAACCTTTAGTTACAGATCCAGATATGTATATCTATTCTCGGGGGCAGATTATAGGGAGTGCGTTAACTCTCGCCACCGATATCGAACAGTTATCGGTCGAGCTTGAAAGTGGCAAAATCTATGTGTTGGCACTGACTGAGTTCAGAGTATTTGGCGATAATGACTATGATCCATTTGCCCCAGGTGCTGAAAATGAAATCTGTTTTACACTGGAGCGTACCCCATGATAATGCGTTATTCTAAAACCTTGCTGATTTTATTGATTTGGCAAACCAGTGTGGGGATGTCCTATGTTGAGACGCCTCCGATTAGTCAGCAATCACATGATGATAGTAAATATACTCAACATACCAGTAAGCCTCGAGCGGCAATCGAGATTGATTACTCGCTTAACTCACCATTGCCCCTGGGTGTTGAACAGCTTCTTGAGGTCTCAATCAGGACAGGGTTTGAAGTTGAATCACTGGTACTGGATATTGGCTATGATTTACAGGGGCTGACAGTGAGTGCGCCTGTACATTATGAATACCAGCAAATTCAGCGGGTCCAGCTAAGCTTACCCGTTACAGGCCTACAGCAGGGGCATTATTTTCTGGAAGTGAGTGCAGTTTACCAGCATCAGGGTGAACAACAGGCGCGATCATTTGCGATACCTCTAACGGTTGGTGAGGTGGTTAAATCTGACGTCAAAGAAAGTAGCGCAAAAACCACTGATTCAGCAGACGCCGTAGAAAATGTATTTAGCCAGCCAGCAGTAGAGTCGGGCGACAGACTCGATTGATCTATATCTAGTATCCAGACTGGCCTCAATCCCCTATATAAGCTATGCTATGCCGCTTTACAGCGCCTGTATATCAGGTAGTACTATTTAATTTGCGGCCTTGTAGTGGACCTGGCCAGATTTGGAGATAAACATGTTTTCAGTTGATATGAATATTCGCGGTTACGACGACGATTTGATGGATGCCATCGATGAAGAAACGCGTCGCCAGGAAGAGCATATAGAACTCATTGCTTCTGAAAACTACACCAGTCCTCGTGTTATGCAGGCACAGGGTTCAGCATTAACAAATAAGTATGCGGAAGGTTATCCTGCCAAGCGTTATTACGGTGGCTGCGACTATGTCGATAAAGTAGAGCAGCTGGCGATTGATCGTGCCAAACAGTTGTTTGGTGCTGATTACGCCAATGTGCAGCCACACTCAGGTTCTCAGGCAAATGCAGCGGTCTTTATGGCCTTGTGCCAGCCGGGTGATACCGTACTGGGAATGAGCCTGGCACATGGTGGGCACCTGACCCATGGTTCAAAAGTCAGTTTTTCTGGCAAAATTTATAATGCCGTACAGTATGGACTGAAGCCTGAAACAGGCGAAGTTGATTACGATGAAGTGGCATCACTGGCACGTGAACACAAGCCGAAGATGATTATTGCGGGTTTCTCTGCTTATTCCAAGATTATGGACTGGCAGAAGTTTCGTGATATTGCTGATGAAGTCGGCGCTTACCTGTTTGTCGATATGGCGCATGTAGCTGGTCTGGTTGCAGCGGGTATTTATCCAAACCCGGTGCCCATTGCAGATGTGGTCACTTCTACAACACACAAGACACTACGTGGTCCTCGAGGTGGTATTATTCTGGCCAAGGAAAATGAAGAAATTACCAAGAAATTTAACTCGGCAATCTTCCCGGGTTCACAAGGTGGCCCATTGATGCATGTGATTGCAGGTAAGGCAGTGGCATTTAAAGAAGCGCTGGAGCCTGAATTTGTCGATTATCAGAAGCAGGTAGTGGTCAATGCGCAAGCGATGGCCAAGGTATTTATGGATCGCGGTTATGATGTGGTGTCCAATGGGACTGAAAATCACCTGTTCCTGGTGAGCTTTATTAAAGCGGGTCTGACAGGTAAGGATGTTGAAGCCGCCCTGGGCAAAGCTCACATCACTGTCAATAAAAATGCGGTACCGAATGACCCCCAGTCACCGTTTGTTACTTCAGGTATTCGTGTCGGTACACCTGCGTTAACAACCCGTGGTTTTAATGAGCAGGAATCTGCTGAGCTGGCCGGCTGGATGTGTGATGTTATCTCAAACATGGAAGATGATAGCCTGATCAACGAAATTCAGGCAAAAGTTTCTGAAATTTGTGCCAGACTTCCTGTATATAAGAAGTAATTGATGATCTCTGGGCTGTTGCAATGATGCAAGCAGCCCATAAATTGATAAAGACCAAAAACTATGCACTGTCCGTTCTGTAAGGCCCCTGATACACGTGTCGTCGATTCGCGCCTGGGTGGTGATGGCGGGCAGGTGCGCCGGCGTCGTGAGTGCGTGGTGTGTGGTGAGCGCTTCACCACTTATGAAACCGCAGAACTGAGTATGCCCCGCATTATCAAGCAGGATGGAACCCGGCAATCATTCGATGAAGCCAAGCTGCGCTCAGGATTGACCAAGGCACTTGAAAAGCGCCCGGTTAGTGTCGAAAAAATTGAAGAGAGCATCGGTCATATTAAACACAAATTACTCAGTTTGGGTGAACGTGAAGTCGATGCTCGTACGATTGGTGACTGGGTAATGGAAGAATTACAGTCACTGGATCACGTCGCATATATCCGTTTTGCATCTGTTTATCTTAGCTTTGAGGATGTTGATGCCTTCCGTAAAACCATTGAAAAGCTAGAACAGCAGTAATCCTGGATTTCACATTAGTCGTGTTATGAAGCCCTCATCAGATCATTTTTATATGGCGAAAGCCATTCAACTGGCCGCTCAGGGCATGTACAGTACACAGCCAAATCCGCGTGTGGGTTGTGTCATTGTGGCTCAGGATCAGATTGTCGGTGAAGGATATCATCAGCGAGCAGGTGAAGCCCACGCTGAGGTTAATGCGTTACGCGAAGCTGCCTCAAAAGCACATGGAGCGACGGCCTATGTCAGTCTTGAGCCCTGTAGTCATCAGGGAAAAACACCGCCCTGTGCTGACGCACTGATTGATGCCGGTGTCAGTCGTGTGGTCTGTGCCATGCAGGACCCCAATCCGCTTGTGGCGGGTAATGGCCTAAATCGGCTTCAACAGGCGGGCATTAAAACAACGAGCGGTGTGATGCAGGCAGAGGCTGAGGCATTAAATCCGGGTTTTATTAAGCGGATGTCCTGTGGCTTACCCTATGTACGAGTTAAGCTGGCGATGAGTCTGGATGGTCGAACCGCAATGGCCAGTGGTGAAAGCAAGTGGATCACCGGTGAGGCTGCCAGGCTGGATGTACAAAGGTTACGTGCTCGTAGCTCGGTGGTATTAACCGGAAGTGGGACGGTGCTCGCTGATAATCCTTCAATGACTGTTCGTCTTGATGCACAACAGCTCGATATATTAGTCGATCCACATCAACCACTAAGGGCTGTGATAGATAGTCAGCTAAAAACTGCGACGGATTGCCAGATTTATCAGTTGCCAGGTCAATCAGTAGTGTTCAGTGCGATAGATAACATACCTGAGAAAGAGTCACGACAGATTGTCTCAATACCGGTAAAGAAAGAATCGGCTAAACTCGACCTGCAGGTAGTGATGCAATGGCTAGCACAACAGCAGGCTAATGAAGTACATGTTGAAGCGGGCAGTGAACTTTGTGGAGCGTTACTGGCGCAACAGCTAGTGGATGAAATCATCATCTATATGGCGCCTCATATTATGGGAGATGCGGCTCGTGGCTTATTTCATCTGCCTGATATTGAAAAAATGCAGCAACGCATCGATCTGTCCATTGAAGATATTCGTGCAATTGGTAAAGACTGGCGTCTTACCTTGAAGCCAAATTATTAATTAACGGACCTGACCCGGATCAGGTCCATAGTCAGAAGAGAGTAGCTTATGTCCACTATTGTCGTGGTCAGTAAAAATGGTAAAGCCTGTATCGCAGCTGATAGTCTTACGACCTTTGGTGATTTGCGTATGGGGTCAGCTTATGATTCAGCATATGACAAGGTTCAGGCTTATGAGGGTGGCTATTTTGGTATCGTCGGCAGTGCAGCTCATGCGCTGGTGATGGAATCTGTATTGATGGATGACAAGGTTGAAATTGACTTTGACTCCCGTCTCGGTATTTTTGAAACCTTCAGGGCATTGCATCCTGTGCTAAAGGAACACTACTTTCTTAACTCCAAGGACGAAGAGGATGATCCATATGAAGCCACACACATTGATGCGCTAATTTGTAACCCTAAAGGAATTTTTGGTGTCTACTCATTACGTGAAGTGAGTGAGTATACCCGTTTCTGGGCTATTGGTTCAGGCTCTGAATTTGCCCTGGGCGCAATGCATGCGCTTTATGATCGTCTGGATTCAGCAGAAGACATTGCGCGTGCCGGTGTTGAAGCAGGCTGCGAATTTAATAATGCATCTGCATTGCCGATGAGTGTGCAGTTGATTGATCTGGAATCTGAGTAAGTAAAATGTTTACAGGTATTATAGAATCCATAGGTCGTATTGAATCGATAGAAGATAAGGGTGGGGATGCCCGCTTCTGGATTCAGACCGGTAAAATGGATATGAGTGATGTCCAGCTGGGTGATAGTATCGCCATGAACGGTGTTTGCCTGACTGCTATAGAGCTACGAAGTGATGCATATTGTGCAGATGTTTCTGGTGAAACCCTGTCACTGACCTCATTAAAACAGCTGAAAGCAGGTAGTGCGGTTAATTTAGAGAAGGCGCTGACACCTACAACCCGCTTAGGTGGCCACATGGTCAGTGGCCATGTTGATGGGCTTGGCAAAGTAATTGACCGTTATGACGATGCACGTTCAGTGCGCTTTATTATTGAAGCCCCCAAATCACTGGCTAAATACATAGCAGTTAAAGGCTCGATTACGGTTGATGGTACCAGCCTTACAGTCAACAAGCTGGATGGCAGTCAGTTTGAATTAAATATTGTGCCACACACGCTGCAGGAAACCATTATGGAGAGCTATCAACCAGGCAGTGAAGTGAATCTTGAAGTCGACTTGATAGCTCGATATTTAGAGCGACTGGTACTGGGGGATGCTGCTGCAGACCCGGCAGCAAAATTGACAGAGGCCTTTCTGGCAGAGAATGGTTTTCTTCGATAAGGTGCTAAGTATCGGATGAGTGTTTTTGCTCGTAACAAATAATTAACATTAAGAATTAAGCGTATGTCATTGAATACTATAGAAGAAATAATAGAAGATATTAAACAAGGCAAGATGGTCGTTATCATGGACGATGAAGATCGGGAGAATGAGGGTGACTTGTTAATGGCGGCCTCAGCTGTGACTCCCGATGATATCAACTTTATGGCGCGATATGGTCGCGGACTAATCTGTTTGACACTGAGCGAATCCCGTTGTCGACAATTACGATTGCCACAAATGGTTGATTCCACCGATGATATGCATGGCACGAACTTTACGGTAAGCATTGAGGCAGCGGAAGGGGTTACCACGGGCATTTCGGCAGCTGACCGAGCGGCTACAGTCAAGGCGGCGGTAGCTGCAGATGCCACACCACAGGATATTGTTCAACCAGGGCACATTTTCCCCTTAAAAGCTCAGCCGGGTGGCGTGCTAAATCGTGCTGGTCACACCGAGGCAGGTTGTGATCTGGCAAGGCTAGCAGGTTTTGAAGCGGCCGCAGTGATTGTTGAAATTCTGAATGATGATGGCACCATGGCACGTCGCCCTGATCTGGAAGCTTTTGCCAAACAACATCAGTTAAAAATTGGCACCATTGAAGACTTAATTAGATACCGTATTGAAAATGAAAAAACCGTAGAACGTGTCGCAGAGAGTGATTTCCCAAATGAATTTGGCCACTTCCGCTTATTCGCCTATCAGGACGAGATTGGTAATGACCTTCATCTTGCTCTGGTTAAAGGTGAAATCGACAGTACCAAACCTGTCATGGTACGTGTACATATGGAAAACACACTGTGTGACGTGCTGGCATCCAGTAAAAAGTGTGGCTGGCCATTACGTGATGCGATGAAACAAATTGCTGCAGCAGAAGAACCTGGTGTGATCGTGATATTGCGCGAGCCTGAGTCTGCAAGACAGATTGTCCAATGGATGATCAATCATCATCTGGAAGAGCATCAGCACAGTGACTCAGATGCACCAAAGGATTTACGTACTTACGGTATTGGCGCACAGATACTGATGGATCTGAATGTTCATAAGATGCGCCTGATGGCTGCACCAATGCGCATACATGGCCTGGCTGGCTTTGGTCTTGAAGTCGTGGATTATGTAACTGGTGAAGAATAGGCTGTATAATCTATTCCGATGAGTTAAAACAGAATTTTTAAGAGTACTAGAGAATAATAATGTCAGATATAACAACCATAGAAGGCGAGTTAACTTACACAGAAGGTAATTTCGCAATTTTAAGTGCACGTTTTAATAGTTTTATTGTAGATAGTCTTGAAGCCGGTGCAATTGATGCATTAAAGCGACATGGTGTGCCTGAAAGTAATATTACCGTAGCAAAAGTACCCGGTGCTTATGAAATGCCACTGGCGATTCAGAAAATGGCGCAATCAGGTAAGTACGATGCGATTATTGGCCTGGGTGCAGTGATCCGTGGTTCAACACCGCATTTTGATTTTGTTGCCGGTGAAGCATCAAAGGGTATGGCGAATGTATCACTTGATCACAATATTCCTGTTATCAATGGCGTTCTAACAACCAACACCATTGAGCAGGCCATTGAACGAGCAGGAACCAAAGCAGGGAACAAAGGTGCAGAAGCGGCAATTAGTGCTATAGAAATGGTAAACCTGTTAAAGAAGATTGATTAATGCCTGTATCTCTTGCAAAAGGCCGAAGTAATGCACGTAAAAAGGCAATGCAGGCACTTTATCAGTGGCATATGTCTGGCAATGACCTGGTTGAGATAGAAACCCAGTTCCATCAGGAGCAGAATATGGAAAAAGTCGATACTGACTATTTCCATGTTTTATTGCACCAGGTACCTGCTGAGGTTACTCAGCTTGATCAGCTGATTGAGCAGTATAACCAGCGTGATAATGAAATCGACCCGATAGAACTATCAATTCTCAGGCTATCAACCTATGAATTAAAATACCGCATTGATATTCCTTATAAAGTCATCATTAGTGAAGCCATAACGCTTGCTAGGCTATTTGGCTCAGATAAGAGTCATGCATTTGTTAATAGTCTGCTTGATAAGCTTTCCAAAGATCTACGTAGTATCGAAACCGACGCTGCTTCAAAATAGCAGGCACAGTGCCAAAACTGGGGTCGTCAGGCCCCGGTGCAAATCCTTGTCTATAATTACATTAACTATTTTTCTGAGTACTGGTCTATAGTTACCTTTATCTCTATTAATAGCATGCTATATCTGCTTCTAAATGGCAGTGAGAGGTGTGGTAATCATTGTTTGTTTATTTAACTCAGGTAGGGCTTCTACAATAATAATTCTAGAACCATATAAGTGAACAGATGACAAAAAAAAGCAATATTTATATCGGGAGGCAACCTATTTATAATGCCAATCTTGGTGTATTTGCCTATGAATTGTTATTTCGTTCAGGCGATACTGATAATGTAAGTGCATCTGATAAATCAGGGGATGAGGCGACTTCGCAGGTTGTGATAAATACATTTCTTGAAATGGGTTTAGAAAATCTGGTTGGGACACGTAATGCCTGTATTAATCTCGGAGAAAATTATCTGCTATGGGAGAACATTCCTCGAATTATGCCCGAGCGAGTGATTTTAGATATTCCAGAAAATCTCAAAATTAATGAAGCATCTGTAAATGTCGTCAAGGATTTAAAAAAGGCGGGTTTTAAACTTGCAGTTAATGATTTTACAAATCGCCCCGAAATGGCACAACTAATCAATTATATTGATATCATCCGAATAAATGTTATGGATTTGGAGTACGAAATTACCAAAAAGCATGTGGCTCAATTAAAAAAATATAATAAAGCAATGCTTGCAGAAAAAATTGAACATCTTGACGATTATGATCTATACACCAGTTTAGGCTTCACCTATTTTCAAGGGTATTTTTTAAGTCATCCAAAAATTGTAAAGAGCCAGAGTATTTCTAATAACAGACTTTCCGTAATGAACTTAATCGCAACGATTAATAATCCTCGTCATAATGTCGATCAACTGGAAGGTATAATCAATAAAGATATTGGCTTGAGTTATAAAATTCTAAAGCTGGTTAATTCTGCCTTGTTTGGTCTTTCTTCTAAAGTCGAATCAATAAAACATTGCATCGTCTTACTGGGGCGTCGACAATTAATAAGCTGGGCAACAATGATGGCCATGAGTAATCTTGATGATCGGCCACATGAAATGCTACATATCTCATTGATACGCGCCAAAACATGTGAACTACTGGCTAAATACTCACGTGCTTCAAGTGAGGATTGTTACTTCACAGTTGGTCTTTTGTCAGCGCTCGATATTTTAATGCAGCAACCAATTAAACAGTTGGTGAAAAACCTTCCGCTGTCGGATGAAGTTAGAGATGCACTAGTTTATCGAAAGGGTGATATGGGTGAAGCACTCAATAGTGCGATTGCCTTTGAACTTTCCGAATGGGAAAAGGTGAAATTTAAAAATCTTGAGAAGGTCGACCTGGTTAAAGTAAATCTTGAAGCCTATCGTTGGGCTAATGAAATTACACGTAACTTACGATGACTTCAAGATTATATTGTTCATTCAAATTTTAAAGTGATGAACCATTCCATTAAGGGTGTTCGCCTGCTGGGTAAGGCTATCGCTAGAATGAGAAAGTTCACTTATACGGTTGACGATAGTCGTGCTGAGTTCTTCGATGTGAGTCACATTACGATTGATTTCTTCAGATACTGAAGCCTGTTCCTCTGTTGCTGTTGCAACCTGATTGCTCATGTCGTTAATTTCAGTGACGGATGCAGTAATTGTTTCCAATGAGGTGCGTACCTGAGTTGTCTGAGTAACAGTTGTTCTTGCCTGTTCTCTGCATTTATTAGTCACATCAACAGCCTGGTGAGAACCCTGTAATAATTTTTCAATCATCTGATTGATTTCTTCTGTTGATTCTTGAGTTCGGCTAGCTAGAGCCCTTACTTCATCTGCTACAACAGCAAAGCCGCGGCCCTGTTCTCCAGCACGAGCAGCTTCAATTGCGGCATTGAGTGCGAGCAGGTTAGTCTGTTCTGAAATACCCTGAATTACTTCGAGTATTGATGTGATTGATTGTGTGTCCTGTTCAAGTTGATGTATAGTGTCGGCAGCAGCCTCGAGGTCAGATGATAGTTGCTGGATTTGCTGGGTTGCCTGATTGATTAAATTCATGCCAGCATTTGCTTCAACACTTGCATTGTTACTTTTTGATGCGGTATTGGTAATGTTCATTACGACATCTTGAATGGTGCTTGTCATTTCATTCATTGCAGTGACAACTAACTGGGTTTCAGTTTGCTGATTTGAAGAATAATTACTGGTATCTGCTGTGGTTTGAATGATTTGGTCAGAGGTATTCGTTATTTCGGAAGTTGTTTGTGAGATTTGAGTGATAATTTCTATTAAATGTATTCGTAAATTATCAACTGTTTTTAGCAAATTGCCTATTTCATCATTGCTGCTTTTGGCCGAGTTAATTTTAACAGTCAGATTACCCTCTGCGACTTGAGTTATTTGATCTACAGCAACAGGCAGCACAGAAAGGGAACGGTTTGTAAAATAGAAAAGTATGCCAATACCAATGAAGATAGATGCACTGCCAGCAAAGAAAATGCTTCTTGATTGTTCTTCTGCATGTTCCTGTTGCTTTAGTGCAGAGTTTGTTTTATCGATTGTTGATTGAAGAAGCAGGTCAACCTCTCCAGACATTTTTGCTGCTACTTCATCAAACACCCCCATCATCTTGTTGCCGCCATCAGGACCTTCATCGACATAAGACTGTGCCATTTTCTTACCGACATCGTAGTAGTCATCGAATACAGAAAGCATTTCAGTATAACGGCTAGCATTCTCATGATCGAGTTCTGCGAGTTCATTGATCAATGATTTGAAGAGGCGAGCATTGTTCTCCGCTTCATCAAAGCCATCATTGAGTCCATCTCTGCCTCGAGTAGCACTAATGTCGGTCAGCCACTGTTGAACCTGAACAACGGAAAGTTTTAATTCATGGGCCTTATTTAGAATTGGTACGCTGACCACTTCAAGCTGGATTGTTTGCTGCATTATGTCCTGGTTTTTCAGGTATACCATGGTTGCCTGAGTCAGGCCTATTAAGACGAGGATTGAGGTGAGTACTATAAAGGTTTTTCGAATACCTAAGTTAAGCATGTGATCTACCAGTAACTAGTTGTTATTTGTTATACAGAGTATAGCGTCAGATCAGGAGATTTCTCGATTGATCTTTATAAATATATAGTTATCAATTTAATTTCTTATGTTTTGAGATTAATGATGTTGATCATAATCAATATGTGATCAATTATCGAGGTATATTGAACTATGTCTGAAAAATACAATCAGTGTCGTGGATGTACGTAGAGCAAAATCAAATGATAAGGCTATACTTGTTATTCAAATACAGAAATTAGTTTAATTATAAATGCTCACTAGAATGAACAATCGATCAAATTCATTAATCAAGCCACTGATTAATCAACCACTTACCCTGTTTAAACTTGGCGTATTTGCATCTCTAATGATTATTTCACAGTCTCTGTCGGCACAGGCGTTGACAGAATCAACGATTATTCATTTGCAACAGCAACTTGAAGAACATAAAAAACAGCTTAATCAGCTTCAAAATCAAGTTAATGATCAATCAGGTGATGCTTCTGGACTTCTTGTGATATCCGGTTATTTTGATGTAACTGCACATAATACTGATACGAGTGATCACCCCTTTGATGTGGGTGGTTTAGAACTTGGTGTGCAGTATGACCAGGGTGAAAACTTCTCAGTTAGTACAGCTCTTGTGTGGGGAGATGATAGCTCAGAAATTGCCGTTGCTGTACTTGACTACCACGTCAATAGCCATTTAGTGCCCACCCGTGGAAGCTTGTTCGGTGAAGCTGGCTATCATCTCCAGTTTGGACGATTTGATATCCCTTTTGGTATTGATTACGAATACTTCGCTGCACCAGATCGGCATAATGTCACGGCACCACTAACTACACAACGCATACAGAACGATGGTTTAAATGGGGATGGCTTCAGGGTTTATGGGAGCTGGGCGCAGCTGGATTATGCTGTGTACCTGACGAATTCACTATTTGAAGAAGAGGGTAGCAGTACTGGTTTCAGGCTAGGTTTTTATCCGGGTAGAGATCCGTTTCGGGTACACAATCGAGAAACACAGGGTGATTTTTTAATCGGTGTTTCCTGGTTAAGAGATATGGATTCAGACGAGGAGGAGAGAAATACTCTGAGTGCGATAGATGTCACCTGGCAATATGGTATGACTCAGATCATTATGGAATACATTAGCCTTGATAGTATCGGTGTTATTGATTTGCCGGGTGGTGGTAATGCTGGAAATGCGGATGAAGCCGGGTATAACCTTAGAATGGTTTTGGATTTTGATAATTATCTTGTCTTTATGAGTTATGGCGAATGGAAACCAGAATATTCAGCTGTTCTTGATGAAGAAGATGACACAATTGTTTATGGCATTGAAAAGCTTAAGCGCGCAACTCTAGCGATAAGTTATAGCTACGATGATTTTCTACAGATTAAGTTAGAATATTTAAGCCATTTAAATACGTCAACAGAAGAGCCTGGATTTGAAGATAAGAGCCTGACTTTCCAGATGGTTGCGAGTTTCTAATATGATGGAGAATACTAAAAAATTGCTCGGTTATTTATTATCTGCTTTTAAATCGTTACTTATTTATACAGTTACAGTGCTGATGGCTTCGGTCCAGGCGGGATCATTATTTAATCCACACATTGATGTAATGCCTGATAATCAGCGTGATGCAGAGTGCATTAGTTGCCATAAAGATATTCCAGATGCTAAATTATCAAAAAAAACCAGATATCTTTTACCTGATATGAATCAATTTAAACAATCTGAAACTGGAATGTGTGTTAGCTGTCATGGTGAGGAAAATCGTAGTCATATAATCGGTGTAACACCAGACTATACCGTGCCAGCAGATTTGCCGCTAAATAAAAATAATCAGGTGACCTGTTTAACTTGTCATTATGTACATGGTAGTTTGCAAAGTGATAAGACGATGGCGAGTGCCAGTTTTATGGATCATTTGTTTAATAGAGATCGCTTAAATAAAAGTTACACACTACGTCGAAATAATTCTGAAGGTGACTTATGCCTAGCATGTCACAGTAAATAAAGAGTCCGATTATGAGCAATCCAACGATAAAACGAAATACACTATTTATTCAGAAAAAATTCCAGACACGATCGATATTAACGGTGGTCGGTATTATTGCCCTGGCTGGCTTTGTTTCTGGGGTTATCCTGTATTTTATATTATCGAGCGAATTCAGTTCAGAAACACAGCTTGCCCATAGCCAGATTCAAAATGCCTGGGATTTGTTAGGCCCGGCTATTTTATTTGGCAACATTTTTACCGTGATTGCTGCGGCAGTGGTTGCCGCGATTGCTGTGCTATATCAGAGTCATAAAATTGCGGGCCCTATGTATCGCTTACAGAAAATATGCGAAGAGGTCGCTCAGGGTAATTTTAACCCTGTCACTAAATTAAGAAAAGAAGATCAACTGACCTCTTTGGCGATGGCATTTGAAAACATGGTGGCGTCATTGAAGCTAAGAGAAGATAGAAAGAATCAAGCTATGGATGACGTGAATGAGTTATTTTCTCAGATTGAACAGAATGCCGATCAGTCGCTTAAAAATACAGTGGAAGAATTGCGTAAAAAGCTAGATAGGTTATAAGCGCTTTGATTTGTATAAGTAATCAATAAAAAATCCCCAGTATGAATTATCACGCTGGGGATTTTTTATGGCTTGTGTTCAGCTGGTAATCTTTAGAACATATAGGCCAGATTGATACCGAAGGTTGTTATACCCAGGCTGATCTTTGCGCCGGTTGCTGGTGATGTTAAGGTTTCATCTTGAGCTTTAGAACCGTGGAATCCGATTTCCCAGTATTTATTAATACGGTAGTCACCACCAAAGGCGAAGTGAGTCTGGGTTACAGCAGGTAAGATGAGATTAGAATCGGTAGATGATTCTTCAAAAGGCACATCAGCCTGGTTATAACCTAAACGTAGTTTCAGGCGATAGTTGATTTTGAATTCTGCACCAATGGCTAGAATGGTCTGGTCATCCCAGCCTGCGGGTAAAATAACCTGCTCACCATTCGGGCCTGTTACAAGAAGCTGATCCAGGGTTTTAGACCACTCGATACGTTTGATATCCATGGATAGTTTAACGTGATCATTCAACTCGTAAGCAGCGCCTACAGAATACATCGCAGGGAAGTCCAGCCCCAGTGTGTAAGTGCCAGATGGGCAGGTTGTACCACATGGGTGACCGGCTGGTAATAACTGGCCTGTTAAATCACTAATTGCACCTTCAGCCAGCTGGTAGTTCAGGTCGCCGAAACTCTGCTTGCTCTTGTATGTGGCACCAACGGTTAAATCATCGTTAAGGTCATAAAGTACACCGAAGCTTAAGCCGAAGCCAAATGCCTGTGCTGTTCGACTCAGGTCAAAGTTTGTCATTACGGCATCACCTGAACCATTAGTATCAGTATCTGCTCTGAATGTCTGTTTGAATGATACTGATTGATAATCGATATTTAATGAAACACCAAACGTGAGCTTGTCATCATGGTTCCAGGCGATGGTTGGTGCCATTTGCCAGAACTGAATGGCTGAATAGCCTTCGAAGTACAGGTCGCCGAAACCTGGTGTGTAATGTGTTTCTGGATAATCAGTACCTAAGCCAGATGTACCATAGATGCCACCGCCAAAGTAGATGTCAGAACCATCTTCAATGGGGGCAGTCCAGCCTAGTGCGGGTACACCGTATTGCTCAGACTTTGAGTCACCTTTTTCTCCACCCAGGGCAGAAAAATCAACGAAGCGCTCTGGCATAAACATTTCAAGGCTGAAATCAGCGCGCTTGCCAACACGGGCCATACCTGCCGGGTTACTGATTGCGGACATAGCAGAACCTGGCATTGCAGTGACTGCGCCACCCAGGCTTTTCTGGTAGGCGCCGATGCCGGTTAACTGGTAGCCATTGGTTGCCAGTGCTGACTGTGAGCACGCCATGCCTGCTAACATTAATATAGTGACTTTTTTATTCATAATTATCTCGATTTATCTAGATGCATGTATTTCTGATACTGGTTTGCTTAAAACCGTAATAGAATCAGCTTATTATTCTATTACGAATCGCTTATGTATCCTTTATCACCTATGGGATAGAGCGGTGAAATATATATAAACACCTAGGCCAGTAGAGATTGGCGGGTATTTTCTATAATTTCCTGATTTTCCTCGATTTCTACCACATTGACTTCTGTATCCATGCCAAGCTTGGCAAATGCCGGAACGCTGCTCCAGTCGATATTCTGAGTGATATGGCCACCTTGTAACAGGGCAATCTGTACCAGATCTACCAAATTGGCGGCACCATCATGATCATAGGTGAAGTTATTAGAGTGCTTAACGACATCAGTCATATTATCGCCAAAGTTCCAGGTTTTAAGGATCAGTTCTCCTACAGGGCCCTGTAGTTCATTGATTACTTCACCCAAAGCCTCGGCATCATTGAATAGGTCATCGTCATCTTCCGCTTTTACGAGTATAGGCAAAGTTCCAATATTATGAATAAGACCGGCTAATAATGCTTGCTCGGGATTAATACCGGCCACTGTAGTCGCGAGCATACGGCAGATAGAGGCAACTTCCACTGAGGTTTCCCAGGTACGGCGGAAGTAGTCATCCAGTACATCTGAGGTGGCCTGATATATCTGTTTCATTGCCAG
>JBFHVQ010000064.1:0-16953 GCA_041589455.1 Gammaproteobacteria bacterium | reverse complement strand
GCCATTGGCAGCGCTGGTGTCAATAGTGACCGCACCGGTTGAAATATTGCCTGAATCAGTTACTGCACCACCCGCTGTCAGATTGACTGCGCCTGAGGTGCTAATACCCGCCAGATCCATTGCACTGGCTTCAGTGAGGGTGATATTACCGGTGCCGGCAGATGCATTGATGCTGGCTGCATTCAATGTACTAGCGTCACCCAAGGTAATTGAACCATTGGCACTGCTGCTATCTACCGTTAACGCACCAGCTGCAATATTACCTGAGTCAGTAATATTACCTGCAGCTGTCAGACTAACACTGCCTGTGGTGCTAATGCCGGCCAGATCCATGTCGCTGTCTTCGGTAACGGTGATTGCACCGTTACCAGCTGAAACATTCAGGCTATCTGCATTAAATGTCGTTGGTCCGTCACCCAGGGTTACTGCGCCATTCGCAGCACTGGTGTCAATAGTGACTGCACCGGCTGAAATATTGCCTGAATCAGTTACTGCACCACCCGCTGTTACACCCAGGTTGCCTGTTGTTGTGATTGCAGATAGGTCTGCAGCCGCGCCACTGGTAATTGAAATATTAGCGCCAGCAATTGAGGCACCTACAGAATTTGTAATCGTGCCACTTGAATTCAGGTTTAGATCCGCTGTTCCTGTATCAAGTGCAGCTGCACCCAGTACCATATTTCCTGAATCTGTACGAATCTCTAGCTCTGTACCAACTGCAACCTGTGCTAATTCCTGCGTAGTCAGATCACCAGCCGTTGCGTTATCACCCAAACCACTAATTACCAGATCACCCGAAGTATCTGTTAGTACAACCTTGCCGGTTGTAGAAATATTTTGGTCATTAACACCCGCTGCATTTGCCAGATTAAGTGACGCTGCGGAAAGGTTAATTTCTCTACCCGTTAGCGCGGTTGTAATATCCTGGCTATTAACATTCAGCTCGCTAGATGCACCCGTCAATGAAATAGATACACCGCCTTTTTGCAGGTCAGTTGAACTTGCGTGTATATTTCCTTGTAAGGTCAGGCTCTGGTCAGATGAAATATGTAAGCCACCTATGGTATCTGTACCCAGCGCATCACTTACTGGACCATTAACATGGTCAAGCGTAAAGCTATTTGCATTCGTCAGGCCAGTAATCTCTATCTGATTTCCGGCCTCACCCATGCTCACACCTTCAGCCAGAGTAACTGTTAGCGTACCCGCTGCAATATCTGCTGTTGGGCCTTCTTCTACCCCATCAACCAGGTTTTTACTTGAAGTTAATATCAGGCCATTAGTGCCGACATCAATACTTACAATTTCTAGATCACCAACACCCACCTCATTAATTCTGGCAGCGCCCGTTGAGCCACTGGTATCACTACCTATCGTCAGCCTCGAAACATTCGTGTTAATACCGTTTGTAGCAAAGACACTTTCTGCATCGCCTGCAATCAGTGTTAATTCATCGGCAACAATTGAAGCATTTGCATCAATTGCACGGAAGGCGATGCTGTTAGATACATCATTCGCCTGTAATACGACATTGTCACCAGCAGCATTAATGCTTGCACCTGTATCAAAAACAATACGACCACCGACAACCGTTAAGTCATGATTATGATCACTGACACTACCGATCACATTAACCAGCGGAGTCCCAGGAGAACCCTGATTACCAATCACCAGCGCATTGGCTGTGATATTACCCATCTGCGCATCAGTAATATTGACTGTACTACCACTGGCCAGCGAACCAATAGAGAAGTCCGTTGTATTATCCAGATTGATATGAACTGTTCCATTGGCATTGGTTATTGTAGATGCGCCTTGCTGATAACCGACCGAACTAATAGTCAGCGTTGTAGGGCCAGCGTTCGTCAGGCCAAGATTTCCACCCACGATAATCGTGCCGGCTTGTCCATCAAGCGTTGTGTTATCTGTAAAGTTCGATGCATTAATGGTAAAGCCATCGGCGTCGCGAATATCTACGCTTGCAGTACCATCCATATTCACAGTGATATTGTCCACCGCTGCATCGGCATTAACCACACCGCGAGAGCGAATCTCTAAAGTCCCTGTGGTGATTTTTGCAGCACCTGGCGTTGTGATGGTGTCATCGCTTAATAATAATATTTCGCTGGTAGTTGTCAGCGCAGCCGTGCCTGTAATCGTAATATCATTTCCGGCACCTGCGGCAGAGCCTTCATTCATAATAGCTGCTGGGCCGGTAAGAGCCGCTGTATCCACTATTGCACTAGTCTGAGTTGACAACAACAGACTGTTAACACCAGAAAAATCAGACGTATCGGCATTCACTGTAATGCCGTTAGGGTTAACAAATATCAGGTTTGTGGTTGCAGGCGCATTCACTGTGCCTGCAAAGACAGATGAGGTAGCACCTGTTACTTTATTCAGCACATCGACTGAAGCCGCACCGCCTGTAAAGCTCAGCGTCTCACCATTAGCAACACCTAAGTCATCCCAGGTAAGGATGGCTCTCGCTGTTGCAGCATCCAGAGTAACCGTACCAACAGCAGCTGCATTACTGTATGTCGCCTCCGCACCAGCATCAACATTGGTACCGTCAAATCCTGTCGTGGGTAGTTCTACACCACCGCCATCCGCATATGCGTTGCCACCCAAACCTGCCAGAGCCAGCGAGGTTACCAGCACTGATTTTCTAAAACGAGGACACTGTACCGCTTGTCTCTCCGTATTTTTTCCGAACCCTTTTCGCTTGCTTACAGTCTTCAATTTCACTTGCCTCGCTTACTAAATAGCATCAAAAATGCACCTAAGCGCCTTTTAGCGCATAAGCTCTGTTAATTTATGAATGTTTATGAACTTGCAACACCAATACGCAGTGTAGTCCACTTTCTTTAAGATGGGACGATATTAACACCATATTCTATAATTCAAATCCCTCGTTTGCGTCATCCCTGGCAAGAATCCCACATACCGGATTCTATACATAAAAAACCCATAAATACAATACTTTATTTGACAAACCTTATAAATACGATCAACTTTGAATAGAGCTTTTACCTAATGCTCGCCCTCACAACTATTTTCAGCATTTTCTTCAATACTTTATATTCACACCCATAAGCACCTTTATTTTGCCCTTAGACCCGCCCATTAGTGCATTTTATCAAGCTCAATACTTCAAATAACTGAAAATCAGCAACCGCGCAATGAAACCCGAAGGCGAAACCATCCCAGACCTTGCTCGGTTATTGCCAAGAAAACATTTATACTGGGAGATCGATTCAACCACACCAATATAAGTCTTCACCAGCATGAGACTGCGAACGCTATGCGTTTAATGTGGGAACTTGTAGGCTACTACCATATTGAATGACAAATATTCAAGAAGAGCTGGGCTCCCTCAGAAGAAGCGGCTTCGAGACACTTCATAGACTTTAATCTTATTGTTCTGCGCACTGACCTTAATACCCCTAATAATGGGTGTGTTTCCGTGGCAGAATTTTTCCATTGGCTTTTCTTCTAGCAGGACAGATTCACCCGCATACACACTCACAATCACCGACAGGCGATCACCGCAACTGGCAAAGAAATTGGGGTTGAATATTTTAGGACGGACAACAACACGATAATCTGTACCAAATAATCGACAACTTAAACTAAGCCGTTCAGATTCAGATACCAGTCGACGCTTACCCCTGTCTTCCATTTTAACCAGAGACCAGGGATTATAGGTGCCGTTTGCCGCATCAAAAGGAAAGATTTCTCCTGACTGACCCCATTTCACTTCGTTCTTAATTTTCAGTACATTGTTTTCTTTATCGCAGGTGAATGTGATAATTGGCCAGGCACGCTCCTCGGCATTTGCCGGAACGCTCACCCCAGAAGCCAGCGAGACGAAAGCCAGAATGCAAAACTTGAAACTATAGCGCTTTGTTGTCATTTTCATGGATATAAGAATTTATTCCCATTTAATCCTGAGTCAGCCGCGATATTATTACCATAACAGAAGCTACATTTACAAGAATAACAGCTTAATTCACGCATAATATAACGAGAAATTGTTCAAATAATTAATTTTATGTCCGATAAATTACTAAATTCGATTAAAAACATGCAATCCTCGATTGGCAACTGCATGCTTAAAGATCAATACTCCATCAGGCGTCAACTGAAAACGCTTGCACAGAAAGCCAAATCTAACCAACCAGTAGAGCCACTACTTTCAACGATCACAAACAAGCTAGAACAATCCATCACACTGTGTCACTCACGCAGCAACACTAAACCATCAACCACCTACCCTGATGCGCTACCCGTCAGCCAAAAACGTAATGAGATCATCCAGGCCATTCTTGACCATCAGGTAATCGTGATATGCGGAGAAACCGGCTCTGGCAAAACAACCCAGCTACCTAAAATGTGCCTGGATGCTGGACTGGGAATCCGCGGCACGATTGGTCATACTCAACCACGTCGACTGGCTGCTCGTTCTGTCGCCAGCCGAATCGCTGATGAACTCAAAACGCCGATAGGCCACAGCGTGGGTTACAAAGTCCGCTTTTCAGACTCGCTGAGTGAAACAAGTCATATCAAACTGATGACCGATGGCATCCTGTTAGCGGAAACTCATCACGACCCATTTCTGAATCAATATGACTGCATTATTGTGGATGAAGCCCATGAACGCAGCCTGAATATTGACTTTCTTCTTGGTTATCTAAAGCAATTATGCAAAAAGCGAAAAGACCTGAAAATAATCATTACCTCTGCAACCATTGATCCTCAACGCTTTTCCCAGCATTTTGATAATGCACCAATAATTGAAGTCTCTGGGCGAACCTATCCAGTTGAGGTTAAATATAGAGACCCTCAAACTGACGATGGACAATCAATTGACATTCCTGTTGCAATTGCAGATTGTGTTGATGAAGTTTCACGCCATGGACAGGGTGACATTCTGGTATTTTTAAGTGGTGAACGCGACATTAGAGATACAGCTGATTACCTTTCCAAACAGAAGCTCACAAATACTGAAATACTTCCTTTACTCGCACGCCTTTCTGCTTCAGAACAAAACAGAATATTTTCAACGTCTGACAAACGACGCATAATACTTTCAACGAATGTTGCTGAAACATCACTGACGGTTCCCGGCATTAAATATGTCATTGATACGGGTTTAGCTCGCATTTCGCGCTACTCATGGCGCAGTAAAATCCAGCGCCTTCCCATTGAAAAAATATCTCAGGCTTCTGCCGATCAACGCAAAGGTCGCTGCGGCCGTGTAAGCGAAGGCATCTGTTATCGACTTTATTCTGAAGAAGACTTTGTTCAAAGAAAAGCGTTTACTGAACCAGAAATACAACGCACAAATTTAGCAGCCGTGATTCTTAATATGGAACAGTTAAAGCTCGGTCATGTAGAAGATTTCCCATTTGTCGAACCACCAGATCACAAATTAATTTCTGACGGATACAAACTATTGTTTGAACTTGGTGCAATCAACAAAAAGCATAAAATAACTCATACCGGCAGCCTGTTATCTCAACTGCCAATTGACCCAAAACTGGGCCGTGTTCTTATTGAAGCAAAACAGGAAGGCTGCCTTAGCGATGCGTTAATTGTTGTGTCAGCTCTGGCTGTTCAGGACCCTCGCGAACGACCAATTGACAGGCAGCAGGCTGCTGATGAGGCGCACAAAAAATTCGCAGACCATCGTTCTGATTTTATCAGCTGGATTAACATATGGAACCAGTACCACGAGGCCAGGCAGCAACTCTCATCTAATAAACTGCGCAAATGGTGTAAGAATCATTTTCTCTCCTGGCTAAGAATGCGCGAATGGCTCGACACACACAAACAAATTAGCCAGATGCTAAAGCAACTCGACTTTAAGTTCAGCAATCAGGAATTGGACTACAACGCACTACACCGCTCATTACTCACTGGCTTTATTAGTAACATAGGCTTTAAAGACGAAGGCCATGAATACCAGTCTTGCAGGCAACGCAAGTTTCATATTTTCCCCGGCTCTGATCTTTTTAACCGCGGACCAAAATGGGTAGTCGCATCTGATATTGTCGAAACACAAAAAGTTTATGCACGCCATTTAGCAAAGATTGATCCTCTATGGATTACTAACAAAGCCTCGCATTTGATTAAACATAGTTACAGCAATGCACATTGGCAAAAAAAATCGGCACAGGTTTCAGCTACGCGAAAGTCAACTTTATTTGGCCTGTTGATAAACCCTGGAACACAGGTAAATTACGGCCCGATTAATCCAGTCGAATCAAGACAACTGTTTATTCGGCATGCCCTAACCTATGGCGACTTCAATTGCAGCCATGCTTTTTTTAAGCACAATCAGAAGCTAGTAAAAGATATTGAGAACCTGGAATCCAAATCTAGACGCCAGGATATACTGGTTGATGAAGAAGTTATTTTTGATTTCTACGATCAGAATATCCCCGACAATATATATAGCGGGCCGCAGCTTAATAAATGGCTAAAATCATCAGATCAGACAAAACTATTTATGAACGAATCTGATTTGATAAAGCAGGATGCCAGTAAAGTTTCTGACACAGAGTATCCAGACTCTCTCGTTATCAACCATGTACAATACCCTCTCGAATATCATTTTGACCCAACACATCACTGCGATGGCGTAACTTTGATAACACCGGCAGCAGGCCTTGCTAACCTTAATACGCAGATTTGTGACTGGCTGGTTCCCGGCATGCTTCATGAAAAAGTCACCGAACTCATCCGATCGCTTCCCAAGCAGCTACGTAAAAATTTTGTTCCCGCACCAAATTTTGCTGATGCCTGCATCGAAGCTCTAACACCTGGCGAAAACATCTTGACTGTTGCCATTTCAAATCATTTAAAGAAGATGACAGGCGTCGAGATCCCCTTTGATGCATGGCAAACGCAGCGTCTAGCAGTCTACCTAAGTTTCAACTACCGGATAATTAATGCATCAGGAAAAATCCTCACTGAATCTCGCGACCTTGCCAGCTTACAGGATAAATATGCTGACTACACCGATTCCAGCCCTTCCATGTCGCAGCACAGTGAAATTGAGCAGGACAATGTAAGCGCCGATGCACTTGACTCTCTACCTGAGTTTATTGAAATCAATAACCACGGAATAGTCACCAAAGCCTATCCTTTTTTTCAAGTAGATGCCAAACAGGTCAATATCCGTTTATTCCATTCTCATCAGCAGGGTCTCCATTCTCATTACAAAGGACTGCGCCAACTATTTATAAATTCTTTAACACAACCATTGCGTCTTTTTAAATCTTCGACCCCCAACATCCAGAAACTATGTTTACAATATTCCTCTATAGGAAATTGCGATCATTTAAAAACTCAGATTATTAACCGAATGATTGATCAGTTATTCACATATCATCAACCTGCTTCTAAAGCTGATTTTGATCAGATACTAAATCAAAACCGTTCTCAAATGGCCGATTATTTAGAGTCACTCATTAAACTACTCAGTGAAATTTTACAGCTCTATCACACACTTCAGAAACAACTAAAAAACCCTCCCTTACACTGGCTTGATGCAATGACGGACATACAAGATCAACTCAATCATTTAATAGATAAAAACTTTATAACTGATACTCCTCAACTTTACTTTGAGCAAATACCCCGCTATTTCAAAGCTATAGCGAAGCGACTTGAAAAAATTCAGGACAACCCAGAAAGAGACCGTAAAGCCCGCCTTGAAATATCTGGATTCTGGGAAGATTATAAAAAGCGATCCGCACAACTCAATAAAAATAATTTATATTCCGATCAACTGGAAGCGTTCCGCTGGATGCTTGAAGAATATAGAATTTCATTATTTGCACAGGAAATTAAAACCCGTATGCCAGTTTCATCTAAACGCATTAAAAAAGCCTGGAATGACATATCAGACGCTTGATCTGATTCAATATTTCGTCTATTTAGCATGCTATGCTTACTAACACCGCTAACCATTCGATCTCTTATGAAATCATTACGCATATTGAAGATATTTTTTTATTCACTGCTTCTACTGAGCCTGAGCCACACAGCCAGCAGTAGTAATCGAGGTCAGCAGCTCTATATGGAGAACTGCTCTATATGCCACGGTGAAGATGGTCATGGCGGCATGGGCATTCCCCTTGCTCTAGACAGCTTCCTGGATTCAGCTTCCACTGATTATCTCAAAAGAACAATTCGCTTAGGTCGACCAGGCCGCATAATGCCTTCATTTTACTGGATGTCTGAAACAGACATCGATCATATAATTGAATTTATTTCAGGATGGCGCAAAAGTGCCGCGCCTGTTTGGTCTAGCCACACCTTTAAAGGCGACATAGATGCTGGTGCTGACCTGTACCAGAAAAGTTGCGCCAATTGCCATGGAACAACCGCAGAAGGCGGTAAAGGCTCAGGAATGCGCTTCTCACGATCACGAGATTTACCCATTACCGCTCCCGCATTGAGTAATCAAGGCTTTCTTAATTCGACACCCGATCAGATGCTACAGCACATCATACTGAATGGTCGCACTGGCACACCCATGCCTAATGCCAAACAACTCAATTTAAACGAGCACGATGTAATCAATCTGGTTAGCTATCTACGTAGCTTCCAGTCTCCACAGCTCAGCAACAAGCCTCTCTACGAAAATGAACCTCCGACTCTTATAGTCGACTCACCTTACTCATTTGACGAAACCATTGCCAACATAAAACGCTCCATTAGTGGTTCCAACTTTGTCCATATACGCGACCAGTCACTTTTACAGGGCTTTAATGTTGAAAATGACGAAGGCTCACGTCAAATGATTATTTATTTCTGTAGCTTTAGCTTTCTTTATGAGGCACTAAAACTGGATCCCAGAGTTGGTATGTTTCTTCCTTGCCGAATCACGGTAACTGAATCTCAGGGCAAAGTACAAATGATGAGTATCAACCCAAAGCATTTGAGCCAGCTCTTTAATAATAGTGCGCTTGACGAGTCATGCGACCAGATGTATCAGCTATATTCCGATATTCTTGAGGATGCCAGCCTGTGAAGAAATTATTATCAATCCTTGTACTGAGCATTTGTTGTAATGTTTCTGCGTATGCGGTTATTACTGGTGAAATGATCATGATTAGATCCCCTGAGCCCTTCCCAGAAGCTATGTCATTACTGCAACAGGCCATTACCAAACAAGGTTATCAATTAAGTCGTGTGCAGCGTGTCGATGTGGGCCTTAGCGCCAAAGGTTACAAAACCGACAAGTATCGAGTCGTCTTTTTTGGCAAAGGACAGCAAATTAAGGAGCTATCTCGTAAATTCCCCGAATTAATTCCTTACTTACCACTTAAAATCGCCATATTTGCCGAAGATAACAATACCATTCTGATCACTGCCAACCCCGAGGCTTTCAGGGACATGTTTAGACAACCCGAACTCACACCTGTGTTTGAGCAATGGAAATCAGATCTCAGTGAAATACTAAATGCTGTTCAAACACATGAATGACAGCTATTATCTAGACTTACGTATAATTACCGTATGTAGCGATGACAATAGAAAATAGAAAACACTTACGTATCGGACTCATTGTAGACATAGAACTCACCCTGCCTGATCAGGGCGTAGTCACTGTACGAACCCGTAACATCAGCGATGGCGGACTCTTCTTGATACTTGATGACATTCAATTACCTGAGGTAGGTACAGAAGTGAAGGTTCGCCTAAAAAACCAGCTCGGCGACGGAGAGGAGCCACCAATCAACAGAGCCATGGTGGTGAGACAAGAAGCTGAAGGTGTAGGCCTTTCTTTTATAGAATAAAAACATAAGAACCTCTATATATATCAACCTCTTATGTCAGAAAATACTCTCTGGGACTTGCTATAACGCCACTGTGCAACTATTAATTTAGTATCGAAACTGTAACAGGTGGGTACTATGGTTGCACAAAGTTCGCTACCCAAAGACTTTCAGCAACAAATTCTAGATCACGGCAAACGCCTGCTAGATACTCTACATGATGTACAACTTACAGAGTCAAAACCACATCAATGGCTAGATTTACTTATCAGCCGTACAATATCTGATCCTGACTTTCGTATTCAAGCCTTAAGATTTATTGATGTCTTACCAACTCTGGATAACGATCAGGACCTTGCGCTTCATTTACAAGAATATTTTTCTGACCTGGCATTACCTCGTTTCGCAGAGTGGAGCTTAAATCACAGTGACACCCCATGGGCCACACGTATTGCCGCGCCAACTGTACGTTACACACTTCGAGGCTTTGCACGTAAATTTATGGGGGGCAGCCAGCTACATCACGCATTAACCACGGTTAGCCGATTACGCCATCAGCACATGAACTTCACCCTTGATCTACTTGGTGAAGCGACAATTTCTGAAAAAGAAGCCGCTGAATATCAACAGCATTACCAGGATATGCTGCAACAACTATCAGGACCGATATATAGCTGGTCACATAATGAGCTACTCGACACAAGCCACGGCATGCCAGCACCTAAACTTAACCTCTCTATTAAATTATCCTCTTTATATTCCCAAATACGTGGGGTTGCGCCCGACGCAAGCTGTAAAGCAATCCTCGAGCGTTTACGAGCAATACTCCGCTCCGCAATCAAAAACAATGCCTTTATTACCATCGACATGGAACAATACGATTTTAAGCATATTGTTTTACAATGCTTCAAACAGATAATTATGGAAGATGAGTTTATAGCTTGGCCTCATATTGGCATTGCCATACAGGCTTATCTGAAAGAAAGCTATCCCGACTTACAGCGCCTGATTACACTGGCTCAACAACGTAAAACCCCCTTCACCATTCGACTGGTGCGTGGCGCATACTGGGATTATGAAACGGTAATTGCACGACAGAATAACTGGCCGTGTCCCGTCTGGGAAAACAAAAATGATACCGACTACAACTATGAACAATGCCTGTATTTACTGTTAACTTCACACAACCATGTTCACACCGCAATTGCCACACATAACCCTAGAAGCATTGCATACTCCATGGCTCTTATACAGCAGCTGAAGCTGACTCATGATCAATATGAATTCCAAATGCTTTATGGCATGGCTGATCCGTTTAAACATTCACTTGAGAAACTGGGCCACAGACTAAGAGTTTATGTACCCTTCGGTGAAACATTACCTGGAATGGCTTACCTAGTACGCCGCTTACTTGAAAACGCTAGCGGTAGAAGCCTTCTTGATACAGGCTTCGGGAACTTAATTACCTCTGACACCTCCGCCATATTTGAACAGCCACTACCAGTACAGTCATCTTTAAAACTCACACAGTCTCCCAGTCATAGATTTGTCAACACCGCAACACTACGCTTTACTAATGAAGAACAGAGAAAATTATTTTCATTAACACTTGAACAGACAAAACAGACATTAGGTAGACATTATCCGCTTATTATCAATGGAGAAGACATAGATAGTTCTGAAAAAATCACATCTATCAATCCTGCAGAACCAGAACAAATTATAGGCACCGTTTCGTCTGCCAATCATAAACATGCAGACCAGGCTTTAATGGCCGCTAAGGCAGCTTTTCCTTCATGGTCTCAAACTGCCGTCCAACAACGCGCCGACTACCTCCGTAGAGTTGCAAATCTTTTATTAGATAATCGCTATGAATTTTCAGCCATGCAGGTTCTAGAAGCAGGTAAGAATTGGCAAGAAGCCGATGCAGACGTATGTGAAGCCATCGACTTTATTAATTATTATGCACAACAGGCTGAAATCTTATTGTCTACACCGGTCGACAGAATCAGCGGCGAAGACAATCAACTAATTTACAAAGCCAGAGGAATCAGCCTGGTCATAGCCCCCTGGAATTTCCCACTCGCAATTTTATGCGGGATGCTTAGTGCGTCCATTGTAACTGGCAACACTTGCATACTAAAGCCTGCCAGCCTGACGCCTGTTATTGCCGCAAAATTAATGCAACTATGGAAACAGGTTGAACTTCCTGATGGGGTTATTAACTTCTTGCCAGGACCAGGAAAAGTTGTTGCCGAGTATCTCTCTCGTAAGCCTGATATTCATATTATAAGTTTTACAGGATCGCTTCAGGTTGGCACGCAGCTTATTGCTACTGGCGCACAGATTCAACACGGGCAGACACACATCAAAAAAGTTATTGCCGAAATGGGCGGAAAGAATGCAATCATAATTGATTCAGACGCAGATTTTGATGATGCAATTATCGGAACACTTCAATCTGCCTTTGGCTTTCAGGGTCAGAAATGCAGTGCCGCTTCGCGCGTTATTGTAATTGAATCAATTTATGAAAAGTTTGTAGATCGATTACTTGAGGCAGCTTCAAGCCTTACTATGGGTTCACCGATAGAACCTGAGAATTTCATCGGACCTGTCATCGATGAACATGCTTACAATAATATACAGCAAACAATATCAAACGGCATGACAATAGCTAATGCTAACTTCTTGTTTGACGACACTAATATTGACAAGGGATACTTTATTAACCCCTGCATTTTCACAGATGTAGATCCTGAATCACCACTTGCACAAGAAGAAATTTTTGGCCCTGTACTTTCAGTCATAAAAGCAAATAATTTCGAACATGCAATAAAAATAGCGAACTCTACTCGCTACGCACTTACTGGTGGCGTTTACTCAAGACAGCCTTCCCACCTGGATTATGCGAAGCAATTTTTTAATGTTGGCAATCTATATCTAAACAGGAAAATAACCGGGGCTATTGTACAGCGACAGCCATTTGGAGGCTTTGCCATGAGTGGTGCGGGCAGCAAAACAGGCGGTAGTGATTATTTGCAACAATACATGGATTGTTGCAATGTCACAGAAAACACCCTTAGACGTGGCTTTGCACCTGAACCAGAATGACTAACTGAATTCTTTTCCTGTTATATGCATTAACTTCATCACTGGTTCATTTTCTTCAATCTTATTACTAAATCCGGATATTAACAGTATCCGATTACCTGATGCGCCAAGACCACACAAATCTGACACTTCATCACACAAATCTTTCCAGTCATGTATAACTTCCTCATCTATAGATATTGGGATGATGCCCCAGCTTAAATTAAGTCTACGGCATACCGAAGCATCACTACTTATACCAACAAGTGGCGAACCTGGTCTATCCGCAGAGAGTATTCTAGCCGTTGTACCACTACGCGTTGGAACAATTATTCCCTGCAAATTTAATTCATTTGATAGTGTTTTAACCGCTCGAGCAATCGCTTTTCTTTCTGCTTCAATCTCTTTTGCACACTTATCAAATTCCAACTCCCCAAACTTACCCATATCAAGTTGATAGCTTTCCATCTCTCTTAAAATATCATCCATCATTGCTACTGACTCAACGGGAAAATCACCACTTGCAGTTTCAGCCGACAGCATTACTGCATCCGCACTCGATAAAGCCGCAGTAGCTACATCTCCAACTTCTGCCCTGGTTGGCTTTGAACTTACAATCATTGACTCAAGCATCTGAGTTGCAACAATAACCGGCTTCGCATGAAAACGCGCTCGATTAATCAATTGCTTTTGCAACAAGGGAACCTGCTGTGGAGGCACTTCTATTCCAAGATCTCCTCTCGCAACCATTATACCATCTGAGTAATGTAAAATATTTTCAATATGCTCTATCGCTTCTGGCTTTTCAATTTTTGCAATGACAGGTATTTTAGAATCTAGCTTGGTAAGGTAGCGCTTTAGTGTTTTTATGCATTTTTCATCCCGAACAAAGCTCAACGCAAGAAAATCTGTCCTTATTTTTACTGCTAGCTCAGTATCTTTTTTATCTTTTGAAGTAAAGCTCGATGTAGAAATTTTGCTATCTGGCAGATTTAACCCCTTATTATTTTTCAGTATGCCACCATAGACAACCTCACAAATAACATCCTTGCCATCAATTTGCTGGACCTCTAACTCAAGCTTTCCATCATCTAGTAAAATGCGATCAGAAGGCGCAACATCGTTATAGAGCCTTTTATATTGCGAAACAATTAACCCAACATCGCCTAGCTTGGCGCTACAGCTAACAACAACTTTTTCACCTGGTCGTAATTCAATTTTATCTTCTTTAAACTTACCTACCCTTATCTTAGGGCCACACAAATCCATTAATATGCCGATGTGAATTTTTTTTCTTTTTGCCACCTTTCTTACTTTCTCGGCTAGCAACTCATGTTCTTCATGTGTACCATGAGACATATTTAGCCTGAAAATATTAACTCCTGCTTCAATCAACTGCGCGATCTTAGCTTCACTCCTTGTTGCAGGCCCAAGTGTCGCTATTATTTTTGTTCTTCGCCAGTTATTACAGCTACACTTCTGTTCTAGATGCAATTTCATTTTTTATGCTTCACGATAGACGTCGAGTTATAGATTATAGTATTAAGATGGGAATAATGGGACATACAGATCAAGCCAGTTCTGATTTTAGGGCATATAAACAGATAACCCCGCAATCAACACAATATACAAACTCTAAAAGCTAAGCCACAAACTATTGATTAACAACAAAAGCGCAACCACCACAACAACTATGACACTATACATCGTACTCATTACGTTCATCCTTTAAACGCACTGTTAACAGGTATATTCAACAAGCCTGCTCGAAAAAATATTATTACTTATACTTTATTACAATTGCTTCCAATAATTTACTTTTTACAAGTTGATAGAAACTTTGCCGATGCACTATTACATGGATTTGCAGTAAATTTCTTGTCAGCTATTTCCTTTATATTTTTCTCATCTACTGACTTAACTACACTATAATCTGATTCTGTTATCTCTTTAGATTCCTCTGTAACAGCAACTTTGGATGACAAAGCTGCTATTTCTTTCTCATTTTCCTGAACCACACTATTTGATTCAGTTAGAGAAATAGCTGTTTGCCGCTTTAATTCTTCAAGCCTTGCTTTTTCTATTAGCGCCGCCTGCTCTTGCTGTAAACGTAACTCAGCCGCTCTTTCTTCAGCTCTCACACGCAACAGCCTTTCTCTCTCAATAGCTTTTTGCTCAGCTATTTCTGCCGCTCTCGCTCTTGCTCTCGCCTCTCGCAATCTAGCATCAGCAGCTCTTTCTTGCTCTGCCAGAATCTCCGCCGCGCGCATTTCTGCTGCTCTCATCTCTTCCTGCGCTTTCGCAGCCGCCAATGCTGCATCCCTCTCTTTTTCAAGTGCTCGAGAAACAGCTAATGCTGCATCTCGTTCTTTTTGAATTATTTCCAACTCTCGCTTCTCAGCTTGTGAGCTTGATTCACTTACTGATACATTTCTACTTTCCAGCTTCAAATCACTAGAACTAAATAACATATATGCAATTACAACCATAATAATGGAGGCAACAAACATTCCACCGACCAGACCTGTTAACAACAAGCTGAATGTTTTTTTCGGATTTTCTTCTACATGAACAATCGGATAGACATCTTCCGGCGCAAATCCATGAATAGATCGTTGTGTTTTATCTGAAGATCTGGCCTCATTATGGCCGCCTTCTTGCTCTTCCCCCCCCTCCATAGAGTTATGTTCCATGCCATTCTCGCTTTCGTTTTCATTAGGAGTATCTTCAAGCGTATTTTCCACTACTTCTTCATTTGCACTGTTCTTCGCAGCTATTGGTGTTACTTTGGATATTTGCTCGGCCTCTACATCTTCAACTGCATCAGTTACTGTTCTGTTAACTTCAACTTCTCGAATCACAGGTCTCGATTGATTAATTGCATTAACCGCAGCTTTTTGTTTCACCATTACTGCCTGTTCAGCTTTATTAACTGCCTGCACTGCACGTTCAGCTAATCTGGCTATAGCATCTTCTACCTCTTGCTCATTTTCAGCATCTTTTGCTTCACCTTCTGCATGATTTTCTACTGCGTCAAACTGAGTTAGCACGTCAGCACCTGTATTAAATGTAGGAATAATACTGCTACTATGCTGCTCTTCAACCACATCATGAACCAGCCTCGCACTTACCTGCTTAACCTGTTCCGCAAATCCATAAACTAATGCTGTGTCACACAACAGATTTATAAGTCTTGGCGTGCCGCCACTATATTGAAATATTGCCTGACATGCGTCCTTTGTAAAAACTTCCTCTTTAGCGCCAGCAACTCCAAGGCGATGAGCTATATAAGCCTGCGTCTCCTCTTCACTTAATGCCTCAAGGTAATAGTCTACCGCAATACGCTGAGCAAACTGCATTAACTCTGGCTTACGAAGCGTCTCACGTAGTGCCGGTTGACCTGCAAGAATAACCTGTAACACCTGGTCCTTATCAGCATTTATATTTGAAAGCATACGCAATTCCTCTAACGTATCGGCTTTCATATTCTGTGCCTCATCAACTATAAGCACTGTATGTTTCTGGTCTGCATATTGCTCTATCAGGAAGTTAACAAAAATCTGATGCATCTGCGCTTTGCTTTTACCATCACCATCTAACCCATATGCCATCAACACCCAGTTTAATAGTTCGCCAAATGATTGATGTGTATTGGTAATCAGCCCAACGGTTGTATCGTCACCCAGCTCAGACAAAAGCCTTCTAATCAGAGTAGTTTTCCCTGCGCCGGTATCACCACAGATAACACTAAATCCGGCATGATTCATCATGCCGTATTCCAGCAAGGTAAGGGCTCTCTGATGTTTTGGGCTTAGATATAGATAATCCGGATCTGGTAATAATGTAAACGGCTTTTCCTTGAGCCCATAAAATGCTTCATACATAGTATTCGCAAGCTCCCGACTTGTCTTTTTTATCAATTTATAAAACTAATTAACAGCAGTCCATAATGTCTTCCATTCAAGGAAAAAACAAGTCCGGAGCTCTTATATTATAATATAATTAAATATTATTTAACTGCCTGCCACTTTTGCCAGTCTGCTTTATTTTCAGCAATATGAAATAATGC
>JBFHVQ010000063.1:0-17515 GCA_041589455.1 Gammaproteobacteria bacterium | reverse complement strand
CACCATATGCAGAGCCCATAATATCAATTTACGATAATCTGATAGCGATCACAAAAAAAATCACCGCTCTCTATGCAGTAAAAAGGATATAATTATTGATGCGAATTTATTTTTAGTAAGCAATCTTATGAGTGACTATAACAACCGCTTTGGCGGTATCAGCCGACTTTATGGCCAGCAAGGGCTAGACACCATTAAACAGTCCCATATTTGTGTTATCGGAATTGGTGGCGTTGGCTCATGGACAGCTGAAGCACTGGCTCGCAGTGGTGTTGGTGAAATCACACTGATAGATCACGACGATATTGCCCTCAGCAATATTAATCGGCAAATTCACTCCAGTGACAGCACCGTTGGACAATCAAAAGTTGAGGTGATGGCCCAGCGTATTCTTCAATTTAGTCCCGACTGCAAGGTCAATATTATCGATGACTTCATCACTGATACCAATTGCCAGAAATACCTTTCCATGGGTTATGACTATGTCATCGATGCCATCGATAGTATAAAATTTAAATGCACCATTATTTATTATTGTAAGCGCAATAAAATCCCCGTTATTACCACTGGGGGTGCGGGCGGCTTAACTGATCCGACCATGATACAGGTGTCTGATCTGGCAAAAACCTGGAATGATCCGCTGGCAGCTAAAGTACGCTCACAACTAAGATATCAGTATGGTTACACCAAAAACCCCAAACGTAGCTTTGGTGTTAAGTGCGTCTACTCGACAGAGCAACAACGTTATCCCAACCAGGATGGTAGCGTTGATTACGCCAAGCCGGGCGTCAAGGGTGTACATCTTGACTGTTCCATGGGCTTTGGTTCCGCAACTCAGGTCACCGCAACTTTTGGTTTTGTGGCTGCTGCCCGAGCCATTGATGCCCTGCTCCAGAAATCTCAGGGAAAAAAATAAAATGAGCCAGCTAAACCTGATGGCACTGCGTCACTCTGCTTTTTACAGTCCATTTTTAATGACCATGGCTGGCGGTTACCTTAAACATGCTGGTTTTGATGTTAACTATACACTTCAAACACCCGACAATCTGGTTGTGGACAGACTACAGGATGGTAGTTGTCAGGTTTCTCAGTCTGCGGTTGCCGCCAGTTTCGCTGCACTCGAAGCAAATCAGGAAAATCCGATTCGTCATTTTGCACAAATAAATTCAAGGGATGGTTTCTTTATCGCTTCTCGTCAAGCCATTAAAAACTTTGAATGGACAATGTTACGAGAGCAAACCGTACTTGTTGATCACTTTTTTCAGCCACTGGCTATGTTTAAATATGCCTTACACAAAAAAGGTATACAGTGGGATCAATTAAAAGTCATTGATGCTGGAAATGTCGAAGAAATCGACCAGGCGTTTCGAAGCGGCCTCGGTAGTTTTGTCCATCAACAGGGACCAGCACCACAACAGATGCAGTCTGACGGAATTGCTCAGGTGGTGGCCTCAGTGGGTAACGCCATTGGCCCTGTTGCATTTAGTAGCCTTTGCTCGACACAAGACTGGTTAGACACCGAAGAAGCGCAGATATTCTATACGATCTACAGAAAAACACTGCAAGAGTGCCAACAAAATGAATCACAAGATATTGCCCAGCAACTACAGGCTTATGGATTTCTCAAGGAAATAAAGAGTACCGTACTCACCGAAACGATTGAAACTTACCAGAAGCTAGGCTGCTGGAATCATAATGGCGAAATTAAACAAGCAGAATACGAGACATTACTCGATGTGTTTCAGTACAGTGGCCTGATATCAAAACGCTATGACTACTGCGCGCTAATTAAAACATTATAAATTTTAAAATTGCATGGCTTTATATACCGCTAAGCTAATCATGCTTTAAGTTTTTCTCAGGGATTATACTCCCTGTTAGGAATGATGCAGCTGGTTCTCATTTTAGCGGCTAGAATTTCACCCAGAAATTCACATAGATTTCATTCAGACTGTCTACTTCCACACGGGTACCCTGTGGTTGTTCAACATTTGTCTCCAGCCTTGTTGGTCGCAAGCGAAAACCAAGCTCAAACATTTTGTCATATTCAAAATAGCTCATCGCTCCTAGCTGCACTCCATATATAAATGAAACAGCCCCATCGGAGGCATCTGCATTTTCAAAAGTCTGCATTGCGGCACCCGTTGAGA
Organism: Gammaproteobacteria bacterium; assembly: GCA_041589455.1. GTDB lineage: Bacteria > Pseudomonadota > Gammaproteobacteria > SZUA-229 > SZUA-229 > SZUA-229. The sequence goes on along the minus strand of JBFHVQ010000063.1, from coordinate 15,365 downwards.
TGCCGGCAAACAAACGACTTTTCGCAGTCAATGGCATCAGATAATCAATAGAGAGAATGCTCTCCAGAATATAAAATTCATCATATGATATAAATCCAAGGCTAGCATTTAGTCGGTATTTTGTTGAATAGTATTTTTCAAGATATGCTGCGATGCCCGTGCCATTCTCAGTTTTCCTGTCGACACCTAGACTATGAATAATTTCCAGCTCAGCTGTTTGTTGCATCAGTGAAATACCATAATGAGTTTCACTGGATGTGCCAGATGCAAGCACATTACCCGAGAATAGAAATAGAATAAAAATTTGCTTATATGATTTCACTCAGTACCTGTCTAAAGTCCACTGATTATACGCGTTACTATAAAATTCAATAATAAACTACATTTTAGCGACAAGATTAATAAACATGCCTGCACTATTAAAGTCAAGATCGGTCAGATCATCTGAAAAGTCGGTAAAGTTATAACCAACACCCAATTTAATATTTTTACCCACATGGCGATAAAGCCCTAACAAATAACCAGATTTACTATCTTCGGCATCCGGAAGATCAAGAACTCGATATTCCAGTAACGCATCCCAACGATGTACAAAATGCCAGTCTGCACGAACAACATACAAACTTGCACGACTATCAAAGAACTCAGGATCTGATTTATCAAGCGCAACCTGCCCCAGACGATAGGCATATTTTCCGCCTAGGCTCCAGCGCTGCGTCAGATCATAAATTGTATCAATCGAGAAGATATTGGATTTTTGTAAGAATTCAGTTTCAGTACCCTGTACCGTAATCTGCCCACTCGATGGCACATTGAAAAAGTGTGTAAGTTTAATCAGTGTATTCCAACGATCGCTTTCTACGGGACGATAACCAAAACCCAGTATATATTCCCTGAACTGACCGCTATAGAAGGATCCCTGATTAACACCGGCAGAACTAATATCGGTATCCGAATGATTAATTTTCCCGATGATTCGCCAGTCCGGGCTCATCTGGTATTTAATCGCATTTTTTAGCAGAATAGTGGTCTGTTCTGACTCACTCAGGTCACTGCTTTGAATAGTATCGCCGCGGTATTCAATTGCACCGGTATACTTTATAGATTCATGCTCATAACCTACCGTCAGCCCAAGCGCCAAACGCTCTGTTTCTGCTGCAGTTTGCTTATCTTGCAAGGTACCCGCTTCAATACTCGCACCGTAGGTCCAGCGATCATTCGGTGCCAGCTCCACCCCTAGCGCATGAGTTAATCCAGTGGGTACACTGCCATGGGTATATCGCTCTTCACCATAAACACTCACGGTATCACTGTAACGACTACGGAAGCCACCAGCCATATTGCCACGACGAGAGCGCAGACCATTATCAGCACGTTCATTATCCATGGTATAGGTAAGATATAAATTGGTTCGATCAGACATCAGGTAATCCGTTCCCAGACGTGCACCGGTTCCGGTATCACCAGTGGAAAGTTCACCATCCAGGGTAAATCGATCATTTAGTCGAATCGAGCCACCGCTCCCAATGCGCGCATTTTCTTCACGATTACCTGTCGTATTAGCCGTACCCTGCAAGAAACCGTATGCAGTCCAGTTTTCTAATGAGTTATAGCCAACATCAACTGCAATATCTGTTCGATTGCCCTGCTTCTGTGTTGCGACAACTGAAACTGACTGGTCTTCTCGGGTATCAACACGAATCGCGCTACCAATTTTCCACTGTGAATCCAGCTGGTAGTTAACATCGACATCCATATTCTGTGTTTTCAGTGACTGATCCTGGTCTCTCACATCCGTTTTCACATTCAGATGTATAGATTGTGTCAATGGCATACTGAGCGTAGCACCCGCCTGAGATATATCTGTGGACGTAAGCTGGCCTGGCGCAGAGTAACCGGCTTCTCTTTCCTGAACATACAGGGTTGCATTGCCACGCAAGCCATCTATGACATCGCGGAAACGCAAACTCGAATCGACACGTAAGGCACTGGCTTTGGTGTCACTGGAAAGACCTGTATCTATCCCCGTAAAGTTAAATCCACCATCATCTGAACTGATCGCGCCACCACCCAGACCTTCTGTCTGTGCACTTTCCAGTTTGACCCAGGTGCCGGCATTTTTTCTCAGTGTAATATCTACACCACTCAAATGACTTTCATTACCCACCTCTTCCTGTGAACTAATGGTCATACCCAGTTTTACATTATCGTTAAACCAGTAATGGGCACGGCCACCGAAAGCGACATCTTCCAGTTCACTGAAGCTAGGTGTATATTCATAACGAGCAACCAGATAAGTTGGATGGCCACTTAAACCACCATCATTAACCAGTAAATTATCTGAAGCTGTTGAGGACAAGGTTTGCGATAACAGGACACGACCCTGAATATAATCGATGTCGTAATCCAGTGCAGCTGTCAGTGCCTTACTACTCAACACAATTCCTGAATCTTTATCCCTTACTTCTATACGCAAGCGTTCTGAACCGCCAAGAATGTCCTGATGTCGCAAGAAATACAACGAACCACCGGTTCCTCTAAACTCATCCCGCCCTGATATTGTTCCAGGCTCCGCCATATAAGCATCAAACATCAACTTTTGTTCACCGAACTGCGTAGCATCGGCTGACTCGTAATGAGCATTTAAACCATATAATCCACGATCAATATGCGCCAGATCCGTATCAGTGTATTCAGCAATAAAATTGCCCCATAGAACAAAGTCATTATATCGCTGCGTCTTTACATAAAACTTACCGGAAGTTGGTGCTTTTTCGACCACTGTACTATCGTCACCAAACGTCGGATAAAAATAATCCGGGTCTATACGACGGAATAATGCATCGGGTGTTTTCTCCATAAAATTACTGAAGATTTCATCGATGGGACCTTCACGAGTATCTGCACTGGCAGTCAGTTGCCAATCATCGCCAAACTTGCCATCCACATAGAATGCCAGTCGACCATCGGTATGAAGTTCATTTTCGTAATGCGTCTGATCCTGTGTAACTATATTTGCTGGACCTTCTGTATCATCTCTTGCCAGCGTCAGATCGGCGATTCCTACATAGAACCAGTCATTTTTCTTTAGCTCAAGCTCACGCATAAAGAGTTCGCCATTTCCGCCTTTATCCAGCACAGCTACTTCGACACTATGCAGTCCTGGACGGAATATCTCATCACTAACAAACTCGCCGTCTTCGTTCACTGGCAAGGCGCGACCAGCTAGCCAGACACTGTGAGCTTCCGGTATATTTTTACCACTCACTGTAATCATGCCGCCGGTTAGAGGAATAGTCTGACGCTGTAAATGGCTTTCGCCATAGCCAACTAATAATTCTTTTTCGACATCCACAACAGCTTCATCCTGATCATCTGTAACGGGAATATTTTCAATCAACCATAAGGGTAAGCCACGTGTTTCATCAAAATTACCTTCACTGTCATAGACTCGTAATACATATTTGAGTTTATGAGTGGGCCCTGCAAAATTTTTAACTTCGGCTAGCCATTCAGCCCGACCATGTTCATCCACCTCAATCACCGCCAGTGCATCATCACGCTTTGATTGCTGTTCATCAAAAATACGTATTTCTGATTTCTCAATGTAATCACGGTAATTACTATAGGTGCGGAATAAAACACGATTTTCAGCAGGCTCGGTTTCTTCTATATCTGCATAACGCACACTGTTGGGCCAGGCTGTCACATTCAGTCTTGGCTGCAATTTGAGATTATCAAACCTGAACTGAATATCTGTTTCTTCCAGTGCCACGTCAGTACAACGTTGAATATCGGCAGTATTTCGATATGGATCATGAAGGGTTTTTCCGTCCACAGAAATTCGCATTAAATTTAGTGCATAAGGTGTTTTAGCGATAGCCTCCCGATTGATCCGGGTTATATCCAGCCCCTCATCTTCATCAAGAATCGCCAGTTCATCATATACAATCTGTACTTCTACTCGCGCCGAGTCAAATTGCGTAAAACCTGTATTGGCGACATCTTTCGAGTGCACATAACCCCGCCCTTCATATTGCACCTGTTTGTCCGTCAGCTTCATGTCTTGCTGAATCTGCTGCATGACGTTTCTTGCACGGGCAGTGGAAAGCCCTATATCATCCCCATAGACCATCGCAGTACGACGTGACAGACGCTTATTGTCGGTATAACCAATAAAGCTCAGACGAACATTCGAGCGTTCTGAAATATCATCCATGAGTTTCTGCAAACGAGTTAGATAACCCGCTGGTATTATGGGCTGCCCCTGATTTAAACGAATCGCTTGAATCGGTCCACTGGGCGGGTCATAGGTTAGAGTAATCGTTTCGGCAGCAGCCTGTTCAGGACAGGCCTGTGCCTCCGCAGTAAATTCCTGAAACGGATCATCATGCCAGAACTCAACTTCAACACGACGGTTCAAAGTGCGGCCTTTTTCAGTATCATTTGAGGCAACTGGACGTGACTCACCCTTTCCACCACTGCTCACCGAGGAATGTGAAACATTCAGCGCTTCTGCCATTGCCAGAGCAACACGACGAGCACGTGCTTTAGAAAGCGCGTCATGACCACCATAGATACGTTGCTGACGATCGCTTAGTGGAAGATTATCGGTATGGCCAACAAATCGCACTACCACATTTTGCTTGTCGCGCAAGTTATTAAGCACTTCTTTAACTTGCCGAACAAACTCATCTGGAATTTCAACCTGGGTTTCTTCAAGACGTAATGGCTCTACTAAATTACGTAAGCGCGCACGCTTTGCACTACCTGCTTTGTAACGTAATTTACACACGGTTTCCTTTCGACAAACTTTTATTCGATTCAGCTTATCTGCTGCAACAACCTGCTCCTCTTCCACCGCAGTCTCAGTAATTTCGTCATACCATATCTGAACTTCTACACGACGGTTACGTGCCTTACCTGCATTGGTTGAGTTTGTCGCAATAGGTTGCGTGTCACCCACACCATCATAAGAAACAGACTCTGGTGGCAAATCCAGTTGTCGCTGGAAAAACTCAGCGGTTGCCTCGGCACGGGCACGCGACAGGCCAATATTATCAGTGTATTTTGCTTTTGAGGCGGGCCCTAATGGATCGGAATCAGTATGACCGATAAAATGCACACGCACATTATCTCGGTGTTTCATTTTTTCCAGCAGAGCTCTGAGTTTCTGAATATATTGATCTGGTATTAATTCCTGCCCTGACTTAAATGGAATCGGTTTAACGACACCATCCAGCTTAAAGGTTTCAGCATTTTTCTTCAGAACCTTTTTAATTTCAATACGATCTTCTTCTTTTGGCCTGAAGAAGGTTTCATCCTGCATCCATAAAGTGAATTCAACATCCGCCTTCAGGTGTTGCTCTGTATTTTCTCCCAGATCATGCGATTCAAGCGTGATGGGTACACCTTGTGTCTCACCCTCTGGACTCTGGTTAAATTCCACCCAGTCTAACCAGCTAGTTTCAGCAAAACTCTGCGCCCCCAGTGAGCTCATTATGGTAAATAAGCTCAATCTAATTAAACGAAGCTTATTCATCTATAATACCTCTATCAGGCTCACCGCCCTTACGCCAGAAGACTTCAGTTTCAATCGTTAGTTGATAACAACAGTTTAGCGCATTCCATCGACTTTCAATTTCTTTCCTAACCACATCAAGTCGCTGATTAACCTGCGCTGAAGTTTCATTTTCTGCCAGATAGGAAAGCCGTAAAATCGACGGATCTTTCGCCAGTTCAGAGATCAGCAGATCCAGTCGTGGCAACCACTGTGGCCGCATTTCTGTCGTTTCAGGCTCAAACACCGCATCCGCCATATCCAGACGAACCACTCTATGGATTGCTGCACCGAAGTTAAACTTGGTCATTTTACCTCGAGTTGCACGAACCACTCTTGGATTTTCAGTGGTCAGCCGGTAACCGCTAGGTAAGCTACGTTCATCCAGTTTGATAATAAAGTTTGAACCACGATCCGGATTGGGTACGGCTGCACAGGCCAGGTGGAAACGACCATGTGCATCGGTGGTAATTTCAAGGCCTCTAGCGGTCAGTACGCGAACATTAGCCAGTCCAGGTTCGCCTTCATCCTGATAGGCATTAAGATTTTGATCGTCAAAAACTTTACCGATAACATCTGAGCAATCAAAGGTAGGATCGGGTACAACCCGTACGGTTGCAGTTGCTACACCCGACATCGCACCACCAGTTGCAAAATTACTACTCAGGGCGCGGTTTACATATTCACCTTCGCCAACACCTGAACCAACGACGAGTAGCAAATTAAGCGTAGCGGATTCACTTCCATTTAACAGGCCAATGTCATCCCAGGAAAGTAGTCGTGTAATCTGCTCAAGTTCGGCTGCATTTTCAACACCAACGATATCCTCAGGCTGGATACCCTGAACTAGAATACTATCTGGAATAACCGCTGTACCGGCAGATGCCAATGGCTCTGATTTCTGCCATGCGCCGTTACCAAATTTTATACGGGCTGAATCTGAAATATATTTAAAACCCGGTGGAATCATATCCACAATATTAACATCATATAATGGCACATCCAGTGTGTTGGTTACCGTAATCGTGTAAGGCACTAGCTGACCTCGATTAACATTCACCATCGGTGTGATTTTCGAAATTGTCAACGCACTGTCAATCTCAGGGTCTACCGGTATATGATTATTAAATATCTGATCATCACCCAGACCATTAGCAAACAGGAATTTCAGATAATAATTAGTTTCACTGCTTCTAGGTGCAATGCTGGTATCCGCAATATATTCAGATATCTGTACTTCACATTCCGGAGTGCCATCTGGCTGTGTTACAGGCAGCGCATCACCGGGGCAACTCACTGCATCATAGGCTGGATCAGTTAAAGGTAACAAAGGTGGAATAATGGCAGAAACATACGGTGTTGCAGGATCACCATCACTATCAAAGTAACCGTCCGGTGGTGTTACTTCAATAGAATAACTATGATTAATGTCACAGTTTACTGCGTCATTAAACAGTAACTCAAATTTATAATACCCAGTGTCTGTTGTTAGCTGATCATCCTGTGCAACATCTGCAAAACAACTTTCTGGCACATAGTTACCTCCATTATCATTATTCACCAAACGTAGACGGCTGTTAGCAACTGCCGTTCTGAACACTGAATCATAAACAACACCGTTAGGTTGAATGGGTAGATTCATTGATGTGGTGTGTGAATTCATAACTACATCAAACCGGGTTACTGACTGCAAGTCATTACTACTAATAAACGGTGAATTGGCAGTACCCAGAGATGCGGTTGATCCAACGATGGTGCCAGGTGCAATATATTTAACAGCATAGCTCAGATTATTACTGGTACCCGTATTTGCCACCAGTCCCTGCGCAACAAAGAAACCGTTTTCATCAGTGAACACGGAATCCAGATAATTACCCGGCACAATAATATTAGAGGTATTGCTTCCTACATAAATTTCAACTTCCCAATTCGGTAGTAAGCGTTCACCCGCAGTAATAATTTCATTAAGATTACCATCATGCCAGACATTACCACTGATGGTTGCAACACCCGGCGCACCGCCAACTCCCAGATCAATCCGAGAACAGGCATCAAGATCACTAATTAGTGAAACAGAACCAAGCGAACAGCTTTCTGATAGCGTAGCACCTGCAGCATATTCAACACCTGCTCGATTCGTTAATGTCGTCCCCTGCGTTGCAGCTATATTGATTTGTGCCAGATAACGCACAGTAAATGAATCGCCGGGATCAAGATCAAAGCGTGCATCAGGTCCGGCGTAGGCACTGTCATAATCCACATGAATTTGATTGGAAACACTACTGTCATCAATGTGAATGGGATCATCTACACCATTCAATCGCACCGAGCCAGGAATATAAGTCAGGTTATTTGCAGAATTCACATCGATAAATAATTCAACCGTATCCAGTGGGCCTGATAATCCTGATGTGTCAAAATTAAACTCCGTTGTGCCCGTGTTCTGCACATGCACAAAGTATTCAAGCAAATCGCCTGGTTGCGCTGTGCCACCACCCACGACCATAACCTCGGTCGAAATAGAAAGCTGTTTGTCACTGCCTATAACAACTTCAGTAATCTGGTCACCATTCAGGTCGTTGCCATCTTCATCCGTTAATTCATCTGGAAATTCGAAGCTTGATATTTCCAGCTGGTTTTTAATCACATCACCCAACGGTGCTGTTGCATCGACGGTAACATCATAAATCAATACCGCAGACTGACCGGGACTCATTATACCATCGGGATTACCATCGTTCTGAACTGGTAGCGACAAATCATCGGAGCTGATATCAATCGCATCGGTTAATGTGATGGGTGAATTGAGTCCGTTATCAGCAATCGTCACGCCATTAAGTCGGGTCGAATTTGCAACATACGTTGTATACAACGGCATACCCAATGTATAAACAACCGTCTGTGGTGAAGCCATACTTAACACCACACCATTCGCTGCAATATTGCCTGAATTATTAACCGTTACAGTGTATCTCAGTGTATCACCCGGATCAACCTGGTCATTATCCACCACATCAATTAGCAATCTCACTTCAGCCTGCACATCCAGAATCGCAACGTTACCAACAACATCTCTCGTTGGGTCACCAGTGATATCGGTGTCCGGATCATCAGAAGCTTGTTCAGGGAAAGGTCCACTACCCGCACCTAATCCACCTATAAATGCCTGATTGGAAATCACGGCGCCATTAACTACTCCTGGTTCCAGTTGTACACTGAAGGTTACCGTCGCAATATTATCGGTACTGTTCGTATTGTCAGCTCGCATCACCCCGGGTGTGGTATTTTCCGGGGCATGAATTAACATGCCCTGCTCTAGCGGTGAAACGCCTGGTTCAGGATCTAAAATTGACAAGCCGTTTAATGTTGTACTATTCGCCACATAACGCGTATTCGCTGGTATCTGATCTCGCATATAAGCATCAACTGCATTCTCCACACCGATATTTTTCGCCGTAATCGTATATTGCAGTATATCTCCCGCCTCGAGCAGATTAAGATCACCACTAATATCTTCTGATGTTTTGAATGTCTGGAAAAAGGGTTGCGAACCAATAATGGTATCGGTTGTTTCAATACTAATCGGGTCATTATCGTTATCACTTAATAACAAATTAAAACCTTCTAGCATTACCGAAGCCTGGTTTTTAACCACTGTACCCGCATCTATAATGCTGATAAGGGTTACATCAAAACTCACTAGCAAGCTATCGCCACCTGCTGCCAGATTCAAATTACTCACATCAACCAGACCTGCACCATTAGCGCCAAGTGCTGCATCGGAATTATCTATCGCTCCAACGGGTACAGTCACATTCGCTAACGACCCCGGAACAAAATATCCATCTGGCAAATTCAATACATCTGGTTCATCCAGTAATGAAAAATTAACTGCATCGACATTACCATTATTGGTTATTTGAATGTAGTAACGCAATACATCCGTCGGTTCTGCAAACATGGCACTACCGCCGCCAGGGAATTCAACGGTTTTAATAATTTCAAGATCTGCAGCATCAATGCTAAATTGATACACATCCTGATGATCATCTACCCCAGGTGTTCCAGGCGCAGTCAGACTAATCAGTTCATTGTATTCACGGACTTCACCAACCACTTCACCATTCGGTGTATCCGCACTAAACCATTGGGTCACACCTGCAACATTATCCAGTGTAGAACCAAAACGGTTATCCAGATCCAGCTGCCCATCAAAAGTGACGATCAGTCTATTCAATGGCTGCAACACAGCCTCAGCTGCGGTCATGCTAATCACTAGAGTACATTCAGGTGCCGCGGTATAGCTGGTTACAAAGTGCGTATTCTCAACTAATGGAATACTCACCGGTGTTACACCATCGGCTTCGAAGACTTGCGCCGTGAAATTCGTCGGTGTTGTGTCACACATGCCTCCGCTAACAGGATTCGGTAACTGATCTGTAATGCTAATATCATAGGCAGGACCTGCACCCATATTCTGTACATCGAGAGTAAAGGTTCCCGCAATACCATACTGCATGGATGGTGGTCCGGATTTCTGTAACAGCATTGCCGTTGGTTCAACAATCGTTAAGGCGACATCTGAATCTGCACCACCGACCTGTTGAGTAGCGGCATCATCATTCGTAGAGTTATAGGTATAACTGGCCAGGTTAACGAAGCTATCACCATCTTCATTATTCGAGGTATTCTGTAATACCACGGTGACTTCAATCACCGCCTGCTCACCTGCCGGGATATCGATACCGTTAACCACATCTTCCAGCACAATATTTTTAGCGGTACCAGTGTTAACTGGGTCCCAGCTACCTGTCGCTGATAGTTTCTGCGCGGAAACAAATACCAGATCAACATTCGGTGCCAGATTACTCAAGTCATCCAGAATTTTGACATCATAAAGCGCGGTTCCCTGTGGGACATCAGGTACCGTAATGGTATATGAGAAAGGAACACCAATTGACTGAGTTAATTGCGCAGGATTAGCTTTATCCAGTGGATTTGGCGCACCGGTGGTTAACGCCGCTGCACTGGCAGTATTGGTAGGCCCATAAATTTCACGCACCCCGGTGACTGCTCCTGCAACAGGTACTGCTTCATCATCAAAAGAGTAATAAGCAGGCACGACCGCTGTATTGATGATGTTACTCTGTCCCGCACCAATACCTGCATCGGCTATCAGCTGGTAGCTAATACGCAGGGTTTCACCCGCAGGTATATTAAACTCATCTGCTGTGCCGCTATCAAAATCAATCACTGCCAGACCACTGAGTGGGTCAAGAGTCACTGTGGGGCTGGTCGCCAAAACCACACCTACAGGTTGTTCAACAGTCAAAATAGTTATGCCGTTCTGTCTTAAACCAACCGGAATCACATCTTCTAACCTGACATCATAAGCCGGTGATTCGCCAGCATTAATGATATCTACGGTGTAATAAATCTGTTCACCGGCTTCGATAATTAAATCGGTAAACTGGGTCGCCACACTCTTGGTAATACTCAGATTAGGCTGCAGGATAGTGACAGTTTCAGTATCGGTTTGGGTAACTGCTGCACCGCTGGCCGTTAGATAATCAAAACTCAAAGTATTGGTTAGTGCAATATTGCTTGATGGATTATCCAGTGGTATTTGAACAAGATTCAGTACCCGTGTACGGTAAACAATAACAAAGTCATTGTTACCATCATTTAAATCATTAAAGCCGGCATTGGTTATATTACCCAGATCCCAGCTGACTGTGGTTGGCCCCGTAACAGGATCACCGGTTACTGTTATATCGGCTAAATTAATGTCCAGATGCGTAAATGGCGCAGCATTCGCATAGGGCGCTAGAGTATCACCATTAATACTCACCACACCTTCAAACTTTAGTCCTTGAGGCAGCACATCGCTTAAGATTACTGTCTGGCTAGTGCCTTCTTGTAAATTGAGGGTGAGCTGGTAATCAACGATATCACCAATGCGCACGTCATTGTTTGCATTCAATGCCGGTGAGGTATCCGCTAACCAGACTTTCGTCATGGTATTGGTATCTGTGGTGGTTACACTGGTGGTCAATGTAGTACTAAAATAATCATTAAGGCCACCTGTACCGTTACGTTCAGTAACTTCATCTACATCAGCAATATTGTCATCAAGGCTGGTCCACTGAATTATCGCAGAGTTACTCAGCACCTGATTTGCCAACACCGAGTCATCGACTCTAACCTGATAGGTTATGGTGCTATTAATTGTGCCTTCCGGCACATCAATGTCGGTACCATTGGCGATATTGAAACTTAATATCGACCCACTAATACCCGGGTCAGAAATAATGCCGATGGATGTACTGGCACTGCCTGGCAGATAAGTAAGCCCTGCACCCAGGGTATCAATAATGCTCAGGTCATAAGCATCAGAATAACGGTCATTTGCCGCGCCACCGAGGAAACTAAAGCTAATGGTATATTCCAAAATGTCGCCGGCATCTACATTGGGTAAAGCTTTCGTTAAGTTCGAGACAGTTTTCGTCGGCGGATTGATCACTGTATCCAGTTGCGGTTCAACAATGAAAATATCATTCAATGGATCGGTAGATGCACTGCCACCAAGAATCGTACTACCGGCAGGTGTGTTGGTAAATTCATAACGTACACCGTTACCAAAATCAGCTGTGCTGATATTTGCATCCGCATTGTTTACAACTCTAGCGATAACATCAATGGTTGCTCGATCACTTGCTATTAATGATTGATCCAGCTGAATACGTACCTGGTTGCCAGAACTAAGTGCGCTATTAATGGTTTCTCCAGCAACAAAACCGTAGTCTGTTGCACCAGTAACTACTAGACTGGCACTCACAAACTCAAGGCTCGGGTGCATATCATCAATTACCAGTACGTTATGCAGGGTCTGCCCCATGGCCACATCGGGTATCACCATGCGATAGGTCACCAATTCACCTACCGCGGCATAATAGGGATCACGCACAGTAATCGGCGCAGGATTAATATCCGGCCGATCGATACTGACAAAGGCCTTTGAAGGATCTTCAATATTACCAATAGTATGCATATTGACCAGTACTGGACCCACATCAGTAGTATATACCTGACGCTCATTGACTAGCTCAATCGGCTCCGTACCAGGGTTCGGCAATGAGGCATACTGATCCAGCAGTAAGCTATTATCCCAGTCAAAGCCACCACCAAGGCCTGCATCGACCTCAACACTGTATTCGATAATCATGCAGTTATCTGGGTCACTTACCGCTGGTATCGCAGTGTCTCCCAGCAGGGTGAATGTCATGGTGCTAGCTGCCAGACTATAACTATAATCAACACCTTGTGTTACCAGAGCCCCGTCGATATAAACATCTGGAACGAGTGGACCATTAGCTATACCACTAATCGTTGTCAGATCCAGTTCGCCCACAACAGTTGCATCGGGATCCAGATCATCTGTCACAATCACTTCATACGCAGGTGCATCACCACTATTACAAACCTGCATACGGAAATAAACCCTAGAAGCTGACGCTGCCAATGAACCACTTGGAATAACCATAGTATAGGCAGCGTTATAACGCTCTTTAATCACACCACTCAGTAATATTTCAGGTTCCTGAACCGTAATGCTGGCTGTACTGGTTATAGCGGTTGCCGGTGGATTCGAAAATGCATCCAGATATGACAACGTTACCTGATTAGACAAAACCGTTGATGTACTTTGAGGTATGGGGAACTCTGCAGCAACAACCTGTGCGGTATAAACAATTTCGAAATTATTATTCGCCGTAACGTTATCAGAATCGACTATCACATTACCGATATTAAACTCTAGAATATTATCGCCTGCACCTGTGGCAACGACAAAATCGGCTTCATCTATCAGGTTATCACCCACATATTCAAACGGCACTGCCGCATCACTATATGTATTCCCCGGAAATGCGACTGTACTGCTAACCCCATTGATGGAATCAACACCGACAAATTCCAGGCCATTAGGTAGCGTGTCCTGTATCTGGATGTTATTGATACTACCTTCCTGCAAACCCAGGGTAACGGTATAAGTCACTCGATCACCTACCCTGAGTATTGCATCGTCGAGCGGTGCAAAAGTATCACTCGTGTAGGCTTTAGTAATGGTATTATTATTTGCTGCTACAAGGCTTGCCACCACTGGGCCAGCACAGTAGTCATCCGGTTGAACAATGGCACTACAATCGGCACCACCGTCTCTCTCTCTTATCAAATCAAGCGGATCTGAATCATTCAATGAAGTCCAGTCTATCACCACCTGGTTATCCAGAACCTGTGAGGGCCTGACTGTATCTTGTACAACGCTTCGGTAAGTTAAAACCAGTTCAGCATTGGCGGGTATATCCAGTGACAAGTCTCCATCCGGATTGGCGAGTGTAATATTGCCACGACCCCAGATTAATGGACCCACCGGATTATTAAGTGGTATCGGATCAAAATCAGTCACCGCTACTCCATCCAGTAATGCAGTAACGGGCGTTGCGCCATCCAGTTCTATACCTGCTGCGATGGTATCTACAATATTGACATCATAAGCTGTGGCTGAGCCGGTATTATTGATAGTTATAATATATTCCAGTATGTCCCCTGCATCCGGTGCAATACCGGGTTGAGTAATATTGCTCACCGTTTTAGCCAGTGTCAGCAGAGGCTCAACTACGGTAATTTCAGGGGTATCATCGGTTTCGACTTCGGTGACTAATGGATCTTCACCATTAGTGTAATTAAAGGTGGCACCATTCTGTAATGTATCGCCATCGTCAGTGTCAGTGTCATTATTAATGCGCGCAAAATAATTAATAATAATTTGTCGATCAATTTCGCCACCGGCTGAGTCATCTCTTTCCAGGGTATTTACCTGTCCTATCTGCCAGCTAATGCTTCCTGATGTGTTGTCTGCAGGGAAGCCATCAGTATTCACTAGCGGATCAGCAAACGCCTGTTCTGATGGTGCTACGCCATTAATGGTTTCAATACCATTGAAGGTATAGGTGATATCGTAATCGGCATTATTTTCAATAAAGTAGCTAACTGTTGAAGCATTCAGGTTATCGGTAACGATGACGTTTTCAGTAATGCCTTCCGGGAAATCCAGAATAATTTCAAATTGTTTAAGTGCGCCAATTTCTGGAACCAGTGCCGGATTCAAATCATTTTTAGTAATCGTCGCCTGAGGTACGACAACCTGATCCGCTGCACTGTGATTATAATCATTGGGTGGATTGATGGAGCTCGGTAATACACCACTTAACTGGCCATTTCGCATGCCCTGTGGTTCACCATCGGCATCCAGGGTTCTGGCATTGCCACTACCAATTTCCGGTAGTGCGGTATTAATACTGGGTAATGACGTCCAACGCGCTTCAATGGTGTTATCGAGAATTTCCAGGGGTTGTACATCTGCATCCACTTGCACTCTAAAGGTAAAGGTTTTTACTTCACCGACAGCAATGGCAAAATCGGGATTAGCAGGATCCCAGCTGAAAATGGGCTGATTAATACCTAGAGTTGCCACATTCACATTATCTGGTGGGTCGGTACCACCTGGTGCAACCGCTGACTGGAAGGTTAACTTGCTACCCACCAGGTCATCTAGTATTTGTAAGTTATAAGCTGTCGCTGTTCCGTTGTTGGTCGCGGTGATCGTGATATCCAGCAGGTCATCTGCATCTGCTTCAGTCACCGGCGCAAAAGATTTTGTGACATCAATCACCGGTTCTCGAACAATGACATCCACTTCCGCATAGTTGATGGTAATCGTGGCACCGTTATCATCGACATAAGT
>JBFHVQ010000062.1:0-17516 GCA_041589455.1 Gammaproteobacteria bacterium | reverse complement strand
GTAACCAATATGTTCAAAGCCAGTAAAGCCGTCAGGATGTTTTTCTTTAATACCATCCTTGTTGCCACTGCAATAATATGGTGGTCGTTACAGTACCGGGTAAGCTGGTTAGCCTATAGTATTCCTGGCATCTTTTTAATTGCTGCGATTACCGGCATCTGTCCTGGTATGGGGATTGCCAGAAAACTGGTTGGTGAAAAATAGGGGCTGTATTTAAGAATTTTTTCTTCTACTGATTACGCATCTGCTGAAGTCAATCACCCGGTTTCAGCAGATGCAACACTTAATAACTACTAACGACAATATATGATGATGAAAATATAAGCCAGCTTATTCCGTTACCCACGCACGTGCTTCATTCTCAATGGTAAACATTTGGGTTGTTTGTCTAAGGTCCTTTGATAGTATGGTGTACATCTTTATCAAGGGTTCAGCCAACGCATAATCTGAAAGAATGGCTATTTTAGCCTGACCCCTTCGCTCATCAATCTGTTTACGTATTTCTACTAACTGCTCTAGAAATTCAAGGGTAATATTATTAAATGCCATGGAACTAACGTCCCAGACTGCATTGGCATCTTCAGGAATAGCCTGATCTTCAAGTATCTGCATCATAACCGCTTGCATTTCCTGCAGACTCACTAGTCCGCTTAATTTTACAATCAGTATTTCCGGGTTTTTTTCATAGGTATATTGAATTGGCATTGTTACATCCATCTATCCATCAATAAAAATTTATCGGTAAATTTTTACGCCTTTTTCCATACTAAAATTCTATTATTCGCTGGCATCTCTATATCATCATATAATGACATATTATTTTTATTCGCCAGTCGCTGCAATTGCTCAAAATCTTTAATACAACTAAGTGGATCTCGTTGTTTTAGCCAAATATCAAATCGCGCATTACTTTCTGATGTATATTCACCGTTATAATTGAACGGCCCATATTGTGCAAATAAGCCACCTGAAGCAAGACACTGGGCAATATGCGTAAACATATTTTCAACCTGTGCCGATGAGATAATATGTGTCGTATTTGCAGTAAACACATATTTTACACCCTGCAACGGCCAGGGCCCCTGATCTACATCTATGACCAGCGGATCTTTTATCCTTCCATGTTCAACTTCGCCCAACCACATTTTCATCCCTTCATGTTGATCAGCAAGATCACTGGGTTGCCAGTTGAGATGGCACATATGCTGTGCAAAAAACACAGCATGCTGCCCGGTGCCACTGCCCAGCTCTAACACATCCGCTGGACTGGTAAACAGTTTTTGCAGCACTTCAAGTATAACTTGCTGATTTTGCACGCAAGACTCTGCAAACGGCTTATTCATTAATTAACCTTTCCTACTGGTAAAATTCTTTCAACACTCTGAATAGATAATAGGCATCCCATCTGCCCGCTAGTTCCCTGATAGAGTGCATGGCGAATGTGGGTACACCCACATCCAGAGTACGAATGCCCACTTCACTGGCAGTAATTGGTCCGATTGTACTGCCACAGGCCATATCACTACGCACGACAAATGACTGAACCGGAACATCAGCCTTTTTACATAGCTGTCTAAAAATTGAGCTAGTCTCACTATTGGTCGCATAACGCTGATTTGCATTCACTTTAATCACCGGCCCCATATTAATTTCTGGCCCATGATTTTCGTCGTGTTTATCGACATAATTCGGATGCAGGGCATGTGCATTGTCTGCCGATATCATCAGCGATTGATCAACCATGCGAATATAATCCTCATGGTTGCCTGCAATGCGCTCTAGTACCGATTGCAGAAAATTTCCCTGTGCACCACAGCTTGAAGTACTGCCCACTTCTTCATGATCAGTACATACCAGCAGCTTACTGCCCGGATTACTGGTTTCTGTCATCGCCATCAGGCCGGTATAACAGCTCAACAAGTTGTCGAGTCGAGCAGCTGCAATGAAGTCCTGGTGCAATCCCACGTACGCAGGCTCCTGCACATCATAAAAGCACAGTTCATAATCCAGCACTTCAATTGCACCGGTAGCCTCTTTAATTTTATGCAACAGAATCTCACGGAATAGTGGTTTATCTTCAGAGTCACCATTAGGCAACTTGAGCAACACAGGTGGAATATCGGTTTGTGGATTAATACTTCGATTCTTATTCGCTTCCCTGTCCAGGTGAATAGCAAGACTGGGAATAATCGCTATAGGTGATTCAAAATTCACCAGAGTACTACAAAGATCACCATCCTCATCCAGGTAATTGACGCGTCCCGCCAACGAAAGGTCACGATCAAACCAGGGATTCAACAAGGCACCGCCATAAACTTCGACACCCAGCTGATAATAACCATTCTGTAATATGCCTGCCTCTGGTTTCACTTTCAGGCAAGGACTATCCGTATGCGCTCCCACCATATTGATGCCATCAGCTATGGGATCTTCACCCAGTTTAAATGCGATTATCGACGAGTCATTACGTGTCACGTAATACCCCTGTCCCTGAGCAAGCTGCCAACTATCAGCCTCGTAAAGCCGCTGATAACCAGCGCATTCAAGTTTATAAATTATTTGCTCCACCGCATGAAACGGTGTCGGTGACATGGCGATAAAATCCATTAAGTCATAATTGAATTTTTCGTCGTTCATACTAATCCTGTTGTGTTGACTGATCGAGTTATTCTATATCTATTAGCGTCAATTATAACCAAAGCTTGTGGCTATATTTACCTACATTAGCTATGCAATAGTCAGGGGGCAACTCGATAGAGTGTTGTTTCATCATAGCCGGTAATCACAGACACCATACCAAATAATGACTGATTGAGTGCTTCTTCACCGGTATCCACGCGTATCGGGCTACCGTTCAATGAATGTATTTTTTCCGCTGTCGAAATAATATCAATATTTTGCATACCCAGACGGCGAATCACTCGTGGACTCAATTGCTGATTGCCTCGTCCAAACAGATGCCCCTGACCACCAATTAAGGTAATGATCAAACGCACCTCCGGGTATTCATCCAGCAACTGCATAATCCCCTGTTCGGTTAAATCATTGGCAATCAGCTGATGATTACATACCGCATCCACTCCTAGCAGAGTTGATGACAGGCCGAGTTCTTCCATAATGGCTCTCGGTGTGGTGCCAGAGCCAATTAAATACAGGCAGTCAGGCTCCATCGTTTCCACCATATAGGCAGCGATATCCTGTAACGCAAGTTCTTCATGCTGGATACCTCCCTGTTTCATATTCTGCATAAAACGGTTTTCAGCGGGCACATTCAAATGCCCATAGAGCCGTGCTTTTACACGATCCTGGCGAAATTCATCTTCGTCTATATCCATGACGGAGGCTTCAGTAAGGGCCAGGGCGCGCCCTTTCACCAGCAGGCTCAGCAACTCACCCGCATGAGTCGGTGTCACCGCATAAACCGATGAATGAATTTTACAGCCAGCCGGCACCCCAATCACCGGTGGTAGGCGATGCCGCGATGCCGCCTGCATTGCCTGGTAGATATTTCTTGCGGTGCCATCACCACCGGCAAACAGCAATAGGTCAATGCCTTTTTCGATACAGTTATGTAAAGCTTTTTCAGTGTCTAAAGGTTCACTAAACGTGCTATCAAACGAATAGACGACGTCTACTTTAAAGCCCATTTCTCGACACAGGCGTTCCCCCATTTCGCCAGAGGCTGTGCGAATCTCAAGCTCATCCCGAAAATCCAGTAACGGCGTCAATGCCTCCTGCATTCTCTGTGGAGCGAGTGGCTCAGCACCTAACTGCCTGGCGAGCTGCTGAATATTCGCACCATCTGAGCCTTTTAGCGCAACTCTCCCGCCAATTCCCGCTACCGGGTTAATAATTAAACCTAATCTGAACAAATCGCTTTCCGCTTCACTACTGGTTAATGGTAATATTATGCCTGATTTTAACCGCTACTATTTTATCTATTTATGGTTACTAAGCTGGATAAGGCGACTTTCAACGGTCAAACCAGTGATTTCACACAAACTGACCATGGTAATAATGGACCAACATTAATTTTATTATGAGCTTTAAACACCCTTTTCTACCTCGCCGCCAGTCTATTCCTGTTCAGGTTGGTAAAGTAACCGTCGGTGGCAGTGCCCCCGTAGTTGTACAATCCATGACCAATACGGACACTGCCGATGAAGTCGCGACTGCGGTGCAAATTGCCGAACTCGCAGCAAGTGGTTCAGAAATAGTCAGAATTACGGTCAATACGCTGGAAGCTGCTCAGGCAGTCCCCGGTATTAAAGCTCGCCTCAAGCATATGGGCATAGATGTACCCATTGTGGGTGACTTTCATTTTAATGGACATAAACTATTAACCCAGGTTCCCGAATGTGCACAGGCACTAGATAAGTACCGGATAAATCCAGGCAATGTGGGGCGTGGCAAAAAGCGTGATGAGCAGTTCGCCACAATGATAGAAATGGCCATTAAATACAATAAGCCAGTTCGTATCGGCGTTAACTGGGGCAGCATGGATCAAGAGCTACTGGCCCGCTTAATGGATGAAAATGCTCAGCTTGAGAACCCTAAAGAGCCGAAGCAGATCATGTTTGAAACCGTGATTCGCTCGGCAATTGAAAGCGCCGAAACTGCCGAAAAACTGGGCCTGGCAAAACAGAATATAATTCTGTCCTGTAAAATGTCAGACGTACAGGATCTTATTACTGTGTACCGCGCAATGGCTGAACGTTGTGATTACGCTCTGCACCTTGGTCTCACCGAAGCCGGTATGGGTTCCAAAGGCATCGTGGCATCCACTGCTGCACTTGCCATACTGCTACATGAAGGCATTGGCGACACCATACGCATTTCCTTAACCCCCGAGCCAGGGGCAGCACGTACCAAAGAAGTGATCGTGGCTCAGGAAATTTTACAAACCATGGGACTACGTTCCTTTGTGCCTCTGGTAACCGCCTGCCCGGGCTGCGGTAGAACCTCCAGTAGTTATTTTCAGGAACTGGCAGAACAGATACAGAATTATCTAAGACAGCAGATGCCAGTCTGGGCCAGCAAATACCAGGGTGTAGAAACCATGTCAGTTGCAGTAATGGGCTGCGTTGTCAATGGCCCTGGTGAAAGTAAACATGCCAACATTGGCATTAGTTTACCCGGCACAGGTGAAAAACCCGTCGCTCCGGTTTATGAAGATGGTGAGAAAACGATTACACTTAAAGGCGACAACATTGCCGATGAGTTCAAACAACTGGTTGATGCCTATATTGAACGTAGCTACCAGAAAATCAGTTAAACATTCTTCATGATCTGCATTATTTAATAATGTCTCATTATCAATATATAGCAAGCCTGATAGGTAACCTGTTAATAGCGCTTCTAATAACGGCTTGTAGTGACAATTCAGATTCCCCTGAAGCACAAATTCGTCAGTTCATCGATAATACCATCAAGCACACAGAATCCCGTAACTATTCTAAGCTATCAGATATGGTTGCAAAGGATTACCGTGATCAGAAGGGTTTTAATCAACAACAATTACTCAATACCATTAGAGCCTATTCTCTAAGACATAAAAACATATATCTGCTCAGTAAAATTGAAAGCATTCAGTTACAGGAAAGTAATCGAGCTTTTATTGTGGTATTCGTTGCTATGACTGGTCGTAAAATTGAAAGTATAAATTCACTAACTAGCTTATCAGCAAGAATTTATCGTTTTGAACTACAGCTTGTTCATCAGGATAAGTGGCAATTGCAGCAAGCAAACTGGAAGAAATCAGACATTCAGGAAATGCTTGAATAAAGCGCCTATTGTCTATAAATGATTTTTACAGAATTCGTAAAAATCATGCGCAGGCATCGGCTTTGAAATATGGTAACCCTGCGCGACATCACAGCCCAACTGTAACAGGTCGTCCTGAATCCATTGTGACTCAACGCCCTCCGCGACTACTTTCATATTTAGCTCATGCCCTAGCATAATACAAGTCTTAACAATAGCTCTAGACTCGTTATCAGTCTCCATTGACATAACGAAACTTTTATCTATTTTTAATTCTGTAAATGGAATTTTATGTAACTGCGACAAGGATGAATACCCTGTTCCAAAATCATCAATAGATAAGCTAAGACCTTTCATTCTAAGGCGTGTCAGGATATCAAGTGACGTAACCAGCTCCCCCATCAATGCACTTTCTGTAACTTCGAGCACCAGGCTCTCAGGAGGTAACTGATATTTATCCAGCAAATCCATCAGCTGCTCAGGCAGGTATAAACCCTTGATATTCTCTGAAGAAATATTAACAGAAACGGGTATATCCAGGCCATTTTGTCGCCACTTGGTACATTGCATCATTGCCAGATCAAGCACCTGCTCTGTAAGGTTACCGATTAAATTATGCCGTTCAGCCAGTTCAATAAATAAATCAGGATAAATAAGACCGCGTTCTTTATGCTCCCATCTGACAAGTGCTTCTGCACTAGAGATACGCCCCGTAGATAAATTTATCTGGGGCTGAAAATGCAATACAAAATCTTTGTTGAGAATCGCCTCTCGTAACTCATGCAACTCTGGCAATAGGTGCATATGTGAAGTATGACTTTCAGCAGCAGGTACATCTTCTGCCATTTCGCTCAGAATCGTTCGTAATTTCTTCAATTCAATTGGCTTGGTTAAACTCGCTTCAACCATTAGCGAATGGGCTTGAGCCAGTTTTTCTGCTGAGTGAAGCACACCTAAATCATGACCACTCATCAATACCAACTTGGCCTGACATTTATTACTAGCCAGCGTTCTGATAACTTCCACGCCATCAAAGCCGGGCATATTAAGATCCAGTAATATAATATCGCCCTGACCTACACTAGTCTTACAGAATTCATATGCGTCGGTATAGATTACAACGGGCAACCCGGTTGCTTCAATAGCGAACTTGAGCATGTCAGCAATCTGCTCATCATCATCAATAATGTAAACTATAGACATATTTAACTGTTTTTAAAGGTCACTTTATAATCACTATTATCAGACACCCAAAACCCTTGAATCCTGATTTCAAATTCAGTTATTCCCATCAAGTAAAAGCCTGACTCTATGTAACAGATCCTGTTTATCAAATGGCTTGTGTAAAATTGTAGCATGAAATCCTTTATTAACATCACATGTATGAAAATCTCCACTATACCCACTCACCAGCTGTATTTTCATATCTGGGTACTTTTCACTAGATATATTAGCCAACTGGTAGCCATCCATTTCTGGCATTAGAACATCGCTAATAAGCAAATCAAACTTCTCTTTATCTAATATTTCCAATGCCTCTTTTGCACTGCCACACACCACAACATTATAGCCATTACTTTTTAATATCGTCTGCAAAAGCATAGCCAATGAGATTTCATCATCAACAACCAGAATATCTTCTGTTCCTTTACCCAGCAAATCACTTGTCGATCTATTCATATTGCTTACATCATCTCCTAAGCAACGAGGAAAATAGAGCTCAAAACATGTACCATTGCCTGTTTCCGTATGCACATCAATATAACCTTCACTTCTGTTAACGAAGCCATAAACCTGGCTCAAACCAAGACCATTACCTTTCTCTTCTTTAGTCGTAAAAAATGGATCAAATATTTTACTTATAATATCATCACTAATTCCTGATCCTGTATCACAAACACTAAACCACACATAATCGCCTATAGGCGCATTTATTCTGATTCGACTATTATCTGTTTCATACAAGTGCTTATTTCTAGTTTTAATGTCAATTTTCCCCTGACCATCCATTGCATGCATTGCGTTTATACAGATATTTAATAAGGCATCTTCAAAATCATTAACGTCAATACAGGTAACCCAGAGAGGATCTTCCAGGTCATATTGAATATCGACCCTTACAGTCAATGTTTTCTCTAACATGTGTTTGTTTTCAGATAACACCTTATTAAGATCAACTATTACCGTTTCTAATGCTTTCTGTTTTGAGAATGACAATAGTTTTTTGGTAAGCTTTGCACCTCTAGTTCCTGCATGAAATATCTCATCAACATATTTAGCAACCAAGGAGTTTTCATCAGTAATCTCCTCTCGGATTAATTCTGCATAGCCTAATATTACACCGAGCATATTATTATAATCATGCGCAACACCTCCTGTTAACTTACCCATCGCATCCATTTTCTGGCTATGACGAAGCAGAAGCTCCTGTTGTTTATACTGCGTGATATCCATGCAGGTTCCGACAAACATACGCTTTCTATCTTTCTTCTCAGGCATTTCCGATATCTGTAAATGCAAATCAAAAGCCTGGTTATTGTTTCTTAAGGCAATAACATCTCGCCCCTTACCTATAATTTTTTCTTTTCCGGTATTTATATAATTTTCAATATAAGTGTCATGCTCAGATCGCAGCGGCTCTGGCATTAAAATATTAATATTTTTACCTAATAACTCATTCTCTGAATATTCAAATATTTCACAAAATGACTGATTTACACTATGTATAATTCCTTTTTCATCAATGCTAACTACTCCATTATCCATAAAATTTAATAACAGCGAAATATTTTCTTCCTGGCTTTCCAGTTCTTTATTTTTAGCTCCTACAATATCAGCCATTTTATTAAAGCTTCGCGCAAGAATAGCGAGTTCATCATTACCTGAAACAACTGCTCTTGATTTATACCCTGTAGACACAAATTTAAGTGCAGCCTCATTTACATTCTGTATTTTGCGCACAATACTTCTGTTAATTAAAACCAGAAAAATCAAACCTATCACAGCCATTACTATAAAAACCCTCCATGATTTTTGTATAATCACATTTTTTACATGACCATGTATCCACAAAAGATCAACTGATGAATAGATAAACCCAGTAACAGGGACAATATTTTCTCCTTCATCTTTAAGACCAAGTTCAATAGAATAAACGGCTTCTAATAGCGAGCCTTCTTTGTTTATGTTTATGACCGGCTTTCTACTTTCGCGAACTTTATCTACCATGTCTATTAAATTTAAAAATCCAGATTGTTTTTCTATACTTTGTGTAAACATTCCTCCAACATCAGAAATCCTTGACGATGCAATGGTTAAATTATTTTCTCCGACAAATACTACCCTTCTCATATTGTGTGCAGAACCAGCATGTGATACTTCGCTTTGAATCTGATTTATTTCCTGATTTTTCCATAAAAATTCTACTGACTGCTGCAAACGGGCCATATTTGACTCTACATTTGCTTTAATGATATTTGTTTCAAGAGAAACCAGATCTTTGTATGTGTAATACAAAACCACACTGACCTGAAGCAAAACCGCAACTATCATAAATATGGTGATTTTTAAACTTAATGACACTTTCATATTAGCAATCAACACGCTCTTTAAAACAAGTCATCTGCAGTGACTTTATTTTGAATTAGTTGACGCTCATGCATGACTTCAATAAGCTGATTAGCTACCTTACCAAGTCCTTTATTTCTGTCATCTGTTAATAGTTGATCATTCTGTTGTTGATCAGGTAGTTTTAGGCCATCATACGATGTTTCAACTTCATCCACAGATAATTTCAGACGCTTGCCAATTATACTTAAGCTCTTTTCTGGTTGTGATCGCATCATATCCAGAGATTTATACCAGGAGTTTTTAAGGTGATTTATCTGCGTTTCAAATTGTTCAATTTTATCGGCTTTAACGACAATAACATCAACAATTTCGTTGGGTATTGAACGACTACTAAACAATATCTTTGCCTGTTTTGCTAGTAATTTACTGCGTACCGGCTCAAAAGTTACAACTGCATCAACCTGACCTCTATCCATAGCATCTTCGTGCTCATTAACCTCCAGTTGTATCAGTTCAATATCCTCGTAACTTAATTCATGAATATTAATTATTCTATTAATAAAGTATGCACCCAACGCCGTGTACTCGACACCAATACGTTTTCCTTTCAGTTGCTCTATGGTTTCAATTCCCTGCCTTGCTAATAAAACGTCGGCGCCATTGGATATATCTGTTATCAGGATGATTTTTGGCTGTTCTCCTGAATCCAGTAAACTAATCGCTTCATCCAGGGTAAGTGCTGCCGCATCCAGCACATTATTTCGGAAACCTCTAAGTACCTGTGTAGCTGAGGTGTATTCAATTAACTGCACCTGGTTCTGCTCAAGATAGCCTAGCTCTCTTGCCAAATATAGAGGCTCGTAACCGAGCCAGACATTAGTGCCAATTCGTAAAGGTTGTTTATTTGATGGGTCTGTACATGCTGTTAGAAACACTGTGGCAAGCAGTAAGAATATTATGCGGATATGTAACAAAAGTCATTCCAGATCATATAGTTATTCACTAATTAATATTAGTACAATAACAACTATCTGCATGATATTTCATGTTTTTTGTCATTTTCAGCACGAATTAGTCAACGAATGGACCATACTGATGAATCGCTTCTTTATGTGGCTTACCAATGCACAGCATGATCTCGGCGGTATTTCCTACTCTCAAGCTCAACCGGCTTTCATTTTCGATAAATACAGCTTGATCCTGATCAACTATCTGTTGATTTACTTCAACTGAGCCCTGCATCACATATATCAAGCCTCTCATCTCATTGGGCACATCCAAGCTTAAGCTTGCATTACTGGAAAACAATATATGCTCATAGCGTATATCAGTTTTTATTTTCAGTGCTGAGCCTTCTCCAACCAGTATTTTTCGTAAAACACCTGAAGCCTCTACTTCTGGAAATTCACCCTGATTCACCTGTTGATATTCAGGCTCAATCGTTTTTAGCATTTTCGGTAAATTAATCCATAGCTGAATACCCTCACTTTTTCCTTCATTTGCTGGCATCTCTGAATGAATGATCCCTTTACCTGCGGTAAACCTCTGCGCGCCACCGGCACTAACAAATGAATTGTTACCTAAATTATCACTGTGGTTCATACCGCCAGAAAACATATAGGTTATGGCCTCAAACCCTCTATGAGGGTGCTCTGGAAAGCCTTTTCCTGCCTCAATTTCAAAATGATCCCACAACACAAATGGATCAAAATTCATAAACTCCGGCAAAGGAAACAGCCGCTTAACCTCTACGCCATCACCTTCTGGAACTACTTTCACATTTTGAACAGTCAGGCTCATTTCTATTCTCCAAACTGTTGTTGTCGGTTATGTGGCCTGTCAAAATCAAGTACAGGTCCTCGAGGAATAATTTGTGTCGGATTCACACTGGTATGACTCACATAATAGTGGCGCTTGATATATTCAATATTCACTGTATCGGCTATACCCGGTATCTGATAAAGCTCACACAGGTAGTTATACATATTTGGATAATCAATTATGCGCTTCAAGTTACATTTAAAATGACCGTAATAGACTGCATCAAATCGAATCAATGTTGTGAAAAGCCTCCAGTCAGCCTCGGTCAATTGCTGGCCAAGCAGATAACGTTGATTCCCTAGAACTTCCTCTATTTTTTCTAATTCATTAAATAAGGCATCAAACGATTTATCGTATGCCTGCTGACTGGTGGCAAAGCCACAGCGATATACGCCATTATTAATGTTGTCGTATATGGGCTGGTTTACAGCGTCTATTTTTTGCCGTAGTGCTTCTGGGTAATAATCCGTCTCGACCTCAGTATATTCATTAAATGCACTGTTCAACATACGAATAATTTCTGATGACTCATTATTCACTATCGTGTTTTTCTGTTTGTCCCATAGCACCGGCACCGTAATCTGCCCGGTAAATTCAGGGTCTGCCCGTGTATACAACTGATGCATAAATCGATAACTATACAACGAATCACCGTATTCTCCCGATTCCGTAAAACTCCACCCCTGATCCAGCATTTCCGCTTCAACACAGGAAACACCAATCACCTGCTCCAGTTTTTTCAGTTTACGGAATATCACGGTGCGGTGAGCCCAGGGACAAGCTTCGGAAATATACAGATGATAACGCCCAGGCTCTGCCTTAAAACCACTTTCGCCACTGGGGCCGGCAGATCCATCTGCCGTTATCCAGTTTCGAAACGATGATTCCATACGCTTGAATTCACCCTCTTCGATTTCCTGATCAAGCCAGTCATCAACCAGTTTACCCTTGAATAACATACCCATGCTTTTGTCTCCTTAGTGTGCTGAAATCACTTAATTAACTGAATTTTGCATCCAGGCTATATTGCCCTGCGCCGTGTACCGATAGTAATAACAAGCCACCCGCAATGCTGATATTTTTCATAAATAAAATCATCTGCATCTGGTCTGCAATATTGCCATGAAAAATTACAGCTGCTGCTATAGAGAACCCGGCCAGTGCATAGGCAGCCCATTTAGCCTTAAAGCCAATAATCACCATCAGGCCTGCAGCTATTTCCAGCACAATAACCGCTGGCAATAAACTATCTGGAACCCCCATCGCATCCATATATGCTGCGGTTCCCGCATAGCCACTACCCAGTTTGTTTATACCTGCTAGTAAAAAGATATGACCTAAAAATAGTCTTGCGACGAGCTCAATTACATTATTCATTACATTCTCCTGATTGAATTAGTTTCGATAAAGTCATTATGAACATAATTAATAGATAAAAAAGCTCAAAATTTCGCCTTTATATATCTAATTATTCGATATATAGTAAAGCAATGATATCTCCAAAAGTAACCCTGGAGCAGTGGCGCACCCTTCAGGCGGTAATAGATCAGGGTGGTTTTGCACAGGCCGCTAATGCACTTCATCGAAGCCAGTCTTCCGTGAGCTATGCCGTTCATCGGATGCAGGAACTACTCGGCATACAACTACTCCAAATAGAAGGTCGAAAAGCGGTACTGAGCGATGCCGGAAAAGTACTTTTACAACGTTCTCGGCAGCTCGTCGCTGAAGCCAGCGCCCTTGAGCTTCAGGCCAGACAGTTACAACAGGGCTGGGAGGCCGAAATTCGCCTTGCGGTTGAAGCGGCATATCCAACCGATTACCTGTTGACTGCCCTCAAGCGATTTGAACCACAAAGTAACTGTACCCAGGTTCGTTTACAGGAAGTGGTACTTTCCGGTGCCGAGGAGATATTACTCAACGGAAAGGCCGATCTGGTGATTACCCCGTATATCCCGCAGGGTTTTCTGGGTGAAGAGCTGATACAGGTGGAGTTTATCGCTGTTGCCCACGCCTCACACCCACTACATCAACTGGGCCGTGAACTAACAGGTGATGACTTAAGTCGTGAGACACAGATTATTGTCAGCGATTCTGGTAGTAAGGGCATTGATGCTGGCTGGCTCAGTGATACGTTTCGTTGGGCTGTCACCAGCCTGGAGTCTGCTCGCAAGCTGATTGCGAATGGCCTTGGTTATGGCTGGTTGCCAAAACAACTGGTCGAGTCACATCTGGAAAGCCAGCAATTAAAAGCTCTGCCGCTGAAACAGGGGCAGGTTAATAGCAGTATCTTGTATCTGGTTTTCGCTGACCTCAACCAGTCCGGCCCGGCAACTCAATTGCTAGCAAATATTTTAAAGCAGGTGAGCACTGAAACCTGACCCACAGGAGAACACTAATGCTTAAACAGCTCTACTATTTACCATTCTATTTTCTGTTATCTGCCTGTAGCACAACGGCACCTTCGAGTAATTATCCCGGTACTCACCAGAGCAATTACTTAAACAATAATATTAGTCACTCCACAAACAACCCAACCAGCACAAAATTGCTTCAACACTTTAACGAGTGGCAAGGAGTGCGCTATAAGGAAGGTGGACTTTCAAAATCCGGCATAGACTGCTCTGGTTTTGTACACTTGGCTTATAAAAACAAGCTCAATAAAAGCATTGCTCGTACTACAGAGCGTTTAAGCCAGGGAGGCAAAACAATTCACTTTAATCAATTACGCAGTGGTGACTTGGTATTTTTTAAAACAGGCTGGAAACAACGCCATGTTGGCATTTATATGGGCAATGGTAAATTCATGCATGCTTCTAGCAGCCGGGGTGTTATGATGTCCAGACTTAGTAACCCATACTGGTCTGAAGCCTACTGGATGGCAAGACGTTATTAACCAACTAAGAAGTAACTCAATTGTATAAACTAGTTTTGGTATTAGCTTCGCTTTTGCTTGGCGCCTGCTCTAATAATAAACAATATTTTACGCCGCTGGTAATTCCGGACAACAATACACAGTCTGTGGTATATATATACCGCCCAGATTCTATGGCCAACCGTTTTACCACACCAGGTATTTTATTCAACAACACTGAGCAATTTAAGCTGAGAAACAATCACTATGATTACCTGCTGATTGAAAAAGGCAAGCATCAGCTACAACTGGAGTTACCTGGCCGATTCACTGGTAAACAGCAAATCATTTTAGAAATAGAACCCAACAGACACTATTTTGTAAAACTCAGCACGTCAATCCAGTTCAAAGTACATCACCCCTACACCCGACGTTTTGATTTACAGATTGTCCCTGAAGAAATAGCACTACTACAAATTCGTAAACTCAATGCAAGCAAAAAACATACGCAGGAGACAACACCAACCCCTTCAGCTACCACAGAAAAAACAGAAGAGCAGCGTTTTTCTATCTTAAAAACTCGTAACCCTTTTGCTAACTGAGCCAACTTGAAACTACCGACACTAGATTCTTTCTCTGGGCACTTCCTTCAAGCATAAAAAAGCCGACTACCATAGGTAGTCGGCAACCACGCTAAAACAATTATATATTTTTATCGTTTATTTCTACGCGCAAAGCCCACTAGGCCAACCAGACCAGATAACATTAACCACGCTGCACCAGGAACAGGCACCACATAAGGGTCTACAGAGTCATAAAAAGTGATATGCGATAATTCTTTTCCGTCGATGGTATCATATTCACCCATTGTTACAACCTGTGCAGCCCCCAGACACTCTAAAGTAAAATAATTATCACTATCACAAACGGCGTTATTGCTTAATAGTGCACTTTCTACTGTCCAGAACAGGTTAAAACCATTACCGGATTTTACCGCCCAGTATCTAACACCTGGATCATTTTCACCACGCTTATATAACCAGCTTCCTGATGATGAAGTACTAAATTCAAATTCATTTCCAGTTACTGTATTGAACCCAGCATTAACTTCACCGATGGTAACTGCTTCCCCGGTTACTGATTCATACTCAATATCATATTTCGCAATAACGGGGGAAATTTGCACTGCACCAGTTTCATCAGTTGAATATATTGCACATGAACTAAGGTTTTTCCCAAAATAGCCCACGCAATCGTTTTCATCCAGAAACTGTTTATTTAAAGTCACTGTTGCTGCAGTTACATTACTCATTCCTGTCCATGCTACTGCACTTAAAGCTAGTGCAACCAATGATTTATATTTCATTATTATTCCTTCGATAAACCTGTTTCGGCCCTTAATTTATGCCGCTGCATGTCACATATCGTGACTTGTATTTTTCTATAAGTAACTATTAATGATCTGCACACAGAAAGTCCGCAGGTCATTAAAGCTTAAGCCGCTGAACGACGCGCAACACCTGCCAGACCAATCAGGCCAGTCGAAAACAACCATGCTGCAGCTGGAATTGGTACTGGAGATGTTTCCATATCGACTGTCACAATTTCTTCTGTTTCTGGAAAGCAAACCTGACCCAACTTAAATTCCACTAAACTAAAGCTGCCATTAAGTTCTGTATAAGCACTATCCGTCACCCACATTGAATGAGCCACATCATACAGCGCAATAAAGAAATCGGTAGTTTCGCCCAGACCTAATGATGTTGTGCCATTAGATACAGAATATGTAGTACCACTTACCTCAGACCATGGAGAGAATCTAACACTGCCTGTATATCGATCAATATATGGGCTATATTGCATATCAACAACTAACGCAGAATTAAGTTCCCGATCCGCGTCATCAAAGATAGCCAGTGTGTAATCGTCTATCATACTGAAGTTAACATTTTCATTGGTTGGCTGAATAATAGTTGCTTGAGCTACAGAGGCACCGCATAACAATGCCGCCACAGCCAGAGATTGTGTTTTTTTCATCTTAATTTCCTATTTTTATTTATTGCCCTAACCACTATGGGTATTTAAAGGACACTATTCCTGAGCCAAAAATGAAAACTTTAATCGCTTCGTTGCGTTTAGTGCTTCATCCTACTTAGAATACTCACGCGCATTATATAAGAAAGAACTTACTTAAGTACCACCCAGTTAGGTGAGTAATTGCTAATTTTTTGTTAAATACGATTACCTAAAATGGTGGGTTATATAGATTTTAAACAGTATCGTACGATAACTAGCTTCGTTTACCTTAGCTCATTATTCGCGGCCATCGATCATGCACCGCATCCTCCATAGTTGGCGTAATCGTCACTACATACACTCGACGCTCATCCCCATTATGCGCCAACAAACCTTGTATCCATTGCCCCTTGACCAGCTCAAACCAGTGACTGTTAGATTCCATGTCCTTTTCCATAAACTGGTCAACAATTATTTTCACGGGTTTTGGGAACCATTTATCCCATACACCCTGTTTAATAGAATCATGCCGTGCCCAGCCCCCCATTGGTAACTGACCCAGCTGCTGTTTACGCCGTCCCCAGGGCAGGTAATCAATATTGCCATTTTTCAGGCGCACCGGTAAATGCGCTTTCGGATTAGGAAAGTAGACTCGTTTGGGTTCACCCTGATAGATATACTCAACACCACCACACATAATATACACACTTTAAATTGACTGTCGGTGCCCACTGGGTTTCCAGGAGGGCGCAATAACATTGGGCATTTCAGATTTGTTCAGCAAACGCCCCGGCCCCAGGGTTAACTCACCGTAGCGCTGGTTAACCTCATCCATCACTTGATTAATTCTAGACTGCTTCTCACTTAACCCGGCGTCGAGAAACAGATCCATCTGACAGTTCTCATACTGTGGATTTAGTGCCGTCATCTGCACCTGGTAAATTGGCTGGTTATTCCAGTGCTCATTTAAAAAAAAACGACACAGACGAATTAGCAACTGGGTATCACTGGTGGGCTGCGCCACTTTCACTTTACGAGCAATCCACTCATGCTGAGTATGCAAGCCGATAAAAAATTCCGATGCTTCAAAATGGTAGCGACGTAGCCGTGTACTAACCCGTACCGCCATGTGAATCAGATAAGTTAATAGCATTTCCTTATCACTGGTATTGGGCGGCAGCACTTTACCGTGACCAATAGACTTTGGATCAGCCACATCCAGATGCATCGGTTCTGGATCCTGACCCTGAGCCATATACCAGATACGCCTGCCGGGATTACCAAAACGTCGCGCCAGCTCACCAATAGGAAGCTTCTGCATATCGCCACAGGCAAATACACCACGCTCTGCCAGAAATCGTCCGATGCCTCTGGCCACACCACATAATTCCGTCACTGGAACATCCGCCAGTTGCTGTTGGGCTTCCCAGGGGGGAATCACGGTAAAGCCATTGGGTTTATTCAGCTTGGCAGCATATTTGGCGGTGGTTTTATC
>JBFHVQ010000061.1:0-18205 GCA_041589455.1 Gammaproteobacteria bacterium | reverse complement strand
CGAGTTTCGCCCCAGCCGTCTTCTACGGCTTCTAAAACTACTTCAACTTCGTCGCCGATATTAACTTCGACTTCGCCGTCGCTTAAAAATTGTGACTCAGGAATAACGCCTTCAGATTTAAGGCCAGCAGCAACAGTAACGTAGCCACCTGAGATATCAACTACCGTACCCATAACGATGGTACCGGTGTTCATTTCGGTTTCTTGTAAGCTCTGTTCAAAGAGTTCAGCAAAAGATTCAGACATAAGAATTTCCAGATAAATAACTGTTAAGCCGGTGGATTAGCCAGATAATGTTCACCAGGCTGGGCAAAACAGGGTTAGAGTTAATAAAAACCGGTATTCATCCCAACATCGGGAAAAGACAGAATACAGGCACCCAATAGCATTTCGGCGGCTAAAACAGCCTTTGTTTAGCGAGCTCTAGCACCTTTTGTGTGACTTCTTCGATACTCATTGAAGTGGTATCGAGTAAGATCGCATCATCAGCTGGTTTAAGCGGCGAAACTGCACGATTTGCATCTTGTTCGTCTCGTGCCTTTAAATCGGCTACGAGGGCGGCGATATTAGCACTAATTCCCTTTTCTTTCAACTGCTTATATCGCCTTTCGGCTCTTTCTTCTGCTGAAGCCGTCATAAACACCTTCAATGGCGCCTCTGGGAACACCGTAGTGCCCATATCACGGCCATCGGCCACCAGACCAGGGACTGCTAAAAAGTCGCGCTGGCGCTGCAGCAAGGCATCTCTAACCGCCGGAATTGCGGCAACTTTTGAGGCGCGCATACCGATTTCTTCGGCACGAATTGCCTCTGTGACATTTTCGCCGCGCAGGATAATGTCTAAACCACAGTCGTGGGGGATGAATTTTACGTCGAGATTTCGTGCGACTTCTGCTATTTCTGTATCATCTGACACATCAATATCATCCTGTAATGAGGCCAGAGCTGTAAGGCGATATAGTGAACCGCTATCCAGGATGTGATATTTCAGCTCACAGGCAACGGCATGGGCAATGGTGCCCTTGCCTGCGCCACTGGGCCCGTCGATAGCAATAACTGGAACTGATGACATACAACCTCTCAGGCTTAAATACGGCGGGGACAGACCACCGCTTTTTGGTGCTCTGCCCCCTGTTGTTATACCACCCAACTCACTACGGAGTTCTACACGACACTTTCAGGCCGTGGTGGTATCAATACTGGGGACAGAGCGGAAAAACCGCCGGTCTGTCCCCGCTGGATAAGGGCCTTAGATGGTACCTTTGCCAGCTCTACTCAGCAATCGACACGGAAATACCGGCGCGATTTGCAATACCAATGAAATCAGGGAATGAGGTATTCACATTCTCACAATCCTCAATCAGGATTTCACCTTCAGCGCACAGCGCTGCCATGGTAAAGGCCATGGCGATACGGTGATCATCCTGGCTATGCACTTTACCGCCTTTAATTGTGCCGCCATTAATCACCATGCCATCTTCCGTTGGCGTAGCATCTACACCAATCGCCCGCAAGCCATCGGCCATGACCTGAATACGGTCTGACTCTTTAACACGAAGCTCTTCAGCACCGGTTACGACTGTCTGCCCTTCTGCACAGGAAGCGGCGACAAACAGTACCGGGAATTCATCAATCGCCAGTGGAACTAGTGCTTCAGGTACATTAATACCTTTCAACTGAGTGCCACGCACACGAATATCTGCCACCGGTTCACCACCGACGGTGCGCTCGTTTAACAGTTCGATATTGGCACCCATAAGTTTAAGAATATCAATCACACCGGTACGGGTTGGGTTAATACCCACATGCTGCAAGGTAATATCTGAACCCTCGGCAATACTTGCACCCACCAGGAAAAACGCTGCCGAGGAAATATCTGCCGGTACGTCAATATCACAGGCCGTAAGACGACCGCCGCCTTCCAGACACATACGGTTACCTTCGGTTATTACCGGGTAACCAAAGGCATTGAGCATACGCTCGGTATGATCACGGGTGGTTGCAGGCTCGGTGACACAGGTTTGTCCTTCGGCATACATACCTGCCAGCAACAGACAGCTTTTCACCTGAGCGCTGGCCATGGGCATATCGTAATCTATGCCCTTCATAGCGGAACCACCATTCACTTTAAGGGGTGGTTTGCCGCCATCGGCGGTATCAATACGTGCACCCATCAGGGCTAATGGGTCGGTCACACGTTTCATGGGGCGCTTGGATAAAGAACGATCACCGGATAAGGTCACATCAAATGCCTGCCCCGCCAAAAGGCCAGACATCAGGCGAATCGAAGTACCGGAGTTACCCAGGTCAATATCCCCTGCCGGCGCTTTCAGGCCATCGATGCCCACACCCTGAATAGTGACGCGACCCTGATCATCCGGACCCTCAATCTCCACACCCATGGCACGAAAGGCACGCAAGGTATTGAGGCTATCCTCACCCTGCAGGAAGCCGGTAACGTGGGTAGTACCATCGGCAATCGAGCCGAACATAATAGAACGGTGGGAAATAGACTTATCACCGGGCACACGAAACTCGCCAGAGAGCTGGCCACCGGGTTGAACAATGTAATCGATCTGGGACATAGTATTCCGTTAAGCATAAGTTTCACGGCATTAACGCCATGATTTTAGAGAATTTTGTGCCTGCGGATATTAGCGGTATGAGGGCTTAAGTTCCAGTGTTTTGGGGGATTTGGGGGGATAAATCAGGGTTTTGAGCAAATTTGCCACTACGAGTGAAGGCTTTGTGTTGTACGGTGTCGTATTTGCAGTGATTCAGTGAATTATTTTTTTCTGGGGTATGTGGCTTTTAATCCTGATGCAAGCACTACCACAGTTACAATTTTACAAAGCAGATCACATGAAATTAAATAATATAATTCAATTACTTATTACAGAAACCATCTAAGAATAAACGAGCAATAGTCATCACTGATTTTTCTGAAAAGTCTTGAATTTATGCTGTATGAAAAGAACTGGTCTGATGACGTTGCCTATTTTTAAATTAGTTGTATGTACCTATCGCCAGTTTAATTCTGCTGGGACAGACGCTAGTTGTCGAATTCACTATTAGTAGAAGATAGGATGAAAGTAATAATATTAATGTTGAGCGCAATCAAATACATAAATATCTATATATAATAATATTGACTGTGGGTTATTGTGAATGTGAATAACACCCAATAATACAAGATCAAAATCGAAGCACCGTACCAGATTATATGTTCAGCGTCTTCTGTCGGCTTCAGTAAGGCCAACAAGCTAACAAGTTGGATAAAGCGCATCTTTCGGCCTCTAAATCCAACATCAAGCGCCGATCATTTTCTCTAGTTAGACGAATCATAAAATAATCACAGGAGGTGTATCATGAATATAAAGCCATCAAACCCAATAGTTGCAATACCAATGTTGGTTGGTTTATCTCTAATCACTGCTTTAGTGCTATTTGGGCTCCTTGACTCTTCTGGTTTTGTTGAAAATAAATATTTTGAATTTGGTGGAGCAGCGGCTGGCTTTATTGTAACAATCACTATGCTTCATAGATGGTATTCAAACATGGTAAAGGCAGATGTAGACAAACTAAGAAAAGAGAATGAGAATCTTAAAAACACATTACAAACAATTAACGTTCCTCCTTTCAGTAAACCAGATGGATATATTCCATTTATTGACCATGAGCATTCTATGCTGTTCTGTTATCCCGAGATCTGGAAAAAGCAACCAATAGCCCTAAATATACAAAGCATGTTTTCTGAAAACCCAAACAAATTAACTCCTGGTGACAAGGTTCCAGGTCGTTTTGTTCTGGCTGTTTCTTCTCCTGGTCAGAAGAGCTACTCATTGAAAGAAGTTGAAATATCAACTACACAGCTTGGTATACCTGTAGAAGAAGTCAATTCTAAACTAGGTGTAGAAATATCTGAAAAAACGGAGAATTTACAAGTTCCAATGGAGGTATTGTTAGAAATATTCGGAGCTTCTGGCAGTTCAAAGACTGAGAAGATTTATGACATGAACTACCAAATGTTTAAATCCATATCAGATGAGGAGCCTTACCGTGAGTATATCCTGGTGAATGGAATAAAATCACTATTGATCGAAACGAAACTTCAAATGGGCCAAATTGAACCACTAGTACAAATTATTGTAATTACATATATCGAAGCAGCTGACTTAATATATTCTTTCATCTTTTCGGACAATTTATCCGATCGTGATAAAGCTGACATGATGCGTAAGCAAATAATTTCTACAGTACAATTCTGGAATAATGAGCCACAGCAAGCTCAAGCCGCCTAATTAAAACCCCCATCCGACGATAGCTAAATTGTAAATTTCGTCGGATGGCCACTAACAGAAACAAATAAGTAATAACTAAACAGGAACTAATTTCGACACCTATCATAACTACACTTAGTTATGAATTAAAACGCTAAAAGTCAAAGACAATAAATTGCCGATTAAATTTCTTATACATAAAACGAAAACTTACAACTTTCATTGAACACAAAATAAAAAGTATAACAGAGTCACTATAAGCCTATAATGAGATACAATCATAAGCTTAAAAAGCGGAAAACCCCAAATACCAATAAAGTGAATATTTTATGTTATCTAAAATTTTATCCGTGTATTCATTATTGCTGGCGATTGGTATTTTACTTATAGGTAATGGCTTATTAACGACCAATCTTGCAGTTCATGCCAGTATCGAGTCCTTTCCAGATACGGTGACGGGCATCATCATGTCTGCGTTTTTTATGGGGTTTGTGATTGGCTCATATTTATGCCCTCGACTGATTCAAGAAGTTGGACATATACGCGCCTTCGCAGTTTTTTCAGCATTTGGAACAGTGTCTGTTCTATCTCATGGCTTGTTCGTTGATCCAGTAATCTGGTGGATACTTAGAACACTCACTGGAATAGCTATTGTTGGAATTTATCTGGTGGTTGAAAGCTGGTTAAATATTTTGATTACAAAACAACACAGAGGCCAGATTTTTTCTATTTATGTGACTGTGAATTTACTCGCTCTGGGTTGTGGGCAATATGTGATGCTGGTTTATGGTGCCGGAGAGTTAGCAACCTATGCTCTCTGTGCAGTTTTTTTTATACTGGCACTGGTACCTATCGCTGTAACGCGAATTCCGCAACCGACATTTGTGGAAGTCCCAAAATTGAACTTGCGAAGATTAATGAAAATATCGCCGCTAGGGTTAGTAGGCGCATTGGTAACCGGCTTAAGCAACGGCGCATTTTGGGGACTTGGGCCATTGTATGCCCATAATATTGGATTCACTCAAGCTGATATTGCTATATTTATGAGCGCAACCATATTTGGCGGTGCCATTCTACAGGTGCCAATTGGTCATCAATCTGATCGCTTTGATCGTCGTAAAGTACTGATGTTTGTTTGTCTATTTTCAGCAATATCGGCAATCGCCATGTATAGTTTTGCTGACATATCTCGGCTCGGATTTATATTGAG
Source organism: Gammaproteobacteria bacterium (assembly GCA_041589455.1). GTDB lineage: Bacteria > Pseudomonadota > Gammaproteobacteria > SZUA-229 > SZUA-229 > SZUA-229. The sequence continues at coordinate 12,716 of JBFHVQ010000061.1, read as the reverse complement.
CGCAATTGTATACGGCGGCTTCTCTTTTGCGGTGTACTCACTCTCTGTAGCGCATACTAATGACCATATACAGACTGAAGAGGTTATGGAAGCAACACGAGGCCTGTTGTTACTGAATGGGATAGGCGCTGCTATCGGGCCAGTTATTGCGGGCCTGTTAATGCAGCTAATTGGAAACCAGTCATTAATTATATATTTTGCAACAGTATTCATTATGCTTTCAATATTCGCATTTGTTCGTATAAATATGAGTGAGCCGGTACCTTCTGAAGAACAGGGTGATTTTATTGCCCTTTCACGAACAGGAACAGCAGCCGTCGAAATGGACCCAAGAGCAGATCCAAATACCACACAGACCTCTAGTAGTAACTAGTATAACGAAATAAACAAAATACCGATCGTCAAATCAATATAAATCTATATATTTTTTACTAATCAAAATACAAAAAATAACAGAACTGGACACTCATCATAACTAGCACACAAAGGGATATACAGTGATAGTAAGGCGTATCAGCTAAAGAGATCTGGCTATATCTGGATTTGAACATGAATAATTCTTGTTAAGTGCTCGCGTTGTATGAAAACAACTATCAATTTATCGTTTAAAGATTTTATTTATCATCTATAAGTTGGATGTCACGCTAGGAAATGCCAGGTAATTTCAATTCTCTTCAAGTGAGAATAAGAATAAATCACTTCCTAAAGGACGAATAACCTATTTTTTGCACATTATCTATAATAGGTGTTAAATAGAATGACATACATGCCCTGGCAAATGGCATATTAGGAGAGTCATATGGCCAATGATCCGGTTTGTGGTATGGAGGTATTAGAAGAGGCATCATCCATTAAGTCCGTTTATGAGGGTCATGACTACCTTTTCTGCAGCATGAACTGCAAACAAAAGTTCGATGCAGATCCTGCTTCATTCCTGACGCCCTCGTCCAGTCACGCTTCTCCGCCACCTGAGCCTCTCGGCAATAACACCATACATTCACACAGCAATAGTGATGTTGCATCAATTAGCTTGCCCATTAAAGGCATGAGCTGTGCCTCTTGCGTCAACACCATTGAAACTGCACTGAACAACACAGCGGGCGTGCATCAGGCGGTTGTTAACTTTGCCTCTGAAAAAGCCACCATTGAGTTTGACCCCAAACAACTGGCTACAGCAAATCTTACCAGGGTGATCGAGAACACCGGTTATCAGGTGGTGAGCACACATAAAAACATTACACTTAAACTGGCTGGTATGACCTGCGCCTCGTGCGCACAGTCGATAGAGAATGCCCTTAAAAAAGCAGAAGGTGTGATACATGCTGGCGTTAATTTCGCAACCGAACAGGCCATTGTTGAATACGATGCCCGCTTAACCACACCCTCTCAGCTTGAAAAAGTCGTCGAGAACACCGGTTATCAGGTGATTAACACAGAAACCGACGCGGCCAATGACGATAAAGCCGACGATGACCTGATCAGGGTAGAAAAGGCCAGGCAGCTTTTACTCTATGCGTTAATTCCGGAAACACTGGTAATGGCGTTGATGATGATCCATTTTATGATGACGCCGATACCTTTTTACAATGTCATAATTGCGCTACTCGGTTTTCCTATCGTTTTTATCTTTGGTTGGTCGACGCACCAGTCTTCACTACGCTCGCTACGGCATGGCCATGCCAATATGGATGTGTTGATATCCATCGGCTCTGTGCCGCCTTACCTGATGGGCTTTGCCGTATTCTTTTTTCCTGCGGCCAGCTTTATGGAAATGGCAACCACCATTGTCACTTTTCACCTGTTAGGCAAATACCTGGAAGTCAGGGCCAAGGGTCGAGCCTCACAGGCTATTAAGAAACTGCTGGAGCTGGGTGCCAAGACCGCCAGAATTGAAGTTGATGGTGTTGAACAGGAAGTGGCGATTGAAATGGTTAAAGCCGGTGACATCATGATCGTCAGACCCGGTGAAAAGATTCCCACCGATGGCGTCATCGTCGAAGGCAAAAGCGCCATTGATGAATCCATGGCTACGGGCGAGTCTATGCCAGTGAAAAAGAAAGTCGGTGACAATGCCATTGGTGCCACCATTAACCAGAATGGCCTACTCAAAATTGAGGCCACCAAAATCGGTAAGGACACCTTCCTCGCACAGGTGATCAAGATGGTAGAGGAATGCCAGGGGTCTAAAGTTCCAATTCAGGAGTTTGCCGATCGGGCCACCGCATTCATGGTTCCAACGGTGCTGCTGGTGGCCTTATCAACCACCATTTTATGGTTTATTTTTCCGTCCCTTTTCATGGCCATTATTACCTGGGGCGAACCCTATCTTCCCTGGATTAATACCGAACTGGGGATCACCACCCTGGCAATTTATTCAGGAATTGCAGTCCTGGTCATCTCCTGCCCTTGCGCGCTGGGTCTGGGCACGCCGACGGCGCTAATGGTCGGCAGTGGTATCGGAGCAGAAAACGGCATACTGATACGCAGCGGTGAAGCCATCCAGACCATTAAGGATGTACATACCATTGTGTTTGACAAGACCGGCACCATCACCAAAGGTAAACCGGAAGTCACCGATATTGTGGTTTTTAAAAATCAGGTATCAGAAGATGATAAAACAGAGATTCTGAAACTGGCGGCATCCGTTGAAGCCGGCTCAGAACATCCCTTAGGCCAGGCCATTGTCAAAGACGCCCGAGAAAAACAGCTTGAGTTAATCGCACCACAACATTTTGAAGCCATTACGGGTAAGGGAGTTAAAGCGAGACTTGATGATCGTGAAATAATGATTGGCAGCCACAAACTCATGACAGAGATTGGGCTTGATGATGCTGTTGAAAAAACAATGCAACGCCTGGAAAACGAGGCCAAGACCGCCATGCTGGTTATCGTTGATAACAGGGCTGCCGGGATTATTGCCGTGGCCGACACTTTGAAAGAGGATTCTATTCTGGCAATCCGCGAGCTGGAAAAACTGGGTATTGAAACCGCGATGATTACCGGTGATAACCAACGTACGGGCGAAGCAATCGCTAAACAGGTTGGTATCAGCCGAGTGCTTGCCGAGGTGATGCCTGAAGACAAGGTGGCCGAGGTGAAACGTTTACAGGATGAAGTCGGCATTGTTGCCATGGTCGGTGATGGTATTAATGATGCCCCGGCACTGAAGCAAGCGAATATCGGCATCGCCATCGGTACCGGCACCGATATTGCCATTGAATCGTCTGACATCACCCTGGTCAGAGGTGATTTGAGTTCTGTGGTCACAGCCATCAAGTTATCACATGCGACCTTTACCAAGATCAAGCAGAATTATTTCTGGGCATGGTTTTACAATGGTATCGCGATTCCATTGGCCGCCGTCGGTCTGTTACACGCCATGGTCGGTGTAGCCGCCATGTCATTCAGTTCTGTTAATGTAATTCTTAATTCATTACGACTGCGGAAAGCCAAAATCAAAATTGTAGACTAACTGAAACAGTGATTAATTACATAAAGGTATATTTTAAAATGATACCAAATCCCGATTGCCTGATAACAATTAATCCACTACACGCAGCATCAAAGCTAAAAAGTTACATTATACCTGATTCATACTAGAAACATTCCTGACAAGTGAACCATGTCGTTCGTTTTCTCTCTGGATGAACAAAAGTTCCGCTATTGTTCATCCTTTATGCTAACCGCCAGGACTTTACAGACATATGCAAATATCAAAAAGAAAAGTCGAAGATGCATATCAGAAAAATGCTAGATATTACGATCTAGCCGTTAAAGTGTTATATCCTTTAATTGGTCTAAAAATAAACAGATACCGTAAGAAAGCTATTGAATACCTAAATCTAAAGCCGGGTGATTGTGTTGTAGATTTAGGCTGTGGAACAGGACTGGCCTTCCCATTGATCATAGATAAAATTGGACCAGGTGGAAAACTCATTGGTGTTGATATAAGCAGTGAAATGCTTTCTGTTGCTGCAGACAGAGTGAACTCCGCTCATTGGAAAAACGTCGAACTCATTCATTCGGATATAGAGCAATATAACATCCCTTCCGGAATAAACGGAGTAATCTCCACTGGCGTATTTGGCTACCTTACTGAGCGAGAAAAACTGTTAAAAAATATTTCCGAGTCTCTTGTTGAAGGCGCAAGTGTGGTCATTGTAGATGGCAAGAGACCACAAAAATGGCCATCATTCTTATTCAGGTTATTTGTGACGCTTTCCAGCCCCTATGGTTTAACTGAAACCTATTTTGATAACAGTACGCCAGAATTGGTATCTCGATTATTTAACAACGTCACGTTTGAAGACATATATGGTGGGTTGATATACATATCATCTGGTGAGAAACATGACTAAGCAGCTTAGCATTAAACTTAAAACTAAGATAATGCTATCTCTCAATATTGCTGACGTTGCGAGGTGTTTTATTTCAGTCTCTGTGATAACCAATGCGCTATGCTTAAGTTCCATACATTTACATGCTGGAGATAAATCATGATGTCTGAACAGAATAATTTAATGATGTGGGGAGGTGGCTTTATGTGGATTTTCTGGCTAATGATTCTGATTCTGATTGTTATATTCATCAAGTATCTGTTGAATGAGCGTGGTGAGTCTACACAGGAAAGAAAAGAAACCGCAATGGAGGTTTTAGAAAAGCGCCTGGCAAGTGGTGAAATAGATACAGTCGAATTTGAACGATTGAAGCGAGAGCTGGAGCGCAGCACATCTAGCTAAACGGTCGCGATTAATTTCGCCACCGTTATATCGGATTACACAACTCTTATCCGGGTACGTGCTGTGCTCAGCAGTTAATAACTGAATCGGAGAAGAATAAAGGAGTCGGTGACAACTGATATGAGACATATACGTCGTTAGGAACGAGTGTAGAGTTATGTACAGAAACACACCGTTCATTGTTTGAGAACGAATTAGAACGGGTAGATATAAACTTGATTCGCAACTCCGCGTTGTTTTCAATGCCGTCGGGTAATAGTCGTTTTAAAGAGCAGATTGAAAGGGTGTTGAGTCGAAAATTGTGGTATACAAATCGCATTAAATAAGATACCCAGCATCACTACAACGTCATTAAAAGACCTGAAATCCATCTGTAAATGACACATATATAGAGATTAGTATCTATTTAATTAATCAACAATTCTACTTGACACCTATGTTTTACATTCTTTTAACGATTTTATTGTTCAATATGAATATACTTGTAAGCCTAGTTTCATGCCTAAAGGCCCCTTTTATGCAAATATTTTTTCGTATTGTATTTTTTATGATCATTACTGTTAACAGCTCAAACATCTCTGCGGAGCTCTATACAGTAAAAAATGGTGACAGCCTCCGAAAAATACTTAGTAAACATGGCTTTGAAGGCAGTGATCGTGATATATACCTGGAAGTCAATCGTGTCGTTGAAATTAACTCAGCCGCTTTTAGAAATAGCAATGCGGATAGAATTTATCCTGGTATGCAGCTAGAAATCCCTAATTATCGACCAGAGCCAGAGCCGGAACCTGATCCATTGCCAGAACCGGAGCCACCTAAGCCTGTTGCGGTAGGCAACCTGACGATACAACAAGGCGATGTACAGATTATCCGTGGAAGCGAGACGCTTAACGCTAGCGATAACACAGAAATTTACTCAGGCGACCGCATTGTGACAGCACCACATACACGAACAAAAATGCATATGCAAGATGGCAGCCTATTTGAACTTGGCCCACTTACTGAATTTTTGCTTGATGAATTCATCCCTGAACAACAGACATCAGATAATTTACCTGATAGCACAACAGAAAAAGGCAATATTTTAACAACTCTCATACGGGGCGTTTCACGTATCGTAACAGGTAGTATTGGTCAGAATGACAAATCTCGATTTATTGCTAGAACCAAGGTTGCCAGTATCGGTATACGCGGCACCGATTATACGGTTCGTTTTTGTGAAGGTGTTGATTGCGGCGAACTAATTGGCACTTCTGTCGCCGTCGTAGATGGCGGTATTCAGTTGTCCAATGATAAGGGGCAGGTAGAGATCAACAAAGGTGAATTCGCACGTGTAGAAAGCGCATATAGTGAACCTTTCACAGCTCCACTACCTGAAGGATTTCTTAACCTGGATACAAACATTAAAGAAGTCGTGACCGACAAAGGCTGGTTACAGAAAATACTGGACACATTTATATCAATATTTAATTAAAAATCTATAGCAACACTAATTGATACTTATTAATGTATAAATATCATCTAGACATATTTACATACAAATATGCATGTTAAAATAACAAGTATTTAGTGATTTTGACTTATGATTTCGTATTATCATGTTTAAAGGGAATATCTATTATAAATTTAGTTCCTTTACCTTGCTCACTTTCACAGTGTATTTTTCCAAATAGTTTTTGAGTAACCAGATTATAAGTTATATACATACCAAGACCTGTACTGCCTTCAAGACGCCTGGTTGTGTAAAATGGTTCAAAGACCTTTCCTAAATGTTGCATATCAATACCTTTGCCATTATCTGAAAAAACAATACGGCCTCCTTGCCGAGTCTTGGTTACAGTAATAATGACTTTTCCAGACAATTTTTCATCATTATTCTCCATAAACTCATCATCAAATCCATGCTGCAATGAATTCATTACAAGATTTAATATTATTTGAGATATAACACCAGGGTCAGAATGAACAGTAACCAGTTTATCACACTCTAATTCAATACTATGTGGCGTTTTAGTAAATTGCGGTAGCACACTAATTACAATTTCATTAATATAGTTACAAAGTTCAAACTCTCTTGAGTGATCAATATTGTGATCAACCGAAAGTTGCTTAAAGCTAGAAATTAGATTTTCAGCATTCCGAAGGTTTTTATCAATATCCCTGCTAGATTGTTTTGCCATAGAAAAATAACTTTGTATCTCTGAATGAGATAACTGATTGTTATCAAATCGTTCTATAATGTCACCAAGATGTTCAATAAAATCACTATTTGAACTCAACGAATTCATAATGGGGTTATGAACCTCATAAGCTACGCCTGCCATAAGACTACTAACTGCCGACATCTTTTCAGATTCGATTAGTTTATCTTGAGCAACTTTCATATTATCAATTGACGCTTCAAGCTTATGATTAACTTCAACTAGTTGTGATGTTCGTTTCTCTACAGTCGATTCAAGGTCGTTCTGGTAAGTAAATAATTCATTTTGTATCTTCCAAATACGCCGAATAACTATTATTGAGATTAACACGACCAGAGTCAAAAGAACCAAAACAAGCAACTCAATTCGACTATTAATTTGCTGTTTTTTTATCCTTGATAAATGCGCAAACCTGGAAATATTTGATTGTTCTAGTTCAATTAATTTGAGGAATTTCTCTATGAGTAATTGCTGACCCGGTAACACAACATCATAAAGTATCTGATTTGACTTTTTTTTACTCTCGAGATCGTCCTGCATTGCCAGTTCTACAGCAGATCTCTGATTAGGCAATATTACTGAAACTATTTTCGGCAACTCTTCGAGTATAATTTTCTCTTCTACAGAAGACATGGGTAATTTTATAAGTTCTGATCTTAACGTTGAAAATCGTGAAGCCAGCACATCAAGTTGTATAGCAATTTCATCCTGTTCAAATACATCTTCCGTATCGATAATTTTTGATGTTAAACGAGTCCTTGAACGTGCAATTTCCATCAATTGACTATTAAGATACATCTTATGACTTTCTATCTCACCGTTATAAAGATCCTGTCCTAGTTCTCTTACAGAACTACTATAAAATAGATAAATCAGAACCAATAAGATAAAAAACAATACAAATATTGATGCAGACATCACGACAACGTTATTAATAAACAATTTAAATCTAGGTAGGTAGCCCATACATTCTAGCTTTAGAAAGAAGTTATTATCTTTCAGTGTTTATTTATGACTAACACCGCACGAATGATTCACAGCAGAGCATTCAATTAGTAGTATCTATATAATCATAATCTAATACTATGTTTTTCATATGCATACTTATGTACTATGTTATTAATATAGCATCTAAATACGGTTAATTATATTAGACGGAATATTTTTAACAACCCACGGATAGCATAAATAATAATCATTACGGTGTATCTAATCTGGAACTACTAACAGAGATCATCTGGTATGACCCTCAAGTGAAAACTGTTCTATAAATGGTTCATATAAACTGTTGTACTTGAAGATTATTTACTATCGAATCAGTCCACTAAGCCATAAATCCATGTAGTTATTAAAGTAATAACATTATCGTTATATTAATTTCTATCATAAACTCTATATTCATCTGATATAAAAATACATCAAGGACAAATTATTCAATTAATTGACTTAACGAAGACACAAATAGCAGAGTGTTAATATACTTCTATACTCACTATATAAAATCACTTAAGGAGATCCCCATGGACAATAAGCAGGTGTTTATATATACAGGTACAGACATCGATGTTGAATGGGACGAAAGACTTTGCATACACATAGGTGAATGCGGATATTCTGAAGGTGATCTTTTCGTTTCTGGCAGAGACCCCTGGTGTCAACCTGATCTAACAACACCTGACGAAGTTAAAGAAATTGTTGAACGCTGTCCTAGTGGTGCTCTCGTATGCAAAAGCAAGAATGGACAGATAACAGAAACTTGTTCGTCAGATAACACCATAACAGTAAGTTATCAGGGGCCATATTTTGTAAAAGGCGATGTATATATTGAAGACTCACCTACTGATATGCCCGGTATTCAATATCGAACTGCATTATGCCGCTGCGGTTTGTCAAAAAACAAACCATTCTGCGACAATAGTCATGAGAATATCTTTAAAGACTATGGTGCAGTTGGTGAAACCGGTGATTCATTAAAAGAAACTGGCGGTAAACTAAACATAAAACCATTAAAAGATGGCCCTCTTTTAGTATCAGGAAATGTCACGATTAAAGCCAGCAGTGGCCGTTCTGCATGGCAAGGTAACAACGTCGCTTTGTGTCGTTGTGGTGCCTCTAAGAATAAACCTTTTTGTGATGGTGCGCATAAGACTATCGGCTTTAAAACAGGCTAGCTAACAGGCCTGTACACGATTAAAATACATGGCTCTATTATAATACCATGTTGTATCAGGAATAATGATCACCTGCCTATAAATGCCTGGCGATGATATCATATGATTTCCATAGCAATATAAGAGATTGCTGATTTACAAACTTCAAAACTACAGATCAACTCTCTACATTTAGTAAAGCCTTCAGCAACTATAAAAACATACTATAATTAACCAGATAATAATCCCTTAAGTTGTATTCATGATAAAAACAATGAAATCATCTCAACTTAAGGAGCCTATACTAAAAATAGCATTAGCATATTATCTTAATCAAAAACACGAAAATAATGCCTGTAAATTTATTCAAACCCAATCAAAAAACTTATTACCCAAATCCATTAACACTTGTTATTGGTGTAATTGCTACCTTAGCAGCAACCATTACAGTCCACTATCAGGAAATATCTATAGCAAAATACGAATTTACCAAGCGATCATCAGATGCGACCAGAACAGTTCATGAACTACTCGCCAACAGTATAAATGCAACGGCTTATCTTGCTGCCTTTATTGACAGTATAGATAATATCGAACGTGACAGGTTCAATACCTATGCTACCAAGGTTATAGACAATCATCAGGTCATTCAAGCATTAGAATGGATACCAAGAGTTGAAGCAAACGAGCTACCTGAGTTTGAAGAAACAAACAAAAAACAGATACCAGACTTTACTGTAACTGAAAGAAACGAGCTGGGTAAGATCATTCCCGTATTATACAGACCCGTTTATTTTCCAGTACAATTCGTCACACCTGTTATCGGAAACAAGCCTGCAATCGGTTTTGATATTTCATCAAATAAAACAAGAAAGGAAATGCTTATAATTGCCGCCCAACGAAATAAGTTAACCGCTTCAAGCAGAGTCCGTCTAGTTCAGGAAAAAGAGAATTCATTCGGCATACTGGTCACCATGCCAGTTTTTGAACACTCTAATTTATCTATACTTCCACTCGAAACAAACACAAGTCTAAAAGGCTATGCACTGGGTGTCTATAGAATCAATGGCATCATTGAGAACTCATTACTAAAAGGTAGTTATATTCCAACATCATTTAGTATTATAGATGAATCATCTCAGCCAGATGAGAATCTGCTATATAAACTAAACACAAATACTCATCCTGAAGACAACTGGTTTAGCTTTATTGATAAATTTGATATTGCAGGCCGTACCTATAGCATTCATATTAGTGAAAAACCTGAAGTATTTCTTTCCCAATTTAGGACAAGTACCTTCATATTATTGGCTGGATTATTGATAACGGCAATAACCAGTATCTATGTATCTATAATGCGAACAAGAAATACAGAGTTATATCAGAGCAATCAGGACCTAAAAAAAGCCATAGACGATATTAAATCCCTACAGGGTATTATCCCCATATGCTCATATTGTCATAGCATTAGAGACGATGAAGGCGCGTGGAATCAGCTAGAATCATATATATCGAGAAACTCTCAAGCCAAATTCAGTCATGGCATCTGCCCTAAATGTGTAGCTCAAGTTCGTGCTGAAACAGGATTAGAAAGCGATACTAAATAATCCATATTTCAATATAATTTAACATGTCTTGTATATAATTAGCGAATAATTACAGGTATTAGAGAAAACAACATTTTAGCTAAAATCAAGAAATTTTGTTATTATGAGAAGATTGACTGATCTCATGAGAGATCACAATCAACCTCATAAATAATAGCATTACTACAAATCATGTCCAAACTATCTTTCCTTATTTCAATACTAATCCTGCTATTACTCACCGGATGCATAAATCAGCAAGCTGATCTACTTATCAAAGTTGATCGAGGATCATTTAGCAACGGCAGTAATTGCGAATCACAGGTAGACTGGTTTGATTCTAACCATAACGATGACGCCCAATGCACTCAGAGTTTTGCTGCTCTTGAATTACAGATGCATCTGCAGGCGATGTTACCCACAGACTTTATAATTCAATTAGCTAGCCCCTCTTCTAAAAGAAAGAACCAATTTCAAATAAATATTATAAATGCCCAACATCCTGGCTCTCAACGTGCACTGATTGATCAGTATGTCGACCGCAATAAATTACTACCCCAGGGGTATATGATTCGCACCATTAAACAGAACAAGCAGCTGCTAATTGTTGGTGCAGACAGGGAAGGCACTTTATATGGTGTTTATGCATTTCTGGAGAGCCTGGGCATTCGGTGGTATGCGCCTGGCGATGATCACCGGATTATCCCTCACATCGCACAGCTACAACTTCCCGAAATACACCTATATGATGAGCCGGCCTTCCTGACTCGAGGTTTCTGGGCCAGAGATAATCGTGGGCATGAGGATTTTTTTAACTGGATGGCTCGCAACCGAATCAATCTCTGGTCTTACCAGCAACCTGAACGAGCAGCTTTAAGGAAACGCGGGATTCGCTTTTTAACCGGTGGACATAATATCCAGCAACGTTTTTTAAACCCTGACCATACACTACACAAGATAAATAAGCGCCTTATTTCTACACATGACCATAACCACGATGGTAAACTCAGCTACTCTGAAGCCCACCCCGAATGGTATGGACTTATTAACGGTAAACGCCGTTTTAATGTTGGTGAAAAATACGGTACAAATTTTTGCAGTAGCAATCAGCAGGCTGTTAAACAGTTAAGCGACAACTTTGTTGAAGACCTCATCAAAGGCCAGTGGGCAGAAGCAGATATGATCAATGTGTGGCCAGTAGATGTTGGTCAATGGTGTGAATGCCAGGCCTGTCAGGCACTGGGCTCACCTACCGATCGCATACTTCGACTGACTCATCAACTACGCCAGGCGATTAACATTGCCCAGGACGAACAGCGACTCCATCGTAATATTCTACTTACTGCACCAGCTTATCTGGAAACACGTACACCGCCAAAAAAACCCTTGCCTTTTGACTTTGATTACCAGAATAATCTAGTGACCTTTTTTCCCATTGAACGCTGCTATGCCCACAGCTTTAATGATGACAGCTGTAGCGATATCAATCATCATCACAACCAGGATATGCTCAGCTGGTTACAGGGTGATAATCGCCATTATAAAGGCACTCTATTTCTAGGTGAGTATTACAATATTTCACTGCTTGCTTCGCTGCCGATTATATACACTAAAATCATGTCACACGACCTGCCCTATTATCACCAGCAAGGCATTCAGCATCTTCATTATATGCATGCAGAGACACGAAACTGGGGAACCATGACGCTAACCAATTATCAGTTTGCGAAAATGTTATGGAATCCTGATCTAAATGTTGAGCAACTTCTCGATAAACTTTATCTGAACTACTACGGCAAAGCATCAATAAAATACATAGCAGAATTTTATCAGCATCTTGAAAATGCCATGAGCTCCATGAAAACTATTCGCTGGTCAGGACGCTCCTTAAAAGATAGCTATTCACTGGATGCACTATTAAAAGTACGGGGCAATGATTTATTCCCATCGCCTCATTTGCAGTTTAACAAAACTGACTATAAAGATAATGATGGTAGAGACATGGTTGAACTTGTCGAAGATGTCAAACTCGCCCGACAT
>JBFHVQ010000060.1:0-19521 GCA_041589455.1 Gammaproteobacteria bacterium | reverse complement strand
GGTCGTGTTTTATTTAGAAATACACGTGCAGCTATAAAAGGCTTTCCTCAACGAAGAGTCATTGCTCATCCTGTAATACTACCTGAAACTTACAAAGAAACTTTCTCAAATAGCAATACAACCATCGATTGTTTACAACCGGAATCACTGAAGACAATAAAATCCCATTGGCTAAAAGTTGATACCCGCATTGAATGGCTGGCGAATTTTCTTAAGCAACAGAAAAATCAGAAAATATTATTAATCACCCATTATGCTGAGACGGCTAACCAACTCTCTCAATCACTTAAAAAACAATACGGCATTGCTACATCAGTATTCCATGAACAACTTAGCATAGTTGAGCGAGACAAACGAGCAGCCGATTTTGCTGATCATGAAACAGGCATACAATTATTAATATGCTCAGAAATTGGCAGTGAAGGACGTAACTTTCAATTTTGTCATCACATCGTTCTTTTTGATCTTCCCTTTAACCCAGATTTACTGGAACAACGCATAGGCCGATTAGATCGCATAGGTCAAACCAAGGACATTAAAATTCATGTGCCTTACTTTGAAAACACAGCACAACAGCGCTTATATGAATGGTATCATCATGCACTCAATGCGTTTAACAGCACCTGCCCTGCTGGCTCTCAAATATTCATGGAACATAAAGATGAACTGGAGAAAATGCTAGATCAGAATTTAATCTCTGAACAGGCGTTTTCTGAATTTGTTAACAAATGTAAAAAACAACATAATCATCTTAATCAGCAAATGCATGAAGGACGCGATAAATTGCTGGAATACAGCTCCTGTAGAACAGACATCGCTCATCAATTAGTCAAACGAATTGAATACCTCGAACAAACATCAGAGCTCAAACCCTATATGACCCGCTTGTTTGATAGCTATGGTGTAAATATTGAGGAACATAAAGCGGGTAGCTATATTATTAACCCGGCCGAACACATGATCGGACAGTTTCCTGGTTTGCAAGAAGATGGCATGACTATTACTTTCGAACGTGAAGTGGCCTTGCATCACGATGATATGCACTTTATTAGCTGGGATCACCCAATGGTGCTCAATGGCACAGACATGTTATTGAGCAATGAACTTGGCAACACGTCTGTATGTAGCCTTAAATCAGATCAACTCGAGCCTGGTCAGCTAATTATTCAGGCCATCTATATCATAGAATCTGAAGTCCCTGCAGATTACCAACCATATATACAGCAGCAACAGTTACAGGCACTACCCATTGAGTTTAGCTATAACGAGCAGGCAAATGAAATTCAGTTGACCATTAATCAGTCATCGATTAAGACTATTGATCGACAAATTGCAAGACAGGTTATTCAACTAAAAGAAAAGGAAATTAAACTTGCTCTAGACAAAATGTCACAGCAACTTAAACTCGAGGCTAGTGAATACCTGAAAAACCACTACATCAGTCAAAACATTATACTCGCTAATGAAATAGACCGCTTAAATTCACTCAAAGCAATTAATCCTCAAATTAGAGATGAAGAAATTGAGTTCTTTAGACTTCAACAACAAGCACTAGAAATGGCAATGAACAACCCACAACATCGACTAGATGCAATCAGACTTATCATAACGACCTAAAGTATTCTTGCATTATCCTGTCGCAAAGGCTGTCTACAGAATTTACAGCTATAGCTAGCCTTTTTTAGTCGAATTTTATTATGCCTTGTTGTTGTTAATTGATGCTCTCTGCAAGCACATACATATGTATGTGTATTTTGTCGCCTTATCGGTAGCCCATCAAGATTGTAACGACTGGTTGTCTCCGCTTTAACACCGACTAGAGACATTAGTTCTTGCCATTCTACACCATGAGGCTTGATGCGACGCCCCGCATACAGTCGATAGGCAATGTAATGAGCTACTTCATGAGCTGTTGTGTTAACTATCGCATCATCAAAGTACCTGGAAAATATGGTCTCATTGTAACGTATCCACATCTCGTTATTTCGCACTACAAACATACCCGAACATTTCCCTTTCAGGTCAAAGATAACAGGAATATGATCATAGCGGGTGTCTAACAATCTATTGAACTGATCAATATAATCATAACTACACGCAATAACACGCTGTTTGTCAGAAATTGATAATTTAAATCGGCACATCTTTATATTCTAACGGTTATCTATTATATTATGTATATTAAAGTTACCCCAATAATACGACTCTCTTAGTATCAACTATATCTTTAAACAGGTAAATATGGATCCATTATTTATTGCTCGACAGCCTATATACAATCGCACAATGGGCGTGATGGGCTATGAATTACTGTATCGAGATAGTGACATAAACCAGGCAAATATTGTCGATGGGGCATCAGCATCCTGTGAAACCATTCTAAACTCATTTATGCATATTGGTATCGACAATATCGTAGGTAGCGCCCTGGCTTTCGTCAATCTGCCACGGGAATTCATTATTAATGAGTCTCTTACCCCTATGCTAAAGGAACAGGCGGTACTTGAAATACTGGAAGACGTAGTACCAGATGAAGAAGTCATAAAGGGCTTGAAACGCTTAAAAAGTAATGGCTTTCGAATTGCCATGGATGACTTTGAGTTTCAAGATAAACTCATCCCCATGATAGAACTTGCTGACTACATAAAAATCGATGTATACAACCTGACTTCTGATCAGGTTATTAAACAGTTAGAACTACTCAAACCTTATAAAGCAGAGCTGATTGCAGAAAAAGTTCAAACTCAGGAGCTATATAAGTTTTGTGAGCAATTAGATTTCACCTATTTTCAAGGATATTTCTTCTGTTACCCTGAAATGCTTCAGAGAAAAGCAATCCCTGCAAATAAAGCCGTGATTCTTAACCTCATTAGCAAACTTCAAAACCCTGACATTGAATCAGAGGAACTAGAAAACATACTAATTCAGGATATTACCCTGTCATATAAATTATTACGCTATATCAATAGTGCTGCATTCAGTCTTCGAAGAGAAGTCGACTCCATAAAAGATGCCATTATCGTGCTTGGCCTGAACAATCTGAAAAAATGGTTATCATTAATAATGATGTCAAAAATAGCTGATAACAAACCAACGGAACTGGTCGTAATTGGTATGATACGTGGCAGGATGTGTGAGTTGCTTGCTGAAAAGTTGCATCCCGAGATTAAAGGCCAAATGTTTATTATTGGCCTCTTCTCTGTGCTTGATGCCATTATGGATCAACCACTAATAGACTTACTGGACACGGTTATTCTCAGCACACCTATTAAAATGGCACTACTGGATAAGAGCGGCGCTCAGGGCGAATTGTATCAATATGTTCTTGATTATGAAAAGTCAAACTGGGATGAATTAACCAGTGCCTCGATTGATACTAATACATTTATACAGTCCTATATTGAAGCTGTTTACTGGGCGGATGAAAGCATTAAAGCACTAGAATAACCACAAAAAATATACTATAGAAACTACAGCTCTTAAATATCTTCTGTTTTCAACGTTTAAATATAAATAAAACCCAAACTTAATCGACTTTATCTTATCTATAAAAAACGCCCTGCACTTGCCACACTAATCACTAATAGACCTATGGTTGTGTTAATTGCAACCAGAAGACGAATTTGAGCCAGTGCCGCAGCACCATCAGGCCAACGTTGTTCACTAACTGCCAGTTTTAGCTTTCTATAAGGCGCAAAGAAAACATGCATGTATATCAAGATCATAATGAGACCCAGTGCATTCATAATATGCACTGATATTGGTGCATTGGCAAAACCACCCCAAATGCTAAACAACATGTAATAGCCTGTTATGGGTAACAATATTACCGACAACCAGACAAAAGGGAAAAACCTTGAAAAAACACCCGACCATAAGCTAAGTCTCTGAGGTGGCTCAAGCACATTAGCGGCTACAGGACGCAAACAAACATAGGCAAAAAACATTCCCCCAACCCACAATACAGCGCTAGTGACATGTAATAATATCGATAAACTTAGCATAGTCTGATTCCCCTGTTGATGATAACTCTGAAAAGCAGCATCATACCTGATTCATCACAGCTGTTCATCTATTGGATAAGGGTCCATGTATGTTTCAATCAGTTGACGCCCAAACATTAACACATAAGCATTGTATCGTTGTTCATTCTGATTAGTAAATTCAAAGGCAAATCTACGCTGTAGGCGAAACTTTCCATTACGACCGCGCGCAAAACGAATGGAAGAGAGATGGACAGTATCATCCAGAAACTGTACATTATTGTTGGCACAGAGTTGTGCCGCTCGATAACGAGCTAGCTCCTTGATCTTCATTGATTCTAGCCAGAACCAGACAACTGGGGCAGCCATGAATATAATAAATATTTCAGTTAAATACATAGCCTTATTATAACCATGTCAGATAAAACATCACTAACCTATACACCTTTATTTTGCGAAGAAAATATATGGATGTTAATTAAATCGCTAGATAAGCAATCTGAAATCATCCCTCTTGATGTTCTTTTTATCATTAATCCTGGCAATTCTGTCGCACTATTTCAACAAACCAAAAGTAACTATTCAGAACCCATTATATGGGATTACCATGTAATATTAACAACAATTAAAGGCAAAGAAGCTCTAGTTTATGATTTTGATACTCGATGTGACTTCCCAATAAGTATTGAAGATTATTTTGAAAACACCTTCAAATTTTGGTCGCACATTGATAGTCAGTTTCAAGCACTAATAAGACCCATCAATGCCGATTACTATATCAGGCATTTCACATCGGATCGTAGTCATATGAAAGGAGTAATATGTGATGATGCTTTTCCTGCTTATCCAGTCATTATGAATAGTAAAGAAAAAACACCATTGACATTATCTGATTGCAGAAATTGCAATAAGATCACAGAGGAGCTTCCGTTAATTACCCCTGCTGAATATCTTGAGAGGATAAAGTTTCATCGCCACATGTAATTTCATGAACAATCTCTGCAACGCTCAATACTCTATTGATCGAAGCTACACTTTTTCCTGCTTGCCAGTATTCTATCTGCTGACTATTTAGCGAATCCTTAAGCGATTTCATAGATTTTAATGCCAGAAAAGTTCGCATAAAATGTTTCAATTTAGAGTGACTCAACATAAATTTCTCAACAAAATTCGGTTTAAGTCCCTGCTTTTGCACTAAAGGCGTATTGATAATAGATACCGGCACACCCGTAATGCGTTCACTTAATACAATATCTTTTTCATTTGCATTGACGATAGCGTTCTTATACTGATCACTGGCATTACACTCTTTCGATGCAATAAAGCGCGTACCCATTTGCACCGCCTGATAACCTAGATCCAGAACCTGTTTATAATGTTGTGAATCAGCAATACCACCAGCACACACAAGCGGCAAATCAAATGTTTTTAAAGACTGAAATAAATCTTCAGCATTGTAATTACCCGCATGACCACCCGCTCGGTTATTCACCGCAATAAGCCCATCGACTTCACATTCAACAGCTTTATCTGCCCATTTAGCTTCCGTTACATCGTGATACACAAAGCCATTACAAGCATGAACACGCTCTACCACCCAGTCGGGCTTTCCCAATGAAGTAATAAAAAAACGGATATCCTGCTCTAACGCAATATCAAGCCAGGCTTTCATTTTATCCAGGTATCGACTGGAGCTCTTCTCAATAAGTAAATTCATCGCCAGGGGCTTATCCGTCAGGCTACGAATATATTTTATGCCCCTCGATAACTCATAACCATGCACATAACTCAGCGAGATAGGCTGAATCACACCCAAAGCGCCCGCGTCTGAAGCTGCTGCCACTAATTCTGGGTTACTACAGGGATACATAGGCCCGCAGATTAGAGGATACTCGACACCTGAATGCTGCAAAAATGAATTAACCGCTTTAGCCATGAATTATTCTCGCTTTAAACCAAGTTTCCAGCAAACTTCTACCCTGGCTACCGATTGCTGTTGCTCATCCTGAATATCAGTAGTCACCCAGTGTTCTAGATCTGAATCAATCACTGGCAGGTTAACTCGACTATCAGCTGTGAGTAAGCCTCTGGCTTTTTTAAAATAATGCGACTTAATTTCTATAGGAATACCTCGTGCCGCATCAGGAAGCTGACTGATTAAGGCCAGACCAGAGGCAAACTCACCCAGGTTACTTAAGGCAATGGCATGAATCGAGTTCAGGTGATTTCTAACACCTCGCCGTTCAGCAAGCTGAATCTGGCAATAGCCCGGTTCTAATGTGATAACTTTGGCACCCAGAGCACCGGTATAGGGATTAAACACGGCTACCAGCCGATTAAA
The DNA here is from genome assembly GCA_041589455.1 of Gammaproteobacteria bacterium. Classification (GTDB taxonomy): domain Bacteria; phylum Pseudomonadota; class Gammaproteobacteria; order SZUA-229; family SZUA-229; genus SZUA-229. The sequence continues at coordinate 13,197 of JBFHVQ010000060.1, read as the reverse complement.
TAGCCATCTGCCGATAGAAGTCCCATTTAATAACGTCCAGTAGTTGTAAATTGAAGAAATCTTCATGTTTTACCCCGTCACAACAAGTATAAGTCTTCGCATAGATTTACACAGCCAGTATAATGTTACAATCACGTATAGTCTCAAATATACCTTAATTCATGAACTTAGAAGCACCATTCAATAATGAGCAGTCTCAACAGGAACTTCTCAAACTGGTTAACTATAGAATGCCATTTGGCAAGCACGTAGGAAGCCGCCTGATCGACCTGCCAGAACCTTATGTTGTCTGGTTCTACAACAAGGGCCTGCCTGAGGGTGAACTGGGCAAGATGCTGGCTATTGTCTATGAAATCAAAACCAACGGACTTGAACCTTTATTAAAGCCATTGATCGACAGCCCCTAGCAGTACTATGCCAGATTTCTCGAAATACCAGCCGCCTGCATTTACCCCATTAGATATTCTCTATCAGGATGAACATCTAATCGCAGTCAATAAACCCAGTGGCTTATTATCAGTACCTGGAAGAGGCGATAATAAGCGCGACTGCATGTTAAGTCGTCTACAGGAACACTATCCTCAGGCTTTAGTGATCCACCGTTTAGATATGCCTACATCCGGTGTTATTTTATTTGCGCTTAATAAAACAATGCAGAGCCTGATGAGTAAACTGTTTACTGAACGTAAAATGTATAAAGAATATATTGCCAGGGTTTATGGTATCGTCAGAGAAAAAAAAGGCAGTATTAATCAGCCGTTAATAACTAACTGGTCACAAAGGCCACGCCAAAAGATTGATTATAAACATGGGAAATCTGCACTGACACATTATCAACACCTTTCTGATAACCTTGAAAACAATAGCCTGCTCAAGCTAATGCCTGTTACTGGTCGTAGCCACCAGCTTAGGGTACATTTATCCTCACTGGGACATCCCATACTCGGTGACGAGCTATATGGAACTGCAGCGTCCAGAAATGCAAGCGAACGGCTTCTGCTACACGCATCTTACATTCGTTTTAAACACCCGATAATTAATCAGTTAATTAAAATAAAATGTCCAATCAACTTTTTATAAAAGATCAAACTCTGCTTTATATACATGACCCCATGTGCAGCTGGTGCTGGGGATATAAGGCCACTTTTGAAAAGCTAACTGAACTGTTACCTAACTCGATCCATGTACAATTTGTTACAGGTGGCCTTGCTGCGGATAACAATGAGACAATGCCTGAAGATATGCAGACATCAATACAAAACACATGGAAACGTATCGAGGAAACAATTCCTAATGTAAAATTCAATTTTAACTTCTGGAAAATCTGCAAGCCACGACGTTCAACCTATTCCGCATGCCGTGCCGTAATAGTTGCCGCTAGCGTTGACAAGGAACAGGCTATGATTGAAGTCATTCAAAAGGCTTATTATCAACAGGCCAAAAACCCATCTGACTATGAGATTTTATATTCCTTAGCTGAAGAAATAAGGATTGATCGTAATAAATTTATAAAACAAATACATTCAGATCATACCGAATGCATACTACAAAACAATATTGAATTCTGTCGCTCAATCGGAGCCGAAAGTTTTCCGGCTTTATATTTCTATGAATCTGGACACTACCACCCTATTGTGCTGGATTATAATAATGCTGATATTACACTTGAACATATAAATAGTTATATCCACCATGCATAAAACAGATCAATGGAATCAAGATTACTACAAGGTTTCTCCAATATTTAATAACCTGTCACTGCTAATAAAATATTTTAGCAACTTTAATCACTGGCCAGATATTTCTGACTATCAGTCTATCTTTAGTGATTTAAAAATGACCGTTACACCAGTACCTCAATCCAGCAAAGTTAATTGTTTTGAAGAACAGTACGAGCCACGTATTTATCTAAAACAGGAACTTCAGACGAGAACTGAAAACTGGCATGACTTTTTCAATGCTTTAATATGGCTAAGCTTTCCTAAAACAAAGAGCGCACTAAATAAACTGCACTTTGAACAATCAAGTGAGCGTCAAATTGGTAGTAATCGAAGTACACTGGAAAATCGAATTACACAATTTGATGAGTCTGGTGCCATCATTATCAGCAATGATAATTCACTTCTTGATTTGATCAGGACACATCAATGGAAGCAACTTTTTATTGATAACCGAGATCGATTTAATCACGATATTAAGTGTATTATATTTGGTCATGCAATCTATGAAAAATCACTCGCACCATATATAGGCATGACCTGCCACAGTCTTTTGATACATGACAGCAATATATTAGAAAGTTCTAATTCATCATACGAGGAACTGGATGATTATATTTGTCGGCTCTGGTTAGATAAAATCGCTAAAACACCCATCAAGCATCAGCCATACCCTGTACTTGGCACACCCGGGTTATGGCCAGACCAAAGCCTTGAATTTTATGAAAATGATAGATATTTCAGGCCATTAGCTAAATAAGCTGACTGTAAAAGCATCTATATAAGGAAAAGATTATATAAAAAGTGTACTTTTCCCTAAAATGAGGGCTTGCTTTAATTACAGATTATATTAAAGTTGGTTGAGACTAATTCAAATTCGTGAATTAATTCACAAAAGCTCGGCTTAATAAAGCATATCATCACCTCAAGGTGTATGGGCTCGATAAGTTAGCTGTCCACTAAATGTTAAAAGCACCCGCAGAGAATATCTTTGCATATGAGAAGTGCACAACAACATTAATTATATATTGTCATCAACAATATAAAAGCTCTAAACGTTAATTGTGCACTCAATATTTACTGGATTGTTATAACGGGAAATACCCATGAGTGCTGACAACAACGCCTTTGGCGAGACTTCTAAACTAGATACTAGCGATATCAAAGATACTGAGTATCTTTCTAAAGTTATTAACGACTTCGTTCGCAATAGCTCAAATGGTGCTAATGCAGCCAGAGCATCCGCAGCCGGTAAAAACTTTTTTAACCGCGAAGACGTAATAAAATCACTCACCAATATTCAGCAGAGCTACAAATCCGACTATGTACCAGGCCAAAAAGTAAATATTAATACTGAGAAGTTTAAAACCGCCCTGCTCAATAGCATGGCTAAAATTAGCAATGTCGCTATACCAAAATCGATTAATCAAATTGATGGCCGCACTATAGATTTCGTAGAAATGATATTTGGTGCGTTTTTACGTGACCAGAATATATCGGACGTTATAAAGAGTCTTTTACTGCGCCTACAAATCCCTGTTATCAAAACCTCGTTGATTGATAATAACTTCTTCTATAAAAACGATCACCCAGCAAGGGTACTATTGGATAAGGTAGCTCATTTAGGAATTGGTATTGAAGATAAAAGCAACACCGTCTATCAAACCATTAATTTGATTATAGAACAGCTTCTACGTAGTTATGATCGAAATGTTGTCAGCTTTAGAACTGCCCTAACATCTTTACAACGTCTTGAGTCTATTGAAGGTCAAAAACTAAAACAGAACGAAGATGTAACCCGTAAGCAGATTATACAGGAACATGCCAGACAACTAATTTTGTCAGAACTTCAATATCATACAATGAACATAAAATTACCTAAACCAGTTCAGCCACTACTGCTTAAAAACTGGTCTACTTATATGTTCAGTTGCTATTTAAAGTTTGGTAAGAGCAGTTATGAATGGCAGGAATCAATTGATATTCTTAAAATTGTAACCAAATCATTATCACCTATCACAAGTGATAAACAATTTATCTCCTTACAGAATAGCTACCAGGATATTGTTCATACCATTGAAGAAAAGCTAGCAACGACTAAGCAAAATAAAGAAAGAGCCTTCATGGCCATTTCTAATTTGAAGCGTCACTATGAAAAGTCCATAAAGGATTCAGAATTTTTTGAAGAAAACAAGCCTCACAAACTAAAATCAATTCCTATTCAGGAATCTATATTTGCAGATAAGAGCAATGATGATTTGAGCCCAGTAGAAAAGATGCAGAAAACTGCCTCTCAAAAAATTGCCGAGATACCTGAATATGTAAAGCCTGGTGTCTGGTTCAAGATCTATACTGATGAGACTCACCCACCGCGCAGACTTAAGCTCTCTATAATCACTAAAGAGAATGCAAAACTGATTTTTGTTGATAGAAAAGGTGAAAAAATCATCGAAAAAGACGCCGATGTTTTCTGTAAAGAACTTCTGGAAGAAAAGTCTCAGATGCTAGAAGATCATTCTGTCTTTGATAAAGCTCTAAGCCAGGTAATTGCACAAATCGCTAACAGTCACTAGGAACTCATGCCTGAAATTTTCAGGCATCCCAGTAGCTTGTAGCGACTGCCTCTCCCAGATCCGCTTCTACTAACCTGTCTCGAACTTCGAGAAGTTTATCAATCAATGCCGGCTCCTGAGCTTCATAAGCCTCTGCATCAGGTTTTCGATTAACAACAACACCGAGTAATTCAGTAATCGCATTACCAATAGAATTCTGGCTAATAGTTACAATCAACTCACCCTGGTCATTCCTATAGATAAGCTGTTTAAATGCCGGTTGCCATCGAATAGAATTGGCATATTTTGGATCATGAATACATTGTTCACGTACTTTTTTTGCAGCCCCCATAAAATCATTATTGAACAATAATATAGACTCAACATTTTTTGCAAAATGGGCACCCCGTGGAACAGGTGAATTACGTGAAGATACTTGTGCAAAGAAAGTACGATAAAAATCAATAAAGCCTCTTAAAACTTCATCATACTCCGACCAGAATCGAATATCTTTAAGTGCATCTATGCCGCCGTCTATTTTCCAGCAAGGCAATCCCTGTGGATAACCCGTTAGTTTAAGTGTCGATTCGTGACTACTAACAGGTTTTAAAATTTGCAAATCGATAGCCGACATAAATGACCGATACACTTCTCTAACATAGGATTGAAATAAACTATGTTGGCCACCATCTGTTAAATTAGGATTACTTTCATCAGCCAGTTCAGCTGTTTCAAGCTGCCGCATATCAAAAACCATAAAATGATTATGTAGCATACGTATACTTGGCACACCGGGTGATGTTAAAGGCCAAGTTGCATCCAGGCTTGCCTCCCCTGCCAGTACCAGATGATCTTGCGGAGATGGATATTTCTCAAGCATATATTCAATAATAATCTGATTCATTCTGTTCCAGGAATGCTTTACATGATCAGGCACCTGGGTTCTTCTAACAGGTCGGCCAAGCGGGTTTAATATAGACTTGGACGTGTTATAGATTATGGATGTATCAAATTCATTGGTATGTCCTAATGCTTTTCGATACATAAGAAGGCCTTCAGGATTTACCAATAGCCCATTATTATTTACCAGATCTTCAAGGTTCTCTGTACTATTGAAAAACTCATTGGGTGCCATACCCTCTGGTACATCGAGTGGAATTTGTCTGAATGGCGTAACGATTTGACGCGGGCCGACTTGCATTAGGTACTCACATTACTGATTGTATGTAATCAGCAATATATCACGTCAAACTTTCTGGTCTAAAAAATATTTTTAATGCACCAATAAGGCTACAACAGAAAGGGGTTATGCAGACGCTCATAACCAATTGTTGATTCAGGGCCATGTCCTGGCACAAACTGATATTCATCATCCAGAGTTAGTAACTTATCTTTTATCGATGACATCAATTGCTGATGATCACCACGTGGAAAATCTGTGCGACCTATTGCTCCTTTAAAAAGCACATCACCAACCCACAAACGTTTTTGATCTGAATCAACAATCACAATATGACCTGGTGTATGTCCGGGCGTATGTAGAATATTAAACCTATGTCCAGAAAGTTCTAAAATATCATTTTCATCAAGCCACTGATCAGGATAAAAAGTTTCCACACTCTCAAAACCGAACATCTGACACTGCTTTGGAATAGCGTCAAAAAGAAACTGGTCCTCTTTATGAGGACCAATCACTGGTATATTATAATGAGCCCTAAGCATTGATGAAGCGCCAACATGATCTAGATGACCATGCGTCAACCAGACTGCTTTCAAATTAACACCTGTAGTTTTAATGACATCAATTAAACGCTCGAAATCACCACCTGGGTCGATTAATACAGCATCGTTACTATGAGCACACCAGACCAGACTACAGTTTTGCTGAAAGCTGGTAACCTGAATTAATCGATACTTCAACATACAACTACATACCATTACCGAATTTTTCGGTAGCGGTAACACCACTATCTCTTACCTGCTTAAGTGCCAAGGCATACTGTTTAAGAATATTGAGCGACCAGTCTATACGTTCTTTGAAGTATTCATCAGCAGACTGGTTATTATCTTCAGCATTTTCATTTAAAATTTTCTCAACATTTCGCAGAATAATATGCTCAGGTATATAACACAGCCTGCTATTTTTATAACTGCTCATGCGGAGTTCTGCCACTGGATATGCACCACCATCTGCAGATGATACTGCAACAATTTTAGCGGGCTTATGTGCCAGTTCATTTTTGCCAAAAATTAAAAAGAAGTTTTTTAGACCTGCAGGCACCTGACCATGCCACTCAGGAGAGATCACAACAAAAGCATCACTTGATGTAAGCATTTCACGATATGGAGCTAAAAGCTCAATCCATTTTTCTTCACCATCCCAAATACCTTCATCCCATAATGGAAATGGATTATTCGCTAGATCAATAATTGGTGCTTCATCGCAAATACCATTTAACATGACCTGTTGATAATACCTGGCTACTTTAGAGCTTTGCGAATTTTCTCTATGACTTCCACAGATAATTGTAATTTTCATATTTTTACTCTTAGAATTAGATTTAATCGATAATTAACGAAAAGTTAAAACTATTTTGATTAGCTGTTGCCCTGATTTCTCTCAGCTGTTTATTTCGTGTCGCAAGAAATGATGACATTAGCTCTACCAGACTTGTATTATTGTGATCCAGCCCATCAAGCAAAATCATAGCTACATACTGTTGTTTTTGAAATTCATCTGGATCATCAAGCCATTGCCCAGCCAGCTCAAAGCCCTGTGCTAATTTCTCATCAACTTCATCAAGGTGGCGTCTGACTCTCGCTGGGAAGCGAGCTTCATTACACTCATATACTGTCTGATTATTTATTGTAACGATAAATCCGCTGTTCATTATTTCTATGACATCAACAAAAAACTGATTATATCTTATTATATCGGTGACTTTGTAGATAAAGTCACAGAGCATCAGTGGTTAATAGCAATAACAGGTAATATCTATTACCGGACTCTATTAATAGTATGTGTAACGCCATACCTGGCAAACACTATATGTAAAAAAAGCCCCATTCCTGATAAAGGTATGGGGCTTTTATTGAATCAACTGCTACCTGCAAATGCAGATAGGATTAGTAACTAGCTAGTACATGCTCTTGGTCTCATACGTCCAGTCCCTGATACCTCCCTCAAGGCTCACTACGTCGAACTCATGTTGACTGAGCACCAGAGTCGCTACTGCGCTTCTGCCGCCACCATGACAGTAAACAACATATTTCTTGCTCTTATCAAGTTCTTCAAGACGATTTCTCAACTCAAATAATGGTATCAGGATGGCACCTGGTATATGAGAATCATCATACTCTTCAGAGTAACGGACATCGATCGGTAGATAATCTGTATCCAGCATCGATTTAGCGACCTTGCCATTCACTGTTTTAATTAATGGGTTCTTAATTAACTCATCAAAATCATTCTTATCTAACACCGATAAAACACTATCTTCTTTCATAATGACAGTTTCAGATCGGGTGCTGCCATGAATTAGCGCTTCACAACCAAATGCATCGCCCTCACCTAATTCTGCGATCATCTGGGGCTCATCATCATACAAGGTGCTCGAATAAACTTCGGCAGACCCCTGATTAATAATATAATAGGAATTACCTTCCTCACCCTGCTTAACTGCGGCTTCACCTTTTGCCACCTTAATGGTGTGCATCTTGGAGAAAGCGGTTTCAACCATTTCAGCAGGTAGACGACGGAACACCAGTGAGTTTCTGACTTTTTCAATTTGTTCAGCCAATACCTCATTAGTTTCTTCCATCATGTGGACCAGTTCGTCCCATGAAATCAGATCATCCAGTAAATCACGATCGGCATGACAAATAATGGCCTCAGATCGGGCAACAATTGTGCTTGTCGTCGGTCTTGAACGCAAAATAATTGGTGTTTTACGGGTTTCTTCAGGCCCCTCGACGGTTCTTACTTCCCCGTCAGTAATCACATTCAGCGAACCCTCGACCACAAATAGATAGTCTTTACCTGCACCACCCGCAATCTGGAATATTTCACCCTCTCGCATTTCAATAAAGCGAACGATATTTACAACTTCTGAGATACGTTCTTTAGATAACAGCGTGAAAGGCATGTAATGGCTGGTCAAGGTATCCAGTACCTTTTCCATCTTGACACTCATCATGGGGGTGTACCTATATTATTATTAAGATAACACTATTTTTAGCTCATAGATCACTAAACAGCAAGTAACTAAGTGGATGTTTTTTAGGAGATTATCGAGTAATTGAATAAACTCGCTCTATTAGGTAATCTAATCCACGATCCCTGAAACGGGGTTGCTCAGACAACACATCTTCTTCGTGTAATAAATCAACCGTAAATTGTTCACTGTAGAGTCGTTCAACCTCTTCAGCCGTTACGGAAAATGGTGGGCCAGACATGGCAGTCTGATCATATTCCAGTGTTACCAGCAGCATCTTAACTGATGCAGGTAAGTGACGTGCCAGTAATTTCACATAATCCTTACGCATAGCCTCGGGTAATGCGACCAATGAAGCCCTGTCATAAACGGCTGAAGTCTCTGCCAGCAATGATTGATCGAGCTTAAAAAAATCGCCCTGCAACAAGCTGATGTTGTCACACTGGTGTACTCTAAAGTCTTTAATCTCGCGGATTTGCGCACTAACCGCCTGCTCACTAAAGAATGAGTCTACCGCCTTCTGGTTACACTCTACCCCCAACACCTGATAGCCCTGGGACGCTAGCCAGCTCATATCCAATGACTTGCCACAGAGTGGCACCAACACTTGTGCACCAGCGTCAATATCTAAATGCTGCCAGAACCTGGAAAGATACGGATTGATATGATCGAGATGAAACCCAATCTGGTTTTCTTGCCAGCGCTGCTGCCAGAAACTGATTTCCATAGTTAACTACAACCTGAAATGATGTAAACTGGATATGATACTCAAATAAATAATAATAAAAACACCCTTTATAGTAAGTTATAAGGGGTGTTAAATTCCTGCGATGAAATTACAGACTTAGATTGTGCCGATTCTTTTCGATAGTTTTACTACTGATACCTTTCACTTTTTCAAGCTCACTAATCGACTTAAACGGCCCGTGCTGTGTACGATAATCAATGATCGCCTGGGCTTTTTTATCACCAACGCCATTAAGCTCTGCGGATAAAGTTGATGCATCTGCTTTATTAATATTTACCTGACCGGCAAATGATAACGATGCATAACACAGCATAAACGCCATCAATATACTTTTTAATTGCTTCATGAACTGACTCCCTGTTGTTATTGGAAGCATGAACACTACTTGATGGGTTCTTACAAAGGCAACTCAGATATATCTGAATTAATTGTACGCAAAACACCCAGAGGGTTGTCAGACTGCGTAATGGGACGACCAATAACCAGGTAATGTGAACCAGCTTTCAGGGCATCCTGCGGCGTCATAATACGGCGCTGGTCATCTGAGTTACTTCCAGCGGGGCGAATACCAGGAGAAATCAATTTAAAATCACCGCCCAAAGCCTCTCTCATCATACTGGCCTCTTGTGCCGAGCAGACAACTCCATCGAGACCACTGGACTGGGTAAGCCTTGCCAGCTTCATTGCCTGTTCCGCTGGTGTTAGCTGAATTCCCAGTTCATTGAGGTCTTCCTGAGACATACTAGTTAGAACAGTGACTGCTATTAATAACGGTTTTTCTGTGTAATTAGCGAGCGCTTCCGCAGCCGCTTCCATCATGCGTCGTCCACCACTTGCATGAACATTAACCATCCAGACACCCAGATCAGCAGCAGCTTTACAGGCACTGGCAACCGTATTGGGAATATCATGGTATTTAAGATCGAGAAAAACCTGAAATTTTTTCGCCTGAAGGCTTTCTACAAATGCGGGACCAAGATGTGTAAACATCTCCTTACCTACTTTTAAACGGCACAATTGTGGGTCAAGTTGATCCACCAGTTGTAAGGCCTGATCCTGCGTTGGATAATCCAGCGCGACTATAACTTTTGGGTCTAACATAGCTTAGCTCATGAAAATTTTGGCTGTATACTACTCCAGCCATGACAGGAAGGACAGTGCCAGACGTGGCTATTTGCTGTATAGCCACAGGTACCACACTGATAAGCCGGTGCTTTTACAGACAAAGCCTCAACCACTTCTGGTACTAGCTGTGCCAAGGACTCTGTATTATCTGACTGTAATTCAATCAGGCTTTTCAGCGAGGTTAACGAGGGTTGCTGAATAACCGCTGCTGAAACGAACTGAACTGCATCTTCAGTGCCGTATATCTCATTAATTAACTGCGTCAGTACGGGCGTTAAACCGATTTCAGGAAATCGACTATCTAAAGAATTTAAGTACGCATAAAGCTTATTTAGATTCGAGGTATTACGGTAACAAGTTGTCAGGTCGTCAATAATCAATGGAAATAACTGAATATCCTGTATTTCGATCTGACGTAAGAAACGTATCGCTTTCTGATAGCGCCCTCTCTTAATCGCCAAATCACCAAGAAGTATCGATGCCCTGACACAGTTTTTATCAATGTTTAGTGCCTGTGTCGCTAGTGTTTCAGCCTCTTTAATATCATTCTGAAGTATCATCTGCTGACTCAGCTCGCAGTAATAATGCGCCACGACCTTTGCCAACTGAAGGTCACCGCGCCGAGGGTAGCGCTTGGCGATATTAATCGCCTGCTCCCACTCATGCTCCTGCTCATAGATTCCCATTAACAAGCTTTGCGCTTCTTCAGTAAAGTCTTCATCCACTATCACCTGGTTAAACAGGCTTTCTGCACGATCCAGCCAGCCAGCCTGCAAGTAATCTTTAGCCAGTGCGATTAATACGGTGGATTTGTATTCTGCTGGTAACGAAGGCCGAGCAAGCAAGTTCTGATGTAATTTGATGGACTTGTCGATTTCGCCCTTACGCCGAAAAATAGCACCTAATGCCAGACTGGTGTCTATAGTTTCCCAGTCTGTTTCAACTAGATCGATAAAGATATCCAGTGCCTTATCCTGCTGGTCATTCAACAGGTAATTCAGACCCTGAAAATAGTCATTAGAGAAACGGAATTTTTTCTTATGCTTTTTGGTACGACGTCGAGAAATGATATAGCCCAGTAGAAAAGTTACTACCGGTAACAGGTATAAAGTCCATTGTTGCAGGTTTTGTATATCCAGGATATCTGTCATTTAAGTCGGTATCAGGTTGTTATTTATCTGACTTGGTTAGAACTCCTGAAAGCCCTTCTAGGGTATCTTTTTTATTTATCAGTCGCCTGTATTTCTGACGCTGTTTAAATAGCAACAACATATTGAACATCAAGCCCAATAAGAAGCCAATCAGTAGCATGAATAGCATCACTACAGACATGGGTAAATCTATCTGATAAGAAAAAAGATCGATCGCTACCAGCTGTGCATTTTTATAGGCGAATGCTGCAACCAGTATAAGAATTGGAATAGAGATCAGCAAACTAATAAAACGAATCATAACAATAGCTGCTGCTTCAATTTTGCCCGTTAATAATAGATACTAAATTTATTAGTACGAATAAAACTCATTGTTTCTTCAATGAGTCATTTACTCGCTCACGTAGCTCTTTGCCAGGTTTGAAATGAGGTACATATTTTCCTGGTAAGGAAACCGCATCACCTGTTTTAGGGTTACGTCCAGCTCTAGGAGGCCTGAAATGTAAGCTAAAGCTACCAAATCCACGAATTTCTATGCGTTCTCCTGAAGCCAGTGCTTCTGACATCTGTTCCAGCAGGCTCTTAACTGCAAGCTCGACATCTTTGTAAGCCAGATGGTTCTGCTTACGTGCCATTAGCTCAATCAGCTCAGATTTCATCATAGATCTAGTTACTACTTCACCCGACATAAAGTTTCCCCCGTTTATATACAGCGGGCCTCAACGACCCGCTGCAATTTTTTTATAACGACTACTCGTTATTAGCATCCATTTGCTCTTTTAGCAAATCACCAAGAGTCGTTGATGCTGCTGATGAGTCCGCTGCGTATTCTTTGATCGCTGCTGCTTCGTCATCGGCGTCTTTCGCTTTAATCGACAGGTTGATAGTGCGTGTCTTACGATCAACACCAATAAACTTGGCTTCGATCTCTTCACCCACATTCAACAGACTGCGTGCATCTTCAACGCGGTCACGTGATAGTTCAGAAGCACGAAGTGTGCCTTCTACACCGTCACCTAAATCAATTATAGCTGCTTTTGCGTCAACTTCAGTAATTGTGCCCTTAACCAGTGCGCCTTTACCGTTTGCTGCTACAAAGTTTGAGAATGGATCCTGTTCCATCTGCTTAACGCCCAGTGAGATACGCTCACGCTCAGGGTCAATAGACAGTACAACCGCTTCCAGCTCATCGCCTTTCGCATAGTTCTGAACCAGATCTTCGCCTGTAGAATCCCATGACAGGTCAGACAGGTGAACCAGGCCGTCAATGCCACCGTCAAGGCCAACGAAGATACCGAAGTCAGTAATTGACTTGATCTTGCCAGAAACCTTGTCACCCTTATTATGAGTTGTTCCAAACTCATCCCATGGGTTAGGAATGCATTGCTTCATACCCAGAGAAATACGACGACGTTCTTCGTCGATGTCCAGGATCATGACTTCAACTTCATCACCCAGTGCTACAACCTTAGCTGGGTTAACGTTCTTGTTAGTCCAATCCATTTCAGATACGTGAACCAGACCTTCAACACCGTCTTCGATCTCAACAAAACAACCGTAGTCAGTGATGTTGCTAACCTTACCAGACAGGCGTGAACCTTCTGGGTAACGCTTGGCAATCGCTGCCCATGGATCTTCACCCAGTTGCTTAAGACCCAGTGAAACGCGGTTACGGTCTTTATCAAACTT
>JBFHVQ010000059.1:0-19783 GCA_041589455.1 Gammaproteobacteria bacterium | reverse complement strand
GAGGCCAGCCAGACTGCAAGTGCAATAACAGCGATCACAATCAGGCCTGCAGCACCATTACCTGATGCACCGCCACTACTTCTACGACCACCTGAACCGCCAAACAGGCCATTCAGTTTGTCCATGAATTTTTTTAAGACTTCATCCAGGTCTGGTGGGCCCTGGTTATTACCACGGTTTCCCCATGGGTCTTTATTCTGATTTCCACCCGGCTCATTCCAAGCCATTCGCGACTCCAGCAGTATCTATTAAAAAGAGAGCGAATTGTAACCCGTCTGCCATAGAAACAGAAGTACATGCTTCTTCAGAGCACTTGAATCTGCTAGAAATATGTCGCAGTGGAAGATATTGTTATATCACATCGGCAAGTGGTGCCTGATAACCGTCCGGCAATAACAGGTCTTCGGAGACGGATTCACGACTCGCCATCTGCAGCAAGTCCCGTCGAGGAATATTAATATGCAGGATAAACTGCCCCGCTTCATCAATTTCTTCCTGCTCAATGGCATTAATACCATACAGAAGTGCTCGAACCCTTCCTTCTGAAGGCGGCAGGCAAAGCGCCCCCTTGACCAGATCCTGACGAAAATAATCTGCTAACACCTGATGTATAAGGTCCATTCCCTGTCGGTTGATAGCAGATACCCAAATTCGAGCAACATTGCCGTCTTCGTCACGATCAATTCGAGGCTCAATTTCCAGACGGTCGATCTTATTCATTATCTGGATTTGTGGTACATCGTCTGCACCAATTTCCTTAAGCACCGTATCCACGGCTTCTATATTGTCCATGCGCAGATCATCAGAAGCATCAATAATGTGGAATAACAGGTGGGCCTGCTCGGTTTCCTGGAGTGTTGATCGGAATGATTCAACCAGATCATGAGGCAAATGGCGAATAAAGCCCACCGTATCCGCCAGAATCACCGCACTGCCATCGTCAATAATTAACTTTCGCAGCGTTGGGTCCAGAGTTGCAAAGAGCTGATCCTGGGCATAGACATCGGCATCGGTTAATGCATTAAATAGCGTCGACTTTCCGGCATTGGTATAGCCCACAAACGCCACCGTTGGCACTTCAGCCTTGCGTCGCGACTGACGACCCTGTTCACGCTGCTTGCGGACTTTTTCCAGACGTTTATTGATCTGCTTGATACGCTGGCCCAATAATCGACGGTCGGTTTCCAGCTGAGTTTCACCGGGTCCTCGCAGACCGATACCCCCTTTCTGACGTTCCAGGTGGGTCCAGCCTCGAATCAGTCGCGTGGAAAGGTGTTTGAGTTGAGCCAGTTCTACCTGCAACTTGCCTTCAAATGTACGGGCACGCTGAGAAAAAATATCCAGTATCAGGCCGGTACGATCCAGCACGCGACACTTAAACAAAGCTTCGAGATTTCGCTCCTGAGAGGGGCTTAATGCATGATTAAACAGCACCAGTTCGATGCCTTCTGCCTCTATTCGTTCGGCAATTTCTTCGGCCTTGCCACGGCCAATAAAATATTTTGCATCCGGTGTATAACGCCGGCTAGTAACGATATCAAAAACCTCAGCGCCAGCGGATTCCGCCAGTTCCTGAAATTCGGTAATGTATTCACGCTGCTGTTCAGACTGCAGGTCCAGATGGACGAGTATGGCTTTTTCACCTATACCGGGACGTTCAAACAAGATGATTCTCTAAAGCGATTTAAAGGAGCTATTATACACGCAAAACGGCCGCCCCATCGAGGACAGCCGTCATAAAGCCGGAATTAATCTGTGTAAAACGAGGCTTACATATTACCGCCGCCGTTGCCACCTTCATGCTCATCGTCAAAGTTATTGGTCGCCCAACGAACCGGCCTGGCAGGCACAATTGTTGAAATAGCGTGTTTATAAACCATCTGGCTGACTGTATTTCGTAACATAACAGCAAACTGATCAAATGACTCAACCTGGCCTTGAAGCTTAATACCATTAACAAGATAGATAGAAACCGGTACTCGTTCTTTTCGCAGCGCATTCAGGAAGGGTTCTTGTAGTGATTGCCCTTTTGGCATTTTTTATCTCCCAACTTTATAGTTGTTGTATAAGCCACATGCATAAACAGATAAAGCATGTAAAAAAGTTTTTATAATGTATTAATATGGTGCCTTAGTGATAATAAACAAGGCTATTGTCTAGATAATAGTGAATTTTTGAGATTTTTCAGAATTATTTTATACATCCCTGTCTCTATATCATAGAAATTACAGTCTGTTTCCTTCCTTAACCAGGTTAACTGACGCTTAGCCAGCTGCCGGGTCGCTGTAATGCCTTTTTCGACCATTTCATCATAGTTGGTAACCCCATCAAGGTATTCCCATACCTGACGGTAGCCCACACAACGCATTGAAGGCAGGTCCAGGTGCAAATCACCCCGACTCCGCAATGCCTCAACTTCTTCTATAAAGCCGTGCTCTAGCATCAACTGAAAGCGCTCGGCTATACGTTGTCTCAAGTATTGCCTATCTTGTGGAAAAAAGGCAATCTTTATTACATTATATGGCAAGACCTGCCGGGTTTGCTGATGCCAGTATTCTGTCAGGGTTTTGCCCGAAACCTCATAGACCTCCAGTGCTCGCTGGATTCGCTGCGGATCATTGGGGTGTATACGTCCAGCTGAAACTGGGTCGATTGTTGCCAGACGATCATGCATCCACTGCCAGCCATGCCGCTGCGCATCTGATTCAAGCTGCAGCCTGACCTGTTCATTCGCAGCAGGAAGCTCCGAAAGCCCCTGTTGCAGGGCACGATAGTAGAGCATCGTACCCCCTACCAGAAGCGGTATCTGTCCCTGTTGCAGAATCGAACTGATCTCTCGATTGGCATCATCTCTGAAATTAGCAGCAGAATAGGACTCGCTGGGGTCAATAATATCGATCAACCGATGCGGGGCCCGGCTCAATGTTTCGGCATCTGGCTTTGCGGTTCCGATGTCCATTTCACGATACACCAGTGCAGAGTCCACGCTGATCAACTGACAATTCAACTGCTCAGCGCAGGCCACCGCCAGATCTGTTTTACCCGCTGCCGTTGGCCCCATCACGAATACCAGAGTAGGACGATTTTCACTCGACTCCGCTGGTGACTGAATAATCAGTTCAGACATATTAGTTTACTGACCGCGCATAAACCATTTATCCATCGCCTCAAGACTGAATTCTGTCCATGTGGGCCGCCCATGATTACATTGCCCACTTCGTTCAGTTCTTTCCATATCGCGTAGTAACGCATTCATTTCAGGTATCGTCAGACTACGATTAGCTCTGACAGAGCCATGACAGGCCATAGTACCCAACACTTCATTAATCGCATTACGAATCCGTTCAGAGGTACCATAACTCAATAAATCAGATAACACATCTCTAACCAGGGCTTCAGCATCTCCTCTCGCCAGAATCATAGGGATCTGCCGAATCCGTACCGACTCAGGTCCACTTCTATCCAGCTCAAAACCAAGCTCCGAAAACAACCTCGACTGCTCTTCTGCCAGTTCTGCCTCTTTTTCGCTGAGGCTCATACTAATCGGCACCAGTAACGGCTGCGATGCAATCTGTCCCTGCTCCATCGACTGCTTAAGTCGCTCATAGGTAATCCGCTCATGCGCCGCATGCATATCAACAACGACCATGCCCCGGGCTGTCTGTGAGAGTATATAAATGCCATGCAACTGAGCAACAGCAAAACCGAGTGGGGGTATATCTTCTGCCGGTTTTTCCTGTTCAACACCAGTATTAACTGACGCGCCCTGAGAAAGGTTGCTATAGGCTTTTATCTGTTCTTCAACTTGTAACGCCATCGAGCCTTGCTGAGGACTGGCTGACCAGCCTCCACCACCATAACTCTGAGCACCACTCATCGACTGCAGCGCCACTGAAGGTGCCGACTTCGAACCGTTTAGTGCAGCCATCTCATGAGCAGATTCTGCCTGAGCAATATCAGCAGGACGCACATCAGCCAGTGCCTTGTGAATCCCTCTAAACAGAAAATCATGTACCAGGCGACTCTCACGAAATCGCACTTCATGCTTGGTGGGATGAGCATTTACATCCACCAGCGCCGGATCCAGCTCCAGATAAAGCACATAAGCCGGGTGCCGGCCATGATAGAGCACATCTTGATAGGCCTGACGCACCGCATGGGTAACCAGCTTGTCGCGAATCATTCGCCCATTGACAAAAAAGTACTGCATATCTGCCTGTGAGCGTGAAAAACTGGGTAAAGCAACCCACCCATAGAGTTTTAAATTTGCCGCCTCAAACTCCATATAATGGGCATTTTCAATAAACGCTTTGCCACACACTTCTGCAATCCGCTGCTCCATCGAATTACGATCACTGGCAGCACGCCATTGTTTGATGACGCGTTGATTGTGATTAAGGGTAATACCGACATTAAAGTGACTCAGCGCAATTCGCTTAACCACATCTTCCAGGTGATTAAATTCTGTCTTCTCTGTGCGTAAAAATTTCCTTCGTGCCGGTACATTATAAAAAAGATCACGCACCTCAATGGTGGTACCTGTGCCATGAGCCGCCGGAGATACATCAGCGCTTGTTTCATCCTGCCCCTGCACCTTGAAACCATCGGCATCCTGCTGCCGCGAGGTAATACTCATTCGGCTAATAGACGCAATACTGGGTATGGCCTCGCCCCGGAAGCCCAGGCTGGTGACATGCTCCAGGTCATCCAGATTACGAATCTTACTGGTTGCATGACGCGATAAAGCCAGTGCCAGATCGTCTTTATGAATACCCAGACCATTATCACGAATACGAATTAATTTGCTACCACCCTGTTCGATATCTATATCAATACGAGTTGACTCTGCATCAAGGCTGTTTTCCAACAGCTCTTTAACTACAGAAGCAGGGCGCTCAACCACTTCGCCCGCGGCAATCTGGTTAATGAGCTGATTAGGCATTTGATGGATACGTTGCGACATGAAAAAGACTTGGGCTTGAAAACGAAGGCAGAGTGTATCAAGCTTTATCAGGCAGCAAAAGCCAGCTCCTGCTGACCAAGGCTGATTTAACGATGTTTAATAGCCGTTCCAACTTCCAGATCTTCGAACCAGTCGAGGAACTGCTGTACCGCCTCACCCTTGAAAATACGCCCATGCTGTGGCGCCATATACTCAATATCAAGCTTCCTGACTCGCTGAATCCAGTCCAGTTTAGCCTCATTACTCGGCATCCAGCGCTGATGGAATTTCTTCATTTTGGGAATCTGCTGATCAAAATCTTCAACATACATATCGGCATCCACTGACTCCAGGGCAGCCCCAATATCACCACTCATAAGTATTTTTGCTTCACTATCATACACATGAAAATTACCTGAAGAATGCAAATAATGCGCTGGTATGAAATCCAGCTTTACGCTATTCAGAGTCAGACTAGCTCCTTCATCGGGTAAGGCATCGTATTGAATATTATTTAAGCCAAAATGGCGTATAAAGCCTTCCCAAATCCAGGGCGCATGCAATATTGATTTAGGTAGAGCCTGATCCCAGAGTCCGAGAGATGAAATAATATCTGGGTCCTGATGAGAGGCGAACAGGTCGGTAATATGCTCTAACTCCGTATGCCGTAAAACCGCTGCCAGCATCGATGAAAAAATCTCAATACCTCCAGGATCCATTAACAGACTTCGATCACCATCAATAATCATATATTGATTCGTGTCGATTATTTTCTCTGGTTTATCCGGATCTCGTCCAAAAGCTACCCATTGATGATTACCGTTATATATAAGTGTTGATTTCATTATTGCTCTATCTGATTATCCAGGTCATACAAAAAGGTTTTACAAATTTTGATCTCGTTCGCAATATTTTCACTACAGGCCTCAAGATCATCGGCTATCGCGAATAGATTTTGAGAATACTCGTCCGCTCTGGAGGCCTCTGTTCTTGAATAAATGACAATAATCTTGGCTCCACGTATACGCTGTGTAATTTCATCGAAAAACGAAGTCAGGTCTTTCGAGTATTTTGACTGCTGCTGCTTCATCTGCTGTAAAACACCGGAAAGCGAATTGATTTTCTGCTGCAGCGCTTCACGAGCTGAGCCTTCTTCAAGCCTGGACAAGGCTTTATTAAAGCAATCAAGAGAAAAACGTATTCGTTTTTCATTTACCGCTGAAATTGAAAATGCCAGCGCAGCCGCATTAATTTTACTAGAAATCGTGATGGTGTCATGTGCGGTTTCGCTGATAAAATCCGTAATTGGTTTAAAGCCAGCGGTTTTTTGCCCTCCTCTGATTGAAATCCCTTTCGCATTACTTGAGCTAATATTCATTACTCGAGCCGTTTCTAGCATGCGATACAGGCTTCCCGCCATCCGCGCAGCTAAAACAAAAGAAGGTTGTTTATGTATCGAATTTATTATCATGTTTAATAGACTATATACAAAATATTCAGTTATTGATAAATCATAAGCACCCAGACTCCAATCGTTTGATCAGAGTCAAACCGTTAAGACAATCACCTTCAGCCTGGTGCAGTACATCATTTATAGTCCATACGCTCTAATAAATAGACAAAAAAAAGGCGTCAATGCCTAGCATAACGCCCTTAAGATGGAGTAACTGGTCATCCGTATTAACTCACCGGAATATAAATCTTTTCACCTGCTCTCACCTCATCACCTCGTAAAGAATTCCTTACTTTAAGGTGTGATACCGGCAAGCTGTATTTCTCTGAAATGTTCGCCAGGGTGTCACCTTTACGAATCACATACTGATCCTGTGCTTCTGAAAGCCAGGTACCAGGTGGGGCTTTTCTGGCAAAATAATCATTAACGCCACGCAAAATGGCTTTCGCCAGCTTTTGCTGATGCGCAGAACTACGTAATTTACGCTCTTCTTTGGGATTCGAGATAAACGCCGTTTCCAGCAAAATTGCCGGAATGTTAGGCGCCTTCAGTACAGCAAAACCCGCCTGCTGAACTTTCTTTTTGTGTACTCGGCCAACATGAGTCAGCTCTTTGAGTACTTCATCACCAATATCGAGACTGGACTCAATCGTCCCGGTTAGCGACAAATCCAGTAACACCTGCCTAACCATTTCATCCTGATGGTCTATATCCAGACCTCCAAACAGTACATCAACCTTGTTTTCTTTTTCTGCAAGTAAACGAGCTGACTCTGAAGAAGCCCCACTTACTGATAGCGCATACACAGAGGCTCCGCGAGCACGTGCATCAGGAAATGAATCTGCGTGGATGGAAATCATTAAATCTGCATTTAGATCATGGGCGCGTCTGATACGTTCTCGTAGTCGCATAAAGCGGTCACCGCTACGAATCAATTCACCACGCATGCCCTTGGTATTGTCCACAACTTTCTTCAGTCGACGAGCAATTTGTAGCGTCACATCTTTTTCTCGCGTGCCCATGCGCCCAGCCGCTCCAGGATCTTTCCCGCCATGACCAGCATCTATGGCAACTACCACATCCCTCAGTTTACCTGGCTTTGGTTTCTGCGCTTTACTCGCAACCACTTCGCTATCTTTAACATCAATCACCAGACGGTGACCATTACCATTTTTAGGCTCAAGCAAGAAACTACTGGGTGTTAATCGAGATTTCAGATCGAGCACAACTCTCAGGTCATGGGTATTGCGCACGCCGGTTCTCAAGCCCTTAAGCTGTTTACTGTGTAATTCTTCTAGAACTCCCGCATCCATCAGGCGCGTTTGCTTCAGGTCGATAACCAGGCGTTCAGGTTTATGGAGACTAAACAGTGAGTGTTCAACAGGGCCGTCAAGGTCAAAAACCAGACGAGTTTTATTCGGTTCACGTGAGATACGGATGTTCTTGATGCGTGTTTGCTGACTCGCTGCCCGAGTTAATGCAGGCGCAGCCGCAATCGCTCCCACTCCGGCTAGCCGGCGAGTTAGTTGTGATAAAAACTGGCGTCGCTGTTTTTCCATATCACACCTCAAGACATCTGAGTGCATATAACACGTTAATCATTTTCGCTCTGAGAGGCCATATCTAAACTCACACTTAAAGATAGACCAGCCAGCGCATTCTTCCACAGGCAATACAACCTGCTCAATACTTAAAGTAATACTTTAAGTTTTTCGCATATCTGTAGTTTGGCAAGATTTACAGAAAATGCAAGCCCAAAAATAGAACTTTTTATTAGTAATTTTAAGAAGATAGAGAATATAGCTAAACTTGGAGTTAATAACTAGAGAGTGATCGAGTTTATGACTAACGCTGCTTTTTTAGAGTTTGCTTTAAGTTTACAGGCTCTTCCCTGCACATTAGATCGGCTCTGGTAACTCAACTGACAGAGCAAGTCCGGCTCAGGCAAATAGCCCTCAGCTTTTTCTGGCCATTCAATTAGACAGATCGATTCACCATCGAAATAATCTCGACCACCGGCATATTCCAGCTCATCGGGCTCACCGAGACGATAGAGGTCAAAATGGTAAATCTGCTGCCCATTAATTAGATAGGGCTCTACCAGAGTATAGGTTGGGCTTTTAACATTACCCTGATAACCCAACGCATGCAGAAAGCCTCTGACCAGTGTGGTTTTACCTGCCCCGAGATCGCCTTCCAGGTATATCACCATACCAGGCACACAGTACTCTGCAATTTGTGCTGCTAATTCTAACTGGGCACTTTCATCTGCCAGGAAAAGATTCAGATCATTCATTGCAGGTTCACCAATTGACGGATATAAGGAAACAGGTCGCAGGCCAGTAAGCCTTTTTCACCCTGTGCAGCAGCACTGTCAGCAGCCATACTGTGAATACAGACTCCCAGCCGGGCGGCTATCTGGTAACTATATCCCTGAGCCAGTAAACTTGCTAAAACACCACTCAGCACATCGCCCATGCCAGCTGACGCCATGCCCGGGTTCCCATATGGGCAAAGCTGTATCATCCCATCCTCCGAGCACAACAGGCTACCTGCACCCTTGAGTATCACCAGCCCACCAAAACTGCTCTGAATCAACTCTGTACTGCTGAAGCGAGAAGCCTGAATAACCTCACTGGCCTCACCCAACAAGGCCGCGGCTTCACCAGGATGCGGCGTTAGTATCCAGTCACTGCGTGGACCATCTTCGATGCTCAACATGCGCAACGCACCGGCATCCACCACCTTGGGCACATGGCTCTCCAGTGCGGCAGATAACAGATGCTGTGACCACTGACTATCGGTCATTCCCGGCCCCACCACCAGGGCATCCGCTGAAGCCATCACGTCTGCAGAAACATGGCCATCTTCACTGGGGCACAGCATAATTTCCGGTCTCCCCGACAAAATTATCGGCGCATGTTCTGCATGGCTCACTACGGTAACCAGCCCGGCTCCCGCCCTGAGTGCAGCCTCGGCTGCCATTCTGACAGCACCAGGCATACCAAGATCACCTCCCATAATCACCACATGACCACACTGATGCTTATGAGAACTCGCTGCTCTCGGTCTCAGGTAATATTTCAGTAAAGGCCACTCAAGTAACTGGGCCTGAGGTGGCACATGCTCATAAACTTTGTGAGGAATTTGCAGGTCATCAAATTTCAGCTCGCCACAGTGATCCACTCCCAGATGGGTAAACATGCCTTTTTTCAGACCAATAAAGGTTACCGTCGCATCTGCGCGAATCGCCGCACCTGCCACACGGCCTGTATCCGGGCATAAGCCTGAAGGGATATCCATCGACACCACAGGCACAGTGTCATCGTTAACTGCTGTAATCAATTCGGCCCACTTACCTTCGACATCTCGTTGCAGTCCGGTACCTAGCATCGCATCCACGACCACATCGGTATGTAGCAGCAACTCTGCACTAAAAGGTACTGCCTGTCGCCCTAAAGAATGCCAGTCATGCCAGGCGGTATACGCATCGCCCTTAAGCCGTTTTCCTTCAATCATACTAACGACAGTCACATCCAGCCCCGCCTTGATGGCAAGTCTGGCAACAACATAGCCATCACCGGCATTATTACCCGCTCCACAGATCACAAGCATTCGACGTGCAATTGGGTAGGTATCCTGAATAAAATGAAAGGCTGACTGACCCGCTCGTTTCATTAGCTCATAACCGGCAATCTTAAACTCATTGATGGCCAGTGCATCCAGCTGGCGAACTGACTCTGCGCTATAGAGATTAATGGGAAGTTTATCCCTGCTTGGACTATTCATAGTTGGATGATGCTTAAAGCGCTGCTGAAAATCAATATTCGTATTCAGTATCGCCAGATTAAAGTCTAAAGATTACAATTTTAAAGACAAAGCTTGTATATGTTCCAGAGATTTAACCAGAACCTCGATACTACAGAGACTCGATATTAAACTTGATCTAGAAAATCATCATACGTCTGCTGCAGATCAAGCCTGATGGGGTGCCTGAACGTAGTCATTAGCTCCAGTGCACATTCTACTGTACACAATCCACCTTCTGGTTGATTTCGTCTAAGATGATAACGCGAGGCATTAGCAGGCACTAACGTCAGATGTGGCAAACCATGCAAATAGGGTGAATGATTATAGATTTTCCTGGCTTCCTGCCAGGTTGCATCGATAAGAATAAAATACTCGAAGTCTTGCTTTAAAGAAGCTGTCAAAGCACGTTCAGAACGATAAAGCAAAGCGACCTGTTTCTGCTCGATCAATTTCAGTAAACAGGGGTCAGGATGCTTTCTTTGCCAGACAACTTTTAGTGTGTCGGGTAAACACTGCTGAATAAGTTGTCCGGTATTGGTTGGCCGCTCAAGTTCTCGGCGGTGTGTCAGTAAAATCAGTTTCATGCCAGGCTATTATAACCCTGGCCGACTAGGTTAGCACTTAGTCATGCGACTTTAATCTGGTCTCGACCGTCGTTCTTTGCCTGATACAACGCCTTGTCTGCACGATTAAATATACTATCACCTGTATCTTTTGAAGTCAGACAACTCAGACCGATGCTCACTGAAAGATCGAGAAATTCTTCACCCACCTGAACATTCAGTTCCCGCACAGATTCCAGAATACGATTCGCAATCACATACGCACTCTCACAATCAGACTTGCTCAGGAAAACAACAAATTCTTCACCACCATAACGAAACAGAAGATCTGTTGTTCGGATAGATTGTTGGATTGATTCTGCTACTGCCTTAAGTGCTTGATCACCTGCACTATGGCCATAGGTATCATTAACTTTTTTGAAATAATCTATATCGACAACCAGTAAAGCCAGCTCCTGCTGATGACGTTTGGACAAGTTAACTTCACGCATTAGAGACTCGTCAAATGTCGAGCGATTACGGGCACCGGTAAGGGCATCAGAATAAGCTAGGAGTGTTGCTTTCTTATACTGAATTGAATTTCGTAAAGGGTGTACCAGAAGGGCAATCAGGTTTTCAAATAACATCAACTCAGATTCTGCAAACTTACGTCCTCGGTACATTGTCAGTGTACCCAGATTGAAATCTTCCAGCTCCAGGTTATAACGACAGCTATGTCCCTGCATTCTTGCATATTCAATGTTTATCTGAGGCTCACTACACTGATAATGAAAACCATCAAACAGAAAATAGGCGTGAACATATTCCATAAACTTGTTAACCACCCAGTCAACTTCGAGTGACATGGTCATTACCATTGCCAGGTCAAGTTGTGCCTGCTGCTCAAGATCATGACTATAGGATTTAAGCTCTGACTGCTCACACTGATTGAAGACGCTTTTCACTTCCTTTAGTTCTTTGATCATTTCCTGAGTAGAGGATTGGGTCTGCATAAGAATACTTCCAGGGTTAGTCTTATCCCCAATACTGCGACTTCTATGCCAACTCTGTCACACCTAAGACATAACCCTTTAAACTCAATAACTTAGAAAGAAAAAGCGGGTGAATTATCGAATAGTTACCGGCTTAAATGCGTCACTGAATCAGCATCAAAATGGCGTATGACAGAAAACCGGCGGCAATATATTGCCGTTTTAAGACTACTCCTGAACCGCCTGAAGACAACTACCTACCGAGCCTGGCAGGCACTTCTGACCATTTACCCAGATAGCATTGTCAAATACGGCAGATGACAGATCGGCTCCCTGCAACTGGCAGCCAATCATTTCAGCATGGGAGAAATTACTGCCCCTGAGGTCTGCGTCCTGTAAATTTGCCTGGTATAGATTGGCGCCCTTGAAGCTAGCTCCCTGCAGTTGAGCCGAAACGAGAATAGCCCGCGAGAGATTGGCATAAGCAAAATCCGCCTGCTGAAGCTGTGCCGCCGACAGATCAGATTCCTGCAATTTTGCATTGCGAAAATTAGCCTGCTGCAAATTACGACTTCGCAACAGCTCACCTTCTTTATTACAGCCTGACCAGTTAATCCCAGGTTGTGCCGTCGCACTGCAATCAGTTAACCGAGCATCACCACTACTATCATAATTCAGATAAACCAGTATCAGTGTGATGACAAACAGCGTCAGTATGCTGATCATGATTAAGCGCTGTTTTGGTTCGGTTCGTTTCTTGAAGAGTATGTCATCGCGTAACTGCCGGTGCAGCTGTACGATATCCTCCTCTTCTTCACGACGCTCCTCTAATTCTACTTCACCATCAGAACGTGAGCTTCTCTCGTCTTCTCGAATACGTGCCAGCATCAATGCACGGTCACCTTCTGGAGTTCCGGCTTCACGCACTACATCAGGAACCATCGCGGGATAACTGCTCACTGCGTTCCAGTTTTGCTTATCCTGGCTGACCGGAGTTTCCAGGGTTATACGTCCTAGTATCAAATAGCGGCCAATAAGTTGATTTGGGAACGGGCCATGAATGCTTTCCCCCTGTTTGATATACCAGCGACCTTTATTGCTTTTTTTCATGGTGGCTCGTTTTAACCCTGTTAAACGTTAATACACACTATATCCTGAAAACATATAGCAATAAATAAGCCACCTTGCTAACCAGACATTTAAATGAATTATTAAATATTGGATTGGCAATAAATAACTCCTACCCTCTTAAGCCAAGAACTACTTCATGCTTCCGGAGGTTTTTAGAGAGGTATTAACAGCAAGCAGTCTGAGCCTGTTTATGAAAAAAATTAAGCTTACTTTAAAAGCCGACTGGCGCAATGAAACCTGAGGACTTTGAAACACTAAATCCAATTTATTAACATTCATGTTTCTTCTGCGTTTATTTCTTCAAAAACTGAGGCATCAAGGCTGAAGAACCGTAACCCCACCCATATAAGCTTGTAATACCTCAGGCACCAGGATACTACCATCAGCCTGCTGATAGTTTTCCAATACCGCTACCAGGGTACGACCAATCGCCAGTCCAGAACCGTTAATAGTATGAACCAGTTCAGGCTTACCTGTTTCCGGGTTGCGCCAGCGAGCACTCATGCGACGTGCCTGAAAGTCAACGAAATTACTACAGGATGAAATCTCACGATAAGCCTGCTGCCCTGGCAACCAGGCTTCCAGATCATAGGTTTTGGCCGCTGAGAAACCGGTATCACCAGCACACAGCGTGAGTAGACGATAAGGCAGTTTCAGCTCTTGCAGCACCTTTTCTGCATGCCCGGTAAGTTCTTCAAGGGCAGCCCATGAATCCTCCGGTTTCACAATCTGCACCATTTCAACTTTTTCAAACTGATGCTGACGAATCATGCCTCGTGTG
Organism: Gammaproteobacteria bacterium; assembly: GCA_041589455.1. Classification (GTDB taxonomy): domain Bacteria; phylum Pseudomonadota; class Gammaproteobacteria; order SZUA-229; family SZUA-229; genus SZUA-229. Next base: position 6,132 of record JBFHVQ010000059.1, on the reverse strand, counting down.
TCCTTACCATAAGAGCCTGCTTCTGATCTGAAACAGGGAGTATGTGCGGTCATCTTGAGCGGCATAGCCTTTGCTTCAATAATCTCACCACGCGCAATATTGGTCACTGGGACTTCCGCTGTTGGAATCAAATAATATTTGCTATCTCCCGTTAAACCAAACAGGTCTTCCTCAAACTTGGGTAGCTGGCCGGTTCCTTTCAAGCTATCTGCATTCACCATATAAGGGACATAAACTTCAGTATAGCCATGCTCACCCGTATGCAGATCCAGCATGAACTGAATCAGGGCACGGTGCAGTCGCGCCATTGGGCCGCGCATCACAACAAAACGAGAACCAGTGAGCTTAGCTGCTGTTTCAAAATCCAGCCAGTCATTCGGTGCACCCAGCTCTACATGGTCTTTGGGTTCAAAATCAAATTGACCCGGCTCGCCCCATTTACGCACTTCAATATTATCGTCTTCGCTCTTACCTTCGGGAACAGAGTCATCCAGCAGGTTCGGCATGCCCATCATAATTTCATTAATTTCAGCCTGGACATCATCCAGCTGCTTTTTAGCCGCATCGAGTTCATCACCCAGACTGGAAACTTCAGCTAATAAGGGCTCAATATCCTGACCCTGCGCCTTGGCTTTACCGATACCCTTAGACTTGGTATTCCGCTCATTTTGCAGATCCTGGGTTTTAACTGACAGCTCCTTACGCTTTGCCTCCAGTTCATTAAAGGCATTAATGTCAAGCTGATAGCCACGCTGGGCCAGTTTCTGAGCGACTTGTTCAATATCGGTTCTTAATAGTTTATGGTCTAACATAATTTATTCTTCAAAATTATTTTCAATTCTTATTCGGAATTTCATTTGGATTCTGCCTGTTTTTAACAGGTGCTTTATCTGGCCCCACAAGCCTCTGCTGAGAATTTACCACCTTAAACAATCAGTCACACCATCGCTCTGCCCCAAACAGTACCCAGCCATGCCGCAGCGATACACACCGTAACATTCAGGAACACATTCAGAAAGGCTTTCTGTAGATAACCCTGCTCTAACAGATGCAGTGTATCCCAGGAGAAGGTTGAAAAAGTTGTCAGTGCTCCAAGTACGCCTGCGACTATTCCCAGCTTTAGTTCCTGGGAAACATTAATTTTATCTACTAGTAAAATCGATAAAACACCAATGGCTAAAGACCCCAACACATTCACAACCAGTGTGCCAAAAGGAAAGCCACGACCAAACCAGTGATAGATACCAGAAGAAATACTATAACGAAGCACTGCACCCAGTGCTCCGCCCATGGCGACAAACAGCAGCGCCTTCACTAGCGTTTACGCTGCTGAAATTGGGATGACCTTATCCGCAACGTCCTTATACTCAGCAATTTCATGGAAGTTGAGGTAGCGATAGATATCATCTGCCATTGGCTCAAGATGTTTAACCTTCTCCAGATACTCTTCAGGTGTCGGGATATACCCCAGAATACCTGCAACTGCACTCAGCTCTGCAGAGGCAAGGTATACATCGGCATCCTTACCAAGACGATTTGGGAAATTACGCGTCGAGGTGGACATTACCGTTGCACCATCTGCAACGCGTGCCTGATTGCCCATACATAATGAACAGCCCGGCATTTCTGTACGCGCACCGGCTCTGCCAAAGATACTGTAGTAACCTTCTTCGGTTAGCTGATGCTCATCCATCTTGGTCGGTGGTGCAATCCACATCCGGGTAGGAATATTCGCTGCATCTTCCAGCACTTTGCCTGCGGCACGGTAATGACCAATGTTTGTCATACAGGAGCCAATAAAGACCTCATCAATTTTAGTACCCGCAACATCAGACAATGTTTTCACATCATCCGGGTCATTTGGACAGGCCAGAATCGGTTCCTTAATTTCATTCAGGTCAATCTCAATGATTTCTGCGTATTCCGCATCGGCATCTGGTTCTAGCAACTGAGGATCTTCCAGCCAGGCTTCCATCGCATCAATACGGCGCTGGATCGTGCGCTGATCTTCGTAACCATTAGCGATCATCCACTTCAGCAATGTGATATTCGAGTTCAGATACTCAATAATTGGCTCTCTACCCAGCCTTACAGTACAGCCATTTGCAGATCGTTCAGCAGAGGCATCTGATAACTCGAATGCCTGCTCAACTTTAAGATCAGGCAGCCCTTCAATTTCCAGTACGCGGCCATTAAAGACGTTTTTCTTGCCTTTCTTTTCAACCGTCAGCAAGCCCTTTTGAATCGCTGCATAAGGTATCGCATTCACCAGGTCACGCAATGTCACACCTGGCTGCATTTTACCTTTGAAACGTACCAGTACCGATTCAGGCATATCCAGTGGCATCACGCCTAAAGCCGCACCGAATGCCACCAGTCCAGAGCCTGCCGGGAAGCTGATACCCAATGGGAAACGCGTATGAGAGTCACCGCCGGTACCCACTGTGTCAGGTAGAATCATGCGGTTCAGCCAGGAGTGGATAATGCCATCGCCCGGACGCAGTGCAACACCACCACGGGTGTTCATGAAATCTGGTAGGTCATGTTGCAACTTGATATCCACTGGCTTGGGGTACGCCGCTGTATGACAGAATGACTGCATCACCAGATCCGCTGAGAAGCCCAGACACGCCAGTTCTTTTAATTCATCACGGGTCATCGCACCGGTAGTATCCTGAGAACCCACGGTGGTCATCTTCGGCTCACAGTAAGTGCCGGGACGAACACCATCAACAGCGCAAGCCTTGCCGACCATTTTCTGAGCCAGAGTAAAGCCCTTGCCGGTATCCTCTGGATCAACCGGACGCAGGAAGGTGTCTGAATGAGGCAGGCCAAGAAACTCGCGAGCACGTGTTGTCAGGCCACGGCCAATAATCAGCGGGATACGGCCATTGGCACGCACTTCATCTGGCATGGTGGTTGGGCGTAAATCAAATTTACACAGCTCACTGCCATCTTCCGCCAGAATTACACCATCAAAGGGACGGATACGAATCACATCACCGGTGTTCATTGATTCCACATCACACTCAATGGGTAAGGCTCCTGAATCTTCGGCTGTATTGAAGAAGATCGGGGCAATTTTGCCACCCAGTACCACACCGCCTTCTCGCTTATTAGGCACAAACGGAATGTCATCACCCATATGCCATAGCACTGAGTTAATGGCAGATTTACGTGAAGAACCGGTACCAACAACATCGCCCACATAAGCTATGGGGTGACCTTTCTGCTTGAGCTCTTCAATCGTTTCTAGAGGCTTCTCCATTTTGGAGATCAGCATCGATTTTGCGTGTAACGGAATATCTGGACGACTCCAGGCTTCTGTCGCCGGTGAAAGATCATCTGTATTGGTCTCACCCGGCACTTTATAAACCGTGACCGTAATCTCTTCTGGCATTTCTGGTTTGCTGGTAAACCACTCAGCGTCAGCCCACGACTGTATCACGCGTTTAGCGTAATCATTGGATTGAGACTTTTCTGCCACATCATGGAATGCATCATAAATCAGCAATGTATGAGAAAGCGCCTTAACCGCTGCTTCTGCCGTTGCTTCGTCATCCAGACAGGTAATTAAAGGCTGGATGTTATAACCGCCTAGCATGGTGCCGAGTAGCTCAGTCGCATACTCTCGAGAAATCAGTTCACATGAAACCTCACCCTTAGCGACAGATGCCAAAAATGCAGCTTTCACATAGGCTGCCTGATCAACACCCGGGGGAACACGGTGTACCAGCAGATCCATTAACTCCTGAGTATTTTCACTAGCTGGATTTTTTATCAGCTCAATCAGCTCGGCAACTTGCTGGGCATCCAGCGCGAGTGGGGGGAGATGTTCAGCGGCACGTTCTTCTAGGTGTTTGCGATAGGCTTCAAGCACGGTTGATTCCTTATAAATCTATGTTTTCAAATCAAACCCTGATTATACAGTGTGCTTACAGCAATTTCCTGTCTGATATTTCTTTAAATCGAAATTACTCTCCTGCTGTCAGCCATTTCAGTAAAAACTTAACTCTGAATATATCCATAATATCTGTACTATAGTTTGTCATCATACTTAATAATAACTAGCAGCCTGATTCACGGATCCGGTTTAGTCACAGCAACTATATGAATTTTTTAAAACTATTCCCATTCCTTAAGTGGCTAAAATTTGTCAATCCCGAAACCCTGAAAGCCGATATGATTGCCGGCTTAACCGGCGCAGTGATTGTATTGCCACAGGGTGTTGCCTTTGCAACCATCGCTGGTCTACCACCAGAATACGGCCTTTACACCGCCATGGTGACGCCAATTATTGCCGCCCTGTTTGGCTCTTCATACCACCTGGTTTCAGGGCCGACTACAGCAATATCCATCGTCGTATTTGCCGCCATCAGCAAATACGCCGAACCAGGTTCAGCTGACTTTATCTCACTGACCCTGACCCTGACTTTTCTGGCGGGGGTTTACCAGCTGGCATTTGGCCTCGCACGCCTTGGCTCACTGGTAAATTTCGTCTCCCATACCGTGGTCATTGGTTTTACTGCAGGCGCCGCGATTCTAATTGTCACCAGCCAGGTGAAACATATTCTGGGCCTGGAAATACCACGAGGCGAATCCTTCCTGCATACCTGGATTGACATATTCGCGCAAATTGAGCAGAGCAATCTGTTTTTACTGTTCCTTGGTGTCGCCACCCTGCTAACCGCAATCGCCATTAAAAAATGGCTCCCTAAGGTACCAAACCTACTGATAGGCATGGTGGTCGGTAGCTTAATTGCCTTTGCATTTAGAAATAATGTGGATGGTATCGTACTTATTGGTGAAATCCCTGGACAACTTCCGCCTCTATCCGCACCAGACTTTTCATTCGAAACCATCAGGCAGCTAGCACCTGAGGCGTTTGCAGTTGCCCTACTAGGTCTAATTGAAGCTGTCTCAATTAGTCGTGCTGTGGCCACCAAATCATATCAACGCATTCACTCAAGTCAGGAGTTTATCGGTCAGGGCATGTCAAATATCGTCGGTAGCTTCTTTTCAAGCTATGCAGGATCTGGCTCATTTACACGCTCAGGACTAAACTACTCATCCGGTGCCAAAACACCACTGTCAGCAATTTTTGCAGCGATCTTCCTGTTGATTATTGTATTACTAGTCGCACCCCTTACTGCCTATCTTCCCGTGGCAGCCATGGGTGGAATTATTTTACTGGTGGCCTACAAGTTAATTGATTTTCACCATATTGAAATGATTCTGAAAAACAGTAAATCAGAATCCACCATCCTGATCACCACGTTTCTATCCACTCTGTTTCTGGAACTGGAATTTGCGATTTATCTGGGGGTATTGCTTTCACTGGTGTTCTATCTGCGAAAAACTTCGAAACCCGAAATTCCTACACTTTCGGTGAATGTCGATGAAAAAACCGGCAAACGCAGTCTGATGGACATTCAGAAGAAACCTTTAAAGCAGTGCCCACAACTTAAAATTATTCGTATCGATCGCTCAATCTATTTTGGCTCAATCAGTGACATTCAAAACAGACTATCCCATATTGTTGAAAATGAACGTATCTACAATATTATGATCGACGCAACGCGTATCAATTTTATTGATCTGGCTGGAGCGGAAGCACTGGTTGCTGAACATCGAATACTCCAACAACACGGCGGCGGCCTGTATTTTGTTGGGTTGAAATCAACGGTTTATGAATTTGCAGCAAAAGCCTGCTTTATCAAGAAAATCGGTGCCGACCATTTCTACGATTCAAAACAAAAAGCGTTTAAAGAAATATACAAACGCCTGGACCGGGACATCTGCAAAACCTGTCAATCTCAGATTTTCACAGAATGTAATTAAGCCCTGTACACCCCCATTCGAGGTAGACCAATAAATAATTGAGCCATTAAAAAACCCCATGTCTAAGGCATGGGGTTTTTTTAAACAACTGTAATGAGCACTTTAGAAGCGAACTAAATCACTCCATAGAATGTAATTACTAGCTACTTTTCTTCTTCATATAATCTTCAACCGCCGCACTGATGGCATCTTCCGCCAGTACTGAGCAGTGAACCTTAACCGGGGGTAAGGCCAGCTCTTCAGCAATATCCATGTTCTTGATCTGCTTCGCTTCATCCAGCGTTTTGCCTT
>JBFHVQ010000058.1:0-20637 GCA_041589455.1 Gammaproteobacteria bacterium | reverse complement strand
CTTATATTGCAGTAAACATCATCATATAGACATATCGCCTTTTGAGCATTATTAAGTGACTGGTTTACTAGAATATTTCTCTGTTTTATTAACTTTACACGCTGATATTCTGGAATCTTCTCATTCATTTCAAGATCTATAGATATTAGGCCAGCATATGAATTCAATAGTTCCGCAGATGATTTTAATGTTTCCTCATTCTCTGGATCACTCTCAATTAAACTGTTTAATAAAACAATATACGCTGGCAGACCCTGTTTTATGGTTTCTATATCATTGTTCGTTCTGACTGAATTATTAAGGTTATTTGAAAATGATTCGATTGCTAATGAACATGCTGTTAAGTTAGCAATTATTAATATAAATAATAGTTGTTTCATTTTTTTTTGCATTGTTAACTTAAACCACTATGCTTTAATAAAGCGTCAATCTTTGGTTTTCTTCCTCTGAATTTAACAAATAAGTCCATGGCTTTTTCTGAACCACCGGTTTCAAGTATATTTGACATAAATTCTTTACCTGTTTTTTTATCAAATATCCCTCTCTCTTCAAATTTAGAGAATGCATCAGCAGATAGTACTTCTGCCCATTTGTAACTGTAATATCCTGCCGCATAACCCCCTGAAAATATATGTGAAAATCCATGTTGAAATTGATTTATTTCTGGTGGCTTTATAACTGCTACTTTTTCTCTTACTTCATCAAGTATTTTTTGTATTCCTTTAAATTCTTTATTTCCATATTCAATATGTAGCCTGAAATCAAATATTGAGAATTCCAGCTGACGAACCATCATCATTGCAGATTGAAAGTTTTTTGCTTTCAGTAATTTACTAAAAATTTTTTCTGGTAATGGATCACTGGTTTCATAATGAGCTGATATAAGCTCAAGACCTTCTTTTTCCCAACACCAGTTCTCCATAAACTGACTTGGTAATTCAACAGCATCCCATTCAACACCTGATATACCTGAGATAAATAATTGATCAATTTTTGTGAGCATATGTTGTAACCCATGTCCAAACTCATGGAACAATGTGGTTACTTCATCATGACTTAGTAATGCAGGTTTATCGCCAACGGGTGGTGTTAGATTACACGTCAAGTATGCAACTGGCGTTTGTATCTCTTCTTCAGTTTTAAAACGACTAATACATTCATCCATCCATGCACCACCTCGTTTTTTATTTCTGGCATATAAATCTAGATAAAACTGTCCTCTTAATTCACCATTGCAATCAAATATTTCATAAAATTTGACATCTTTATGCCATACATCTATATCTTTCTTTTCTATTATTTTTAAATCATACAATCGATTAACAATTTCATATAATCCACTAATAACCTTTGGTGCAGGGAAGTATGGTTTGAGTTCTTCTTGACTTATCCCATATTCTTTCTGTTTTAGCTTTTCTGAAACATACATAACATCCCATGCTTCCATCTTCTTAATTCCACATTGTTTCTTTGCAAATTGCTTCAATTTCTCATATTCTAACTTTGCTTTAGGCAGCGATTTTTCAATAAGTTCATTAAGAAAATTTAAAACTTCATCAGTATTATTTGCCATCTTATCTGCAATCGATACCTCTGCGTAGTTTTCATAACCTAATATTTCTGCCAGATGTTTCCGTAAACTCATTATATTTTCCATAACTTGTGAGTTATCAAATTCACCGGCATTAGGACCTTTTGCAGATGCTCTGGTAGTATATGCCTGATACATTTCTTCACGGAATTTTCTGATATCAGAATAGGTCATTACAGCAATATATGAAGGCGCATCAAGTGTAAAAACCCATCCTTTTAGATCTTCATCCTCAGCAGCCTGTGCTGCCATCTCTCTCACGAATTCTGGTAAACCTGCTAATTCTTTTTTTTCCTCTATATGAATACTAAATGCTTGTGTTGCATCTAATACATTCTGCTCAAACTTTGATTTGTATGTCGCCAGCTTTGATTTAATCTTCTTGAATTCTTTCTTTTTGTCTTCATTCAGTGATACTCCAATAAGTTTAAATCTTAATAGTGCATTTTCTATCACTTTTTTATCTGCTTTATCTAGACAACTATATTCTTCACTTTCTTTAATTTTTATATATGCACCATATAACCGCTTATTTTGTGACATCTCTGTTGAGTAGCTGCTTAACTTAGTAACACAACTATCATGCGCTACTCTAAGTTCTTCTGTATTCACTACTGAATTCATATGCCTGACTGGAGACCATGCTCTCGATAGCCTGTTATCTAATTTCTCTAATATATTTTTCAAGTCGTCCCAGTTATTTCTCCACTCTTTATCAAGAAAATTTTCTAATTCTCTTTTATTTCCATCAATGATTGACTCTATTGTTTTTTCAATATCATTTACTTTTATCTGACTAAATGCAGGTAAGCTGTTTATATCTAAAAGCGGATTATTCATTCTTCACCGGTTTATTTTGTATGGGGAGGGATTTAACTATTGATAAGGTTAAGTTTAGCTATTTATGTGAACTTATCTTCACGCATTTCTATTTTTACATTACAGATCAATTGCTTTATATTATTTTAAATCATTTATTGAATTACCATTTAGCAAGCTTCATTCTGAATCTTTTAAATCCTAGTATTATCAAAACTTACTACATACTATAGTTTGCAGAATTTCTTGCCATTGCCGAATGACTTTTGTTAAGCAGTTATTGAATTATCTTCTTGGCTTATCAGGTATATATAGTCGCATACCTTAACTTTTGTTCATCATTTAAGTTGTCATGCGAATTAAGAGAAATTTCAAGCTCGCCAATTCTACCACATTTCAATATTCAGTCTTTTTTACTTAGCACTATTTAACCTTACTTTTCTTATTATTATTCTTTGTCTTTACAATTTTTACTATATATTTTTTATATATATGATTCCTTAATTCATACAGTTTTACTCATTTCGTTTTCTATGGCGTTTATTAAACTTTCTATTTTATGGATCTTTACATTTAAGCTATTGAAATATCTAGCTTATTTTATATTCAAAAATACCTTTGGATTCTCTAATTTTTACTCATCAATTGATGATTTTGTGAACTACTTATTACCTACCTAACTTATTATTAGCTTATCTTTAATATTGTTAAATAAAATCTCTTTATATATAATGACTTATTGTTATTCTATTTTTCTTTTATTTAAAAAACGTATTATTAAAAGAATTAACAATTTTTATTTTATCAGGGAAGTACAGCTCATCAAGTGGTAGCTGTTTTTATTGCTAACTTTTGAGGGATGACTGTGCGCACAATTAATACACTTATATTCAGCTTTTTACTGCTTTTCCATTTCAATCATCACGCTTTTGCTGAGACGCTTAATTGGGTCGGCTGTGGTATTAGTAAAAAATCCTATCTCACACAACTTGCCGAGGAATACACTAAGGCTCGCGATATTGAATTTAATATTCAGGGTGGCGGGGCAACTAAAGGTATAAGAGAGGTTGCTAATGGTAATTCTGACCTTGGTGGTTCTTGTCGCTTTCATCTTCCTGGTGACGAATCTGAAAGTCGAATTGGCTTTGAACCCGTTGCCTGGGATGCTTTAGCAATCATTACTCATCCAGATAATCCGGTTGATAATCTGACTTTAGATCAGGTCAAAGCCATTTACACTGGTAAGTTGACTAACTGGAAAGAACTCGGTGGACCTGATATGCCGATTAACCTGTTTGCTCGAAACGGTAATATTTCAGGTGTTGGCTATTCTATACGTTCCTTAATCTTCTCAGATGTCACGATGACTTTTCATGCTAGTAAACTATTTAAATCCAGCGGTCCTCTGGAAAAAGCTGTGCAATCGACACCAGGTTCCATTGCCATCACAGGTATTAGTAGTGCTCGATTACGTGATGTAAAAATCATGAGTCTGAATAACAAACAACCTGACTATAAAACTATTAAGAGTGGTCAATACGTCTTATACCGTCCACTTTATATTACATACGATCCGTCTAGCGATAAAATTTCGCAGCTGAGGGACTTTATTAAATTCGCGCATAGCAGAAAGGGCAAAAGTATTATGCGCGAGAATGGTGTAGTGCCTTATCTGGATGCTTTACGCCTGGTGATGATTCAGTCCCGTGAATCACTTAAGTCACAAAATAGTAGTGATGAAAACCTGACTTATAATTAAAGTCAGGTTCTTTATTTACTCACGTGTCGATATTCATCGCTGATAATGCATTATCTTCGATAAACTCACGACGCGGCTCAACCTGGTCACCCATGAGTGTAGTAAACACCTGGTCTGCTGCAATAGCATCTTCAACGCGGACTTGCAGCATTCTTCTGGTTTCAGGGTTCATAGTGGTTTCCCATAGTTGATCGGGGTTCATTTCACCCAGACCTTTATAGCGCTGTATCGACAGGCCTTTACGTGCTTCTACAAATAACCACTCTTTAACATCTGCAATCGTTTCTACTAGGTGTGTCTTTTCGCCCCGTTGAATATAGGAGCCTTCGGCAAACAGCCCATCCAGGCGATTATACAGGTCTGCCATTAGCTCATATTCAGGGCTATCAAAGAAATCTGAATTGAGTATTGTCAAGTGATCAAGCCCATGAACAATGCGTGTAATTTCCAGCTGAATGTAGTCAGAATCTTCTGACTGACTAAATTTCACTTTATATTCTACACCAGAAGGCTTTGAATTATTAAGTAAAATCAATAACTTATCTAAATAACTCTGAGTTTTATCTTGGTCTTTCAGATCATTAAGTGTCAAATTAGGCAAATTAGGTATCTGTTTCAGTATCTCTACTTCATAACGTCGTGAGAGACGCTCAATAACTGTCTGTACCGAAAGATAAGACTTTACCAGATCTTCCAGTGCAGCATCTGAAATAGCTGGCGTATTTTTTTGGACATAGAGATGGGCATTAGACAATGCCAGTGTCAATAAGTAACTATTCAACTCTGTATCATCTTTTACATAGCGTTCTTGCTTACCTTTCTTTACTTTATACAAAGGTGGCTGGGCAATATAGATATAACCTCGTTCAATTAATTCTGGCACCTGGCGGTAAAAAAAGGTGAGTAGCAGGGTACGAATATGGGAGCCATCGACGTCAGCATCGGTCATGATAATAACGCGATGATAACGCATTTTATCCGGGTTATAGTCATCTTTTCCTATACCACAGCCTAATGCAGTAATAAGTGTTCCTACTTCGGCAGAACCCAGCATTTTATCGAAACGCGCCTTTTCAACATTCAGGATTTTTCCTTTCAGTGGCAAAATTGCCTGAGAACGACGATCGCGACCCTGTTTTGCTGAACCACCCGCTGAGTCACCCTCCACCAGGTATAGTTCTGAAAGTGCCGGGTCTTTCTCCTGACAGTCAGCCAGTTTTCCAGGTAATCCTGCGATATCCAACGCACCTTTTCGTCGTGTCATTTCTCGCGCTTTGCGTGCAGCTTCACGAGCTCTGGCAGCTTCTATTATTTTTGCTGTAATCGCTCGAGCATCAGATGGCTTTTCAATCAGGTATTCCTGAAACTTTTCACTCATAACCGATTCAACAACTGACTTTACTTCAGATGAAACCAGTTTATCTTTGGTTTGGGATGAGAATTTTGGATCAGGCACTTTCACTGATAATACAGCAGTCAGACCTTCGCGAGCATCATCACCAGTAGTGCTTACCTTGTTCTTTTTGGCAATTGCCTCTTTTTCCATATATTGATTGAGGCTACGGGTGAGAGCGGCCCTAAAGCCTGCCAGGTGCGTACCACCATCACGCTGTGGAATATTATTAGTAAAGCAGAAGATGTTTTCCTGATAAGAATCATTCCACTGCATTGAAATTTCTACTCCGATTCCTTCTTTTTCAGAGGTAAAGTGCAGTACCGTATCATGTAGAGGGGTTTTATTTTTATTGAGATGTTCAACAAAAGAGCTGATACCTCCTTCGTACTCAAAGACATCCTGCTTATCATTTCGCTTATCCGTTAGAACAATACGTACACCTGAATTCAGAAAAGACAACTCTCGCAGACGTTTGGCTAAAATATCATAGTGATATTCAATATTGGAGAAGGTTTCTTCAGATGCCCAGAAACGTAATTCAGTGCCTGTGGTTTTGGTATCACCCGTTACAGCCATTGGACTAACAGGAACCCCCATGTGATATTCCTGCTGGTGAAGCTTACCATCTCTATGAATAGTTAATGTCAGCTTTTCAGAGAGTGCATTAACAACAGAAACACCCACACCATGTAAGCCGCCGGATACTTTGTAGGAGTTATCATCAAACTTACCACCCGCATGCAATACCGTCATTATAACTTCAGCAGCTGATACACCTTCCTCTTCATGAATATCGACCGGGATACCACGTCCATTATCACTGACAGAAATTGAGCGATCATTATGAATTTTGACATTTATTTCTGAACAATGTCCCGCCAACGCTTCATCAATAGAATTATCGACTACCTCAAACACCATATGGTGTAGACCGGTACCGTCATCGGTATCCCCAATGTACATACCTGGGCGCTTTCTAACCGCTTCCAGACCTTTTAAAACCTTGATACTCGACGAATCGTAAGTAGCGGGTTCGCTCATTAAAAATCCCCTGAAAAATTAACGATTTATTATACCTGAATTGACTCAGAACGTGCTCTTTTTTACACCCGTTTTATTCCTGCTCGTCTGCACGAACAACACCATGTTCCACGTGAAACAATTTAACCGAATCCCACCCGGTAAGATTAATCTGTGTTCGGTCAATAGCTGTTACAAAGACCTGAACATTAATATTAGAGAGTATAGATAATACAAGATTTTGATTATGCTCATCCAGCTCAGCAGGCAGATCATCGAACAACAAAACACAAGTTTGCTGAGTTGTCTGACTAAAAAGAATCAGCTGAGATATTTTCAATAAACAAACGAGCAGCTTTTGTTGACCGCGTGACACAGAAGTCTGTGTTGGCTGATCGTCAAGTGTGACTTTTAGATCTGCACGATGTGGACCCGATTGCGTGTAGCCCTTTTCCATATCTGATTGAATATGCTGTGTAAGGTATTCCATATAGGAAAGCTCTTTCGACCACCCTCTGCGGTAACTAACAGTGATATTAACACCTGGGAAAAAATGCGAGGCCAGTTCCCTTGTAATTGGATTTAGTAGCTCTAGATATGATAGACGCATTGCCTCAATCTTATCTGCATTCGAGGCAAGTTGTTGATTCCATAATGAGCACATACGCTCATTATGTCCGGAGCGCAATGCAGCATTGCGTTGCGACAGGGCAGAGCGATAGTCTTTCCAGGTAGACATAAAACTATGTTCCACGTGGAACACTCCCCAATCGATAAACTTTCGACGATACTCAGGCCCAGAGCTAATTAGCTGGTGACTATCTGGGTGCAATGCAAGGACAGGTAGTAAGGCACTTAAATCAGATAAGCGTTTTATTGATTCCTGATTAAGGCGCAATTGTTGCTCTTTCGTGGATTTCTGAATACCCAGTCGACTCTCTGTATCCGTTATGGCAACAAGTCTGAAATATTCAGCATTATGCTGGATTAAGTGCTTTGACTGATGACTACGAAAAGAGCGACCATAGCTTAGGTAGAAAATCGCCTCCAATAAGCTTGTTTTACCTGCCGCATTGTCACCGGTAATTAGAATCAGATCTGCAGCCAGATCAAGATGAGATGACCGCAGATTTCTAAACTGGAGAATATCAAGGCTCTTTAGGCCCATAGGTTTGTACTTAGAGTCGCATTGGCATAATGACGTATTTTGAATCCGATTCATCTGGGAAGGTCAGTAAGCAACTACTGTTGGCATCCTTGATGAATCCTTGTACAGATTCATGAGTAGACGTGTTAAGTACATCAACCATGTAATTAACGTTGATACCCATTTCAATTGGCTGCCCTTCATAGATAATTTCAATTTCGACATCCGCTTCTTCCTGATCAGGGTTTTGGGCCTGGAGCTTTAACAGGTTATTCTCCATCATGATACGAATACCGCGATACTTTTCATTAGAGAGAATAGAAGCCCTGATCAGTGCCTGTTTAAAGTCTTCACGGTTAACGATGAGGTTATTGCCACTGGCTTCAGGCATCACACGTTTGTAGTCCGGAAATCGACCATCAATGAGTTTAGAGGTAAATCGTTGACCAGGCAGATTGCACTGAATATGGTTGTTACCCAAAACCACCTTAATTTCTTCTTCTGAATCGGAAAGTAAACGAACCAGTTCAGAAACCCCCTTACGCGGAATAATAACCTGTTTGTTATCCACCAAGTCATTATCGATAGGCTTTTCACTGTAAGATAATCTATGTCCATCAGTCGCTACTGCACGAATTGCGCCGGAACCAACCTCAAGCATTAAACCATTAAGATAATAACGAACATCCTGCTGGGCCATGGCAAATGAGGTTTTATCGATGATGGATTTAAGACGATTCTGTGGAACTGTAAATTCGTAAACACTACTTATTTCTTCAAGTGCAGGAAAGTCAGAAGCAGGTAATGTACTCAGGCTAAAACGACTACGTCCCGATTTTACCAGTGCTTTATCAGCAGAAACCTCAATGGTTAATTCAGCATCAGCAGGTAAGGACTTACAGATATCGAGAAGCTTTTTAGCAGGCAGAGTGACTTCACCTGCTTGATCCATCATCTGATTAACCGTTGAAACTAGTTCAATCTCAAGATCTGTCGCTGTTAATGTGAAGTGATTGTCATATGACTTAACCAGAACATTCGCTAATGCAGGTAATGTTTGCCTTTTTTCTACAGCACCTATGACCTGCTGAAGGGGATTAAATAAATCATCCCGTAGTATTTTTAACTTCATGAGGCTTCCTAATAATAATATATATATTTATATACTTAGTAATTATTATTAAGCCCACTGTTTTTTGTGGATAACTTAATAATAACTATATAATTCAAATACTTAACATGCATACTCAGGGTCTAGAAAACTCTGTGTAAACACCCTGTAAACTGTAGACAGATTGTGGATAACTCAGTGAGCTAAAGTTATCCCTGTTTACATACATAACTTATCCACAACTTGTTAGAAACAGTATCAATTGCTCAATATTCGTAACAGGTTGGTGTAATCTTCATCAATCTTTGTGTCAGAATCCCTCAATTCTGCAATTTTTCGACAGCCATGCAAGACAGTCGTATGGTCTCGTCCACCAAATGCATTGCCAATTTCTGGCAGACTATGGTTAGTGAGTTCCTTGCTCAAGGCCATAGCAACCTGTCTGGGTCGAGTAATCGAGCGACTGCGACTATTGGAATGCAGATCAGAGATTCTAATTTTGTAATACTCAGCCACTGTCTTTTGAATATTCTCAATGGTGATCAGTCTGTCGTGTAGCGCGATTAAATCTCGAAGCGTGTCCTTAGCGAATTCCAGGGTTACCGGCTTACCGGTAAAATTAGCGGTAGCCATAACGCGTCGCAATGAACCTTCAAGCTCACGTATATTCGAGCGAATACGCTTGGCAATAAAGAATGCGACTTCGTTTGGGAGATCCAGCCCGAACTCTTCGGCTTTTTTATGCAGTATGGCAACCCGTGTTTCCAGCTCTGGTGGTTCGATACAAACTGGCAAGCCCCAACCAAACCGTGATTTCAGCCGCTCTTCTAGGCCTTCAATTTCTTTAGGGTAACGGTCACAGGTCAGAATAATCTGACGACCACCCTCGAGCAGAGCATTAAATGTATGAAAAAATTCTTCCTGGGAGCGTTCTTTACCAGCAAAAAACTGAATATCATCAATCAGTAAAACATCAAGGGAGCGATAAAACTGCTTAAACTCATCAATACTGTTGTGCTGCAATGCCTTGATCATATGTGAAACAAAACGTTCCGAGTGAAGATAAACGATTCTTGAGCCAGGCTTGTTGTTTAATATCTGGTTACCCACGGCATGCATCAAATGGGTTTTACCTAGACCCACGCCACCGTAGAGGAAAAGTGGGTTGTATGATCCGGCAGGGTTTTCTACAACCTGCAAAGAGGCTGCTTTGGCTAACTGATTACTTTTACCTTCGATAAAGTTATCGAAATTAAATGAATTATTCAAAAAGCTATCAAGCTTTTTATCTGTAGGTCGGGTATCAACCACAGGTGGTGGCGTTGGTTCGACATCTGGAGTCGTTGTGGCAGGTTCAGTTTGCAGTAATGAAGCTTTTTTCTTGCTTGTACTACCAATATCCAGTTTCACGATTATGTCGCGATCTGTATCTAATTGCTGACAAATTTCTGTGATCTTCGTTAAAAAGTGTTGTTTTACCCAGTCTTTAACGAAGCTGTTTGGGGCGAACAGGCATAACTCACCTTTAGATTCCTCAGTTTGAAGAGGTCGAATCCAGGTGTTGAGTTGTTGATCGGAGAGCTCCTGCTCAAGGCGCTGAAGGCACTGATCCCACAAAGCTATCGACACTAAGTTTCCCCAATGAGCATTCAATAATCCAGCATACCGATCCGCATAGCGGCCAGTAGACAAAAATGAATACAGGTTTTTTAAATAAAAAAGTGAGGACTGATTTTACCCCGCAATTTATCCACAGGAAACACTTATCCACAGAATCACCGGACTATTTTTTTAACCATCTTTTCTATGATGGCTCAAACATCCAGTAATTAACCGCAAAAAATAACTGTCGAACTAAATTTTATTGATAAAAAGGCTGATAACGCTTTGACTACAGGGCTGGCTAAGATTAGAATACACGGCCCAAAATTTCGTGATGAAACTAACATTTAAGGTCCGGGTCAATGAAAAGAACCTTTCAACCAAGCCGCATTAAGCGTGCTCGTACACATGGTTTTCGCGCACGCAGTCGTACTGTTGGCGGTCGTAAAGTATTAAAAGCGCGTCGCGCTAAAGGCAGAGCACGTCTGTCGGCATAAGAACAGCCCTGCTGTCCTGAATCAATGACAGAAATAGAACATGTTGTGGGCAAACTGCTTCCCAGGAGATTTCCACAGCGTGTTCGTCTGCTAAAAGCAGCTGAATTTAGTCGGGTATTCAAAAATCCGCTGCGTTCTAGCGATCGCTTATTAACCATACTGGCAAAACCGAATGAAATAGGTCATGCTCGTCTGGGGCTGGCGATTTCGAAGAAACATGCCAAACGAGCGGTTGATCGTAACCGAATCAAGCGTCTTGTTCGTGAAAGCTTTCGGCTGAAACTTGCTCAATTACCAGCAATAGACCTGGTAGTTATGGCAAAACCCGCGACACGAAATGCAAATAATCAGCAGATATCCCAATCACTGCAGCAACACTGGCACAGGCTAAAGAAACAATGCGCAAAATTCTCGTCGGACTAATTCGCATTTATCAGTATGCGATCAGCCCATATTTACCGCCGAGCTGTCGCCACACCCCCAGTTGTTCGTCTTATGCAGTTGAAGCCATTGAGCGATTTGGTATATTTCGTGGTGGCTGGCTGTCAATCTGTCGTATTGGACGCTGCCATCCCTGGCATGAGGGAGGCTATGATCCGGTACCCGGGCACAGCCATGATTGCTGCAGGCCTACAAAAAAATGAATGTAATTAACTTGCTCTTTAAAATATAAAGTAGAAAAGAACTCATAATGGAAAATATACGCCCCATTTTATATCTTGCCTTTTTCTTTACCTTGTTCCTGTTATACCAGGAATGGCAAAAGGATTATGGACCGCAACCTGTTGTAACTGAAATCGAGCAAGTTGCAGGAGAAAATGCGGCGTCAATGGCTGAAATAGCTGCATTACCACCGGCGGATGTCCCTGAAGGTGTAACACCTGAGTTACCCACAGCTTCAGAAGCACCACTAAGCCGTGAATCTATACGTGTTATTACTGATGTGCTGGATCTCAAGATAGATACCCAGGGCGGAACTGTCTATGAGATGGATTTACGTAAGTACCAGAAAAGCGCCGATGAAATGGATAAGCCATTTAGACTCTTTTCAACCGTAGAGAGCAAGTACCATACGGCGCAATCGGGTCTCGTTTCATCAAACAGCGTGGCACCTAATCATAAAGACATCTATAAAGCGGAAAAATCTGAGTACCGTCTTGAAGAAGGTTCAGATGAGCTAAAAGTCGTTCTAAGCTGGCACAAAGAAGGGGTTGCTGTTGATAAGGTTTTTACCTTTAAACGTGATAGTTATGTAATTGATGTTCAGCATATCGTAAAAGCAGATAACTGGTCTGGTTCTGAATATCGTCAGTTGGTTCGATCATTACAGTCAGCGGAGTCAATGATGATTCCAACCTATGTGGGTGGCGTGGTCTTTAATGATGAGATCAAATATGAAAAGCTGGACTTTGATGATATCGCGGAACAAAGCTTCAAGTCGGATATGAAAGGTGGCTGGATCGCTATGATCGAGCATTACTTCCTCTCTTCCTGGGTGCCAGATCAGCAACAAACTAACTATACCTATACAACTCATCCAAGTAGCAATCGCTATATTTTGGGTATGCGTTCACCGGCAGCTCAATCGTCAGCGGGTCAGCCTGCTGAATTTCATAGTCAGCTGGTAGTGGGGCCCAAATTACAGGATCGGCTAGAGGTGATAGCTCCGGGTCTTGAGCTTACGGTTGATTATGGTGTATTGACCATTCTCTCCAAGCCTTTGTTCTGGTTACTAAAGCAGTTTCATGTGATGTTTGATAACTGGGGCTGGGCGATTATTTTTCTGACGATTACCGTAAAACTACTGTTTTATAAGCTTTCTGAAGCGGGCTATCGCTCGATGGCGAAAATGCGCAAAATAACACCGCGTCTGCAAACCCTGAAAGAGCGATATGGCGATGATCGCCAGCGTATGTCTGCAGAAATGATGAAGCTCTACAAGGAAGAAAAAATCAATCCACTGGGAGGCTGTTTACCTATATTGATTCAGATTCCGGTATTTATTGCACTTTACTGGGTACTGCTGGAATCAGTGGAAATGCGAAACGCACCGTTTGCGTTATGGATTCAAAACCTTTCGGTTCAGGATCCGTACTTTATCCTGCCAATTATTATGGGCGCCTCCATGTATTTTCAGCAGAAGCTGAACCCTGCACCAGTTGATCCAGTACAACAGAAGATTTTTCAGTATATGCCAGTCGTATTTACAGTATTCTTCCTGTTCTTCCCGGCGGGTCTGGTACTTTACTGGGTAGTAAATAACCTGTTGTCGATAGCTCAGCAGTATGTGATTACCAAACGAATCGAAGCTGAAAAATAAAATCGGTTGACCTGAAGGCGCTAAGCACGCAAATTAAGTTTGCGACTTAGCGCTTTTTTTATGCCTGAAAATAACGCCTATGAAGACAGCTAAAATAGACACCATTGCGGCTATAGCGACGGCTCCTGGAAAGGGAGGTGTCGGCATTGTGAGGATATCTGGGCCAAAATGTATCGAAATTGCAGATAAAGTACTAGGAAAAATACCGGAAGTACGAAAAGCAGAATATCTAGGTTTCAAAGATGAAAACCAACGGAATATTGATTCCGGTATTGCACTGCTATTTCAGAAACCCCATTCATTTACCGGCGAAGATGTATTGGAACTACAGGCCCATGGTGGCCCGGTAGTACTGGATATGTTGCTAAAGCGCGTTTTGAAATTGGGTGCCAGACCTGCGCGAGCCGGCGAATTTAGTGAGCAGGCGTTTCTGAATGACAAAATGGACCTGGCCCAGGCGGAAGCAGTAGCAGACTTGATTGAGGCTGAATCAGCAGAAGCTGCACGAGCTGCAGTTCGTTCTCTCCAGGGTGAGTTTTCACAAAATATTCATAGCCTGGTGGAAAGTCTGATTGAACTGCGCTTATATGTTGAAGCGTCACTGGATTTCCCCGAAGAAGAAATCGACTTCTTAAATGACGGAAAAATAGAAGCCAAATTAACATCTATCGAACACTCCTTACAAAGTGTATTCAAATCGGCACGTCAGGGCAGTTTGCTTCGCGAAGGAATGAGCCTGGTGATTGCTGGTCGACCTAATGCAGGTAAGTCGAGTCTACTCAATCAGCTGGCGGGGCGTGAATCTGCCATTGTTACCGATATTGCGGGGACCACCCGAGATGTTCTCAGGGAACATATTCAAATTGATGGGTTACCCCTGCATGTCATTGATACTGCAGGTCTGCGAGATAGCGATGATCCGGTTGAACAGGAAGGGGTACGCCGAGCCTGGCAGGAAATCGAACAGGCAGACCGAATATTATTACTGGTAGATGATAGCTCTGGTGAGTCGGATCACCTGGAAATCGAAGATCAGCTGCCTAAGCACATTGGCGTGACCCGGGTAATTAATAAAATTGATAAAACCGGGCGTCAGGCGGAAATCATCTATGATGAATCTGAAACTGATGTTGCACTTAGCGCCAGAACAGGCGACGGCATGGAGTTACTCAGGGAACACCTGAAAAAATGTATGGGCTATGAGCAAACTACCGAAGGCCGATTTATGGCCAGACGACGTCACATCGAAGCACTGGAGCAGGCGCAGGATCATCTCGAAAATGCACGCTATAATCTAGTAACACTACAGGCCGGTGAGCTGTTAGCGGAAGAACTAAAAATGGCACAACAACAGTTAAATGAAATTACCGGTGAATTTACATCAGATGATCTGCTTGGAAGAATCTTCTCAAGCTTCTGCATAGGTAAGTAATATGTCGGCGATAAAAATACTAGTTGTTCTAACGCTTGTGATGTTTAGCTATACAACAATAGCAAAAGATGAAGAGAAGAAAGAAGAGAAACAGGAAATTAAATCGCCTACAGAAGCTTATAAACCCAAGCGACCAGATACCTATACGCCAAATACTGGTGATCCAGTACTGGATGAAATGCTGCTTGAATTAAATAAGCTGAACGAAGATAAGATTATCAAAGTTCGGTTTACCAAAAATGTTAAAAAGGAATTTAATTTTCCGGAGCACAGTATTGATGCTTTATTCCGTCAATATGAATTTACTATTCCTGATGTATTGATGATTCTATCTATTGCAGATAATACCGGGCAACCGATGAAAAATATTTCCGGTGCCTATTATAAAAATTATGAAAAAGGCTGGAAGCACATTCTCTATATAATGAATGTGGATCAGGGAACACCGCTTTATGATTTAATCGTTAAAGATGTAGAAAATGGATTTATTAAATAAAATATCACTGCTTACAAATAAGTTTCGCATCACTTCTAGACTTACTTCGAAAGTCTTATGAAGCGACCGGCTATACCAATGCTACTGAGCAACGGTTGTATATATTAAAATGAAATTTTTTATATTTAAATCTATTTTGTTTATTGGCGCAAGCTTACCTCTCAAGTATGTACATGACTTAGGCAAAGTAATTGGTAAGCTTTTATGGATTAGTCATAGCCGAATACGCCGAATTGCCGAAAAAAATATTAAGTATTGCTTTCCTGAATTAAACTCACAACAACAAATTGAACTGATACATAAAATACTGAACGAAACTGGTAAGGTAATTTTAGAAACAGGAAAAATATGGCAAAAAAACAGCAAACAGATGCTGACACTTGTTACAGAGTGTGAGAACGAAGAAATAATTAAGCAGGCACAATCTCAAGGAAGAGGCGTGATTTTGGCAATTCCTCACTATGGTTCATGGGAGTTAGTTGGTTTGTATTGTGCAAAGCACTACACGATGACGTCTATGTATGCACCACTTACTGATTCACGTGCAGAAAAGTTAGTCCTTCATGCTCGCCAACGCACGGGTGCAAAGTTGGTACCTACAGAAATAAATGGCGTACGTGTTATCAGTAAAGCATTAAAACAATTAGAGGTTATAGGAATGCTGCCAGATCAGTCACCTAGTAAGAATGGAATCTTTGTGCCGTTTTTTAATAATCCTTGTTACACAATGACTCTATTACCTAAACTGGCAATAAAAAATGATTCTGTGGTTGTGTATACCTACGCTCAACGGCTTGATAAAGGTCGTGGATTTAAATTGATTTTTCGTTCTGCGAGTAAAGATCTTGCTAAATTGACTCTGGAAGAGGCGACGCATCAAATGAACTTGGATCTTGAAGCACTAATACGCGAAAAACCAGAGCAATATCAATGGACATATAAACGCTTTAGAAGATATCCCGTTGGATGCAAATCTATCTATATATAAATGACAGCTATATTTCAAGTTTCTTGAAGAAATCTGGCAACTAATTAACTGTATAGTTGATTAATTGTTATAACAAGTGAAGCCTACATAATAGTGTTTGTTTTTAATATAGAGAAACAGAATAATAGATAGAGCTGTGTTTGTGTAATTTTTAAGATATGTAGTTAAAAAAATATCAATATAAGCTATTATATCAATTGATAGCGTTGTGCTAAAAACTCCACTACAGATTCTCTTTCACCCTTGAAAATCACACGCTCCTGTTTTTTAGAAAGCTGATAATCATACATCGGATCATAATAATCCACCAATAAACTTTCGATCCAGGTTTTGTGATGTTCACTATTGCCAGTTTTCAGTTGAATATCTAACGCATCAGCTAGCAGTGTTTTAAGTGACTGGTAGCGTACTCCACCGAGACGGCGTTGTATTTTATCGAAACATTCATTTAAATAAATTGACCAGTTATACCAGCCCTGTTCTTCTCCAGAAAATTTCTGGTGCTCAGCAAGGGCTTCTATAATGTATTCCTGAAAGGTGATATCGACACGACTTTGCGTATCTGCTTCTAATAAAATTAATGGTGACTGTTTGAATTTTTCAAATAATAATTCAGGGATACGGCGTGAGCCAATATTCGCCGCTTCATCTTCAAACAGAAGGTTAAGGTGTTTTTGCTCACGGTGTTTTAGTAATTCAATGGATAATGTATTTTCAATATCAATCTGTGAGGGTTGAGGGTCAACATGCTTACCAAAAACAGAACCCCGGTGATGAAACAGGCCTTCAAGATCGACCATCATAGTAATCTTTTGTAATAATAAGGTCTTACCAATGCCGGTTCTACCACCCAACATAATGGGCTGAATATGTTTGCTTGATTGTTCCAGTTCATCAATCAGGTAACGGCGCATCGCTTTATAGCCACCCCTGATTCGTGGAATCACTTTACCGGACTGCTGGTAAATCCATTGCTGGGTAATTTTCGAACGCATGCCCCCACGAAAACAGTAAAGAACACAATCTGGATTTTTTTCAAAAAATGACTGCCACAGATCAACTCGTTGTTGTTTAGTATCGCCACTCACCAGTTGGTGACCGAGGTTTACTGCCTCATCATGGCCGACATTTTTATACTGTTTACCCACAGCTTCTCGTTCTGCATCATTCATTAAGGGAATATTCTGAGAAGCTGGAAACGCACCCTGTGAAAATTCAATCGGTGCCCGCACATCGAGCATAGGCGTGTTATTCAGTAATAGAGATTTAAAATCATCAAGCTGTGGTAGCTCATCAAAACTGATGTTATTCGTCTGTTTGTCAGTCATTGCTTAAAGCACACGAATCAAAGGTTGATCTTGTTCAGCGGCAGATAAACTGCCAAGCGGTGAAAGTGATAGTCCTAGTGATTCAGCAAAGCCAATAAATTCATCACGATTACCACGTCTAACTGCAACCAGCAAACCGCCGGAAGTTTGTGGGTCACAGAGAATTTTTTGCTGAGTATCGGTAAGCTTGGCTATCTTATGACCGTAGCTATCAAAGTTACGTTGTGCGCCACCGGGTGAACAATCCTGAGCGAGATAGTTTTCGACTTCAGGTAATTTCGGTACCGCAGCAAAATCAACAACTGCAGAAAGGCCACTTCCTTCACAGAGTTCAGTTAGATGGCCAAGTAAGCCAAAGCCAGTGACATCGGTCATAGCGGTTACATAAGGTAGCTTGGCAAAATCTGCACCTGGCTTATTCAGCTGGCACATGGTATCTGGCGCAATGCGTTCATGTTCGGGTTTTAGTAATTTCTTCTTTTGAGCCGTGGTCAGAATACCAATGCCCAGCGGCTTGGTGAGAAACAGATCACAGCCGGCTTCGGCCTGGTCATTACGCTTAAGTTGCTGATTATTGACTTCACCAGTGACTGCAAGGCCAAAAATGGGTTCCGGTGCATCGATGGAATGACCACCAGCCAGTGCTATACCCGCCAGTTTGCAGGCATGACGCCCACCCTCAATCACCTGTGAGGCCACAGAGGCATCCAATTTGCTAATGGGCCAGCCGAAAATTGCGATGGCCATCAAAGGTTTACCTCCCATAGCATAGATATCGCTAATGGCATTGGTGGCGGCAATCTGTCCAAATTCAAAAGGGTCATCCACAATCGGCATAAAGAAATCCGTGGTGCTAACCACGGAACGACCATCTCCAAGGTCATAAACAGCTGCATCATCCTTGGTATCATTTCCAACAAGGAGACATGGATCACTAAAAATAATGGAAGAAGTTTTTAAAATGTCTTCAAGCAGTCCGGGCGCAATTTTACATCCACAGCCAGCACCATGACTGTATTCGGTAAGTTTTATCTGTGACATATTGGCTTAGCGTTCAATAGGCTAAAAAGAGCGCTGATTATACTGAATAATTGACTTAACAGGGATAACAATGCGAACTTTTCGACAGGCAAGTTTAAAAGATACGACCGATATTTATCGTTTAGTAGAATCAGCATACCGGGGAGAGGCCAGCAGGGCAGGCTGGACCACGGAAGCAGATTTACTGGATGGCCAGCGAACCGATACTATCGAGATCTCCTGCATCATCAACCGAACATCTAATCGAATTATCCTGTGCGAAGAAAATGATCAGTTGATAGGCTCGATGCATATAGAAAAAAAGCAGGACTATGCCTATCTTGGCATGTTTGCAGTGCGCCCCGACTGTCAGGGTAAAGGGGTAGGCAAGGATATGTTGAACTATGCAGAAGAGCTAGTGTTTAAAAAAATGGCCTGTAACTGGTTGGAAATGTCGGTGATTACCCAACGCAAAGACCTGATTGGCTGGTATCAGCGTCGAGGTTATGAGGTTTCTGGCAAAACCCGGCCTTTTCCCTATGGTGATACCCGATACGGTATTCCACGCCGAGATGACCTAGTGCTCGAAGTACTGAAGAAACGCCGTGAGATGGCGAATACGGGTTAATAACGAAGCGGATAATCGAGGTGTTATTTTAGCAGACGCTTGAGAAACACCTTCATTTCTTTAGCAGCCTGGATGTCACCCTTAGTTTCGGCAATTTCAATACCTTTTGTATAGGTATCAATGGCCAGCTGATACTGCTCGTTGCTTGCATATGCCTTACCGAGTAGCTTATAGGCTGCTGAATACTGGGAGTCAAACTCCAGTGTTTTGAGTAAATGGTCGATTGCTTCCGCAGCTTGACCCGCTTTCAATAGCGCCTGTGCTAGCCCAAAGCGTAAAATTAAACTGTCCTGACCCTGATCAAGCATTGTTTTTAATGTATTTATATCCATACTATTGAGTATGGGTATCTCGGGAAAAATCTCAAGTGCTAAAATGCCGGTATTAGCTTAAAAGTTGTAATCAAGTATGCGAGTTGTCTATTTCAGTTTAGGTTGGTTTTTCTTTGCCCTTGGGGCAATTGGCCTGCTATTACCCGTAGTTCCTACTACACCGTTTATGTTACTGGCATTGTGGGCATTTTCTGAAAGCTCGGAAAAATTTCATAACTGGCTCTATTACCATAAATTTTTTGGCCCGCCACTGCAAAAATGGAAACAGTATCGGGTGATTCCATTACCGGCGAAAATTATTTCAGTGAGCTTTATGAGCATTAGCCTGATTTACATGATGCTCTATGTTCCAATACCTATCTGGGTAAAATCAATTGTTGCATTGCTAATGGTGTATGGTGCCTGGTTTGTTCTGACTAAACCATCATATCCACCGCAGCAGGAAGAATAAATGCTGTTAGCCACTGTAAATATTCAGCGAAAAATAATCGACATACTCGTTAATAAAAAATAACTATACAGGTTACAATCCGCTCCATGGATACCTTGTTTAATTTTTCATTAATCGAGATTGTAATAATCGGTCTGATTTTTATCTGGACCGGTTTCGTACGCAGCGGCCTGGGTTTTGGTGGTGCCGCTCTAGGCTTGCCATTAATGCTGTTTGTATATGACCAGCCACTCTACTGGTTACCCATGATTGGCCTGCACCTTTTATTTTTCTCAGGCTTAACATTAGGCACAAGAATAAAACATGTCGACTGGCCTTACCTGAAAAAATCCATCGCAATTATTTTGCCATTTACCCTAATTGGTGTCATGGGCCTAATTAAGTTACCTACTCAATGGTTAATCATCTTTATTTATACCATCACCTTGTTTTATGCCGTGTTATGGATATTTGGTATAAATATTCGAAGTAAGAATGTCTGGGTTGATCGATTTCTGTTAAGCCTGGGTGGATATATAGCAGGCACATCGCTAACCGGTGCGCCGCTAATTGTTGCGGTGTTTATGCGAAACGTTGCCATTAATGTATTACGAAATACACTGTTCGTAATGTGGTTTATTATTGTCACTATAAAAATGAGCGCGTTTGCAGTCCTGGGCATAGACCTTCAATGGCTGGCAGCATTAATACTGATTCCGAT
>JBFHVQ010000057.1:0-21006 GCA_041589455.1 Gammaproteobacteria bacterium | reverse complement strand
GAGGATGATATCGAATACTTATATGCATTGGCTGTGTCATGGCTTTCATGGTTACAACTTAATAGTGATGACTGGAATAACACAGCGAAGATTCCCCATATTAAATTACTATTTGAAACAATAGTAAAGATAGATGATAACTGGAAGCAAGGTACTACTTTTATGTACCTTGGAGTTATGAATAGTTTAGTTCCAGAAAGTTATGGTGGTAAACCTGAAATAGCCAAAACGCAATTTATAAAGGCTTACGAGAAGAGTAGTAGAAAAAATCTCATGGCAAAAGTTTTATATGCCGAATACTATGCACGACTAATATATGATGAAAAGTTACATAATCAATTAATTGAAGAAGTTATATCTACTGAAATCGTTAAAGATGAGTTTCTTCTCATGAATACAATTGCGATAGAAAAAGCAATATTGTTAAAAAATAGTGCGAAGGACTATTTCTAATGAAAAGAATATATTTTTTATTGACGTTTATGATAGTAAGTTCATTAACAACTATCAATATACAAGCAAAAACATTTAAAATATCTACAACTGCACCTAATGGCTCGAACTGGATGAAGCAAATGAAAGAAGGTGCAAGTGAGATAAAAAAGCAGACTAATGGAAGAGTAAAATTTAAGTTTTATCCTGGTGGTGTGATGGGCTCTGAAGAAGTCGTCATGAAGAAAATCAGAATAAATCAGTTACAAGGTGCAGCAGTTTCTCATGGAGTTCTTGAAAATTTTTATCCAGATAGCCAGATTTACAGTCTACCACTACTTTTCAGAAACTTTAAAGAGGTTGATCATATAAGATCAAGCTTTGATGAGAAAATTATAGATGGGCTTGAAAAAACTGGATTAATAAGCTTTGGCTTATCTGAAGGTGGTTTTGCGTATGCAATGTCAAAATTACCAATTAGTGAAACGAAAGACCTGACTGAACATAAAGTTTGGACTCCGACAAATAATAAACAGGCTGAATTGATATTAAAATCGTTTGGTATCAACCCTATTCCACTTAATATTGGTGATGTACTAACAGGTTTACAAACAAATATAATTGATACAGTAGCAGTCTCACCAATTGCAGCCATAGCATTACAGTGGCATACACAATTCAAGTATCTGACTGATATTCCACTATCATATATATATGCAACAATGATCGTTGATAAAAAACAGTTTAATAAAATATCTAAGTCTGATCAAAAAATTGTTAAAGATATAATGAGAAATGTATTTTCTAATATTGATAAAAAGAATAGGCAAGATAATATAAATGCATTTAAAGCATTACAAAACCAAGGCCTTGAATTGATAAAGCCTAAAGGCCCATCTATTGCAGAATGGTTTAGACTAGGAGGTGTAGCAAGAAACTCAATAGAGAAGACTGGGACAATTTCAGAACAATCAATGATTACGGTTAAAAAGCTCCTAGAAGAAATTAGAATTACGAATGAGATAACCAGTGCAAATTGATGAGTCAAATAAAAATAAAGCTATAAATGTTATTCACTTTATAGAGGATAGCTTTATTGTTTTGCTGATAATAGGAATTGTAGTAATAGCCCTGAGTCAGATTGTTCTAAGAAACCTATTTGATGATGGGATAATATGGGCAGAATCATTAGTTCGAGTCATGGTTTTATGGATAGCAATGACAGGTGCAATGATTGCAACAAGAAAAGGAAAACATCTAAAGATTGATGTGCTGAGTCATTTTTCTAAAAAAAATGATTTAAAAAAGATAGAAAAAATAAATAATGCTTTTGCATTTGTTGTATGTCTGGTAATTTTCTATAACAGCTTACGTTATGTACAAACAGAATTTGAGTACTCTGTTAGTGCAGTTGGAATTATACCCTCCTGGATTATATCAATGATAATTCCAATAGCTTTTGGTGTGATGTCAATTCGATTCTTCATATATACAATATATAAAAAATAAAGCTATGTTAACTGTAATAGTAATTATAGTTTTATGCCTGTTAGCAATTACAGGAGCACCGTTATTTTCGGTAATAGCTGCTGGTGCAGTCTATGGGTTTTATATTGCAGATGTAAATCTTGAAGTAATTGGTATTGAAATATACAGACTTGCAGAAACACCACTCTTGATGGCATTACCGCTATTTACACTTGCTGGTTATCTACTCAGTGAAAGTAAAATTTCACTAAGACTTTTAGCATTGATACAGGCATCTATTGGCTGGATGCCTGGTGGTTTTATAATTGTTTCTTTTGCAGCATGCGCTGTATTTACAGCATTAACAGGTGCGGCTGGAGTGACGATAGTTGCTTTAGGCGCACTGCTTTATCCTGCACTTAAAAAAATGGAATACTCTGATAAATTCACACTAGGAATGATAACCACAACAGGTAGCTTGGGTTTATTATTAGCGCCATCACTTCCATTAATATTATATGGAATAGTAGCTCAGCAGATGGAGCTAGAGAATACTTTTACATTAAATGAATTATTTATTGCAGGACTTATTCCATCAGCATTAATGGTAATTATTTTATCTTTTTATGGTGTATATAAGAGTAGAAAATATTCAATAGAAACCGTCCGATATGATAGTTCTGAATTATTCAAAGCAATCAGACAGATGCGATGGGAATTACCACTACCCATATTATTGTTAACAGGTATATATTCTGGATACTTCGTTATATCAGAGGCTGCAGCTTTAGTAGTATGTTATGTATTACTTGTTGAAGTTATAATTAATAGAGAAGTCAGTACGAAAAAGCTGATGCCTATAATTACAGAATCAATGACAATGATTGGTAGTATATTGCTAATTCTTGCAGTCTCATTAGCACTTACCAATGTATTTATAGATGCAGAACTACCAGATAAGATATTTGAAATAATCAGTAATAATATAGAAAGTAAATATACATTTTTACTGTTGTTGAATATATTTCTTTTATTTATAGGTGCAATACTTGATATTTTTTCTGCCCTGGTGATTATAGTACCACTTATATTACCAGTAGCCTTAAGTTTTGGCATACACCCAGTACATTTAGGTATAATATTTTTAGCTAATATGCAGATAGGTTATATGACACCACCTGTTGGAATAAATCTATTTATATCTAGTCAAAGATTTAACAGGCCAATTAGTGAAGTTTATAAAGCCAGTTTACCGTTTATGTTAATACTACTTATTGTATTATTGATGATCACATATATACCAGGAATCAGCTTATTTCTTATAAATTAGATATATATTTATCTAGTAGTTTAAATTGATGATTATAATTGGATGAACTTAATCTAGACCATGTCTCACTTATAACTAATTAATAAACAGAGTTTTTAAAATTGAATATAAGCATCTTATCATAATAAAAATTAAGATTTATACCTGGAAATCGAATAATCAACATTGAGTCGATAGCTCGATCAAAATCGATTTGATGACAGGTTTATTCAACTTGATTGGTTTAAGCGTTACACTTGTAGATAATTCAAATATTTTTGAAGTTTAGTGTCTAAAGATTAATCGGGTGCTGTAGATATAATAACAGGCTTTGGTGTATCATCACTTGTAAGATCTTGTTTCGTATTGTATCGAGGTATCAAATTCATTAGGTTTTATGAAAATAAAATTAATAAGAAACTACAAATAAAAATAAATAAAAAAGCGAGAGCTTTTGTTATGAAGTAATCCATTACTAATAGATACTTTACTGCACGTCCATGTGTAGTAAAAATAACAGGCATTATTGCATTTTAGCTATTTCTGCTGCCAGTTCATCCTGCCCTTTCTGTGCTTTAAACTGTTGCCATAATGCATTTTCATTTTTCATACTGGTTTTCAAAGCATTTTCAGTTGCCTGTTGCATACTTGTCTGATCCATACCAATTAGTACATACAGGCTACCACCTGGGCTTTTACGTGTTTTCTGAATTTTTGTACCAATAAGAGTTTCGTTAGTTATTTGTTTAGTAACTGAAGTAAGAACTTTATCAACTGTTTCAGTATCAGCAGCGCCAGTGGTTTCGACATACTGCTTTATCATATTACGAACTTCTATTTTCATGTTTTGTGCTAATGTTACTCTAGCATTAGTAGCAGCCATTGTTTTCATGAAGTCATGACCTGCTCCTGATTTTTCAGCTGAGCCGACAGCAGAAATAGCCAGGCCCTCAACTGGCTCGTCACAAACCCAGCCAGGCGCAGCGGTACCAGGAGAGTCAGGAAATACACAATCAGCAACCTCCTGCTTTTTTCCAGCACAAGCAGATAAAAGTAATACGACGGAAGTACCCAACAACAGTGAAGCAGCCTTATTCATTTGTATTCTCCATTATGCTATTTAAATGTATAACTGATTCAAACATAGCTGATAAATCTAGAATAATCAATGATATATAAAGGCTATAATAATGTGTGTCCAGTCACAATAATGGACGATTGAATGATAGAGTTAATCAGATCAAGGTGCGATAACACATTGATTTCGACCATTTTTTTTTGCCTGATAGAGTGCCTGATCTGCACGCTCAAAAACAGCTCCGGGCGTGTCATCATCAGAAAAATTACAAATTCCACATGAGGCGGTAATTGTGACAGCCTCGCCATGATAGTGAAATCCGCAATTTTCTACCTGTTCTCTAAGCTTGTTAAGTAAGCTGAGTGCCTCATCTTTCTGTGTTCCAGGAAGTAACATAACAAATTCTTCACCGCCAAAACGAGCTAGAAAATCGGTTGCTCGAATACGCTTATTTAGTAGTTGTGCAACGGTTTTTAAAACCTTATCGCCTGCTTTATGACCATAAGTATCATTAACTTTTTTAAAAAAGTCGATATCCCATATTGCGAGTGTCAGCGGAGTAGAAAATCGTTTCCACCGTGAGAATTCTTCTTCGATTTTTTTATCATAGGCGAGACGATTTGGAATTGCAGTGAGTGTATCGTACATAGCCTGTTTGCTTTTTTCTATAACGACTTTTTTAAGTGTATCTGTTTCTTTCTCAAGATCCTGCATTCTATTATGCATTTTCTGGATCTGTTGCTGAGATTGGTTAAGTCTTTGTTTCTCTGTATCTCGATAATTGCGAATGTGTGAACTTATGGTATCTAATTTAACAGTCACGGATTGTTTAAGATGATGTATGTCTGTTGCATCATTAATATCTTGCTGTATATCAGTAACTTTGTCCTGAAACTGATTATCAAAATCTATTCCCTGATGTTCAGCTATTTCAAGTTGCTGGGTTTCAGTCTGTAAAAACTGATCCATTTCCTTGAGACGATCAGTAACTTGCTGTAGAAAATTCTCGAAGTCGTTTTTTTCTTTCTGTAAACGACTACGAATCGAATTGATTAAGTTGGTAACATCCTTGAGTAGTGCTTTCCAGTTTGATTGGTCAGTTTCCTTTTCAAGACGGTGCTTCATCTCATCGGCAAGTTTCTGCATATCGGCAGGAACTATGAGCTGTTCAATAAGGCGAATCAGTAATTCCTGAATAGCTGGTTGAGTTGATGAGACCTGAGTTTGAGTGTTATTAGTAGTTTGAATAGATTCAGGTACAATTGATTCAGATTTAGTTTTGATAAATGTGGCTAAGCTATGTGACAGTGCTTCGAGTTCTGTTTGTTGCTGTGCATCTCTTGTTGATATTTTTAACGATGACAATTTTCCAGAAGGTGAATTTTGATTGTCAATCAGGTTCATGATCTGTAACAGGCAGGCTTTATAACTTTCGATATTAAAATCATTACTTTGATTCTGGAGTTCTGTTGATGAATCTTTGGTTGAGCTGAATAGATTTTTAAGTAATCCTGACTTTTCATCTGGTTGCTTTGAATTAAGTGCGTTATGAATAATACTGATTAATGCAGAGACTACTTTAATATGAGATGAATCATCTGAGTTAGTAATCTGGTTTTGGAGTTTAGAAAGTTCCTTGTTGTAGGGCCTGGGTAACTCTAAAGAGCTGAATATCTCTTGTAGAATACTACTAGATGGATTATGTTCGGAAGAAGCTCCTTCTTCTAGTTTGGTAATGACGTCTGATATTTCATCAATCAGATTAGATAGCTGAGTAGTATTAATAGCATTTTTAATGGATTGCCTTAGTGTACTAAGGTGACGATCGAGACTTGGATTTTGGCCCTCAGCAGCCAGACTGATACGGCTTATGGTTCGTTTGAGTATAGACTCAAGTTGTTCCCAGTCTTTTTCCTTTTGTTCGAGTTCATCTAGTTGGGCGTAGTATTTCTGCTTCCATTGTTCATTATCCTGCCCTTCTGCTGACATCGTGAAGTCTCTTTATGGTTATCTCATTAGAATAAAAAAGGGAACCCGTGGGTTCCCTTTAGAATATAGTCGTGTAAATGAAAACTGACAAGTCAAGCCAGTGGCTAAACAGCCTATTTTGATTCTAGCTTGATTAAATGATTAGCTACATTAACCATGCCCTGATAACTGCCAGCCTGCTCTGCTCCTATAGTGTATTTACCATTGATGGTGAGCATCGGCACGCCACTTAACTTGTATTGCTGTCCTAACTGTAAAGCCTGACGAGCTCGCATTTCTACAGCAAATGAATCAAAAGTAGAAAGGAACTGTTGCTTATTCACGCCACGCTGTTCAAGGAAATCCGCAATTGCATTCTTGGTAAAAAGCTTCTGTTTTTTCACATGCATAGCACTAAATATGGCTTCATGGTGATTTTCACCCTCTCCCATGGATTGCAATGTGTAGAAGGCTTTGGTGTGTGGCATCCAACGAGGATTCAGCGGAGCAGGAACACGTACGAATGAAACAGACGCAGGTAGCTTTTGTTTCCATTTTTTTAGTGTCGGTTCAAAGCTGAAGCAGTGTGGACAGCCATACCAGAAGAACTCTAGAACTTCTATTTTATCGCCTGTCTGGGTAGCTATAGGTGCAGGTATTTTGCTGTAATGTTTGCCTTCACTGTAAGGCGCTGCATTTGCACTCAGGTTTAGACAGGAAAAAATTAGTAACAGACTGATTTTATTGATTAATTTCATACAATTCCCCAGGGGTTTTAAAATATGACCACAAAAGAGTAAAAAAATTTCATGCGTTATTATTTGATTATAAAAATTTTTGCATCGGTAAGTACAGAAAAGGCTGCATTAAGCAGCCTTTTTGTTGGTCAGATAATCAAGCGGTAAAGCTTACTTCATCTGTGCCAGGTAGTGTGCAACGGCTTCAATCTCTGCATTTGTCATCTTAGCAGCAACATTACGCATCATTTTGTTGCTATCGTTGTCACGTGTGCCATCGCGGAAAAGTTGAAGCTGTTTGATTGTATAAGCTGCATGCTGGCCAGCCAGAGTCGGGTATTTGGCAGTAGGATTACCAGAACCATTAGGACCATGACAACCCATGCATGCAGGCAGGCCATTCGCCGTGTTACCACCACGGTAAACATCCTTACCCAGTGCTACTTTGCTGTCGTCTGCTGGCGCAACATTTGCAGTTTTGCTGGCGAAGAATGCTGAAACATTCGCTACGTCTGCATCAGTAGCCAGAGTTGCTGCCATACCAGTCATAGTGTCGTCTTTACGAGCGCCGCTCTTATAGTCATTTAGTTGCTTGGCAATGTATTGAGCGTGTTGGCCTGCCAGCTTAGGGAACATATCGACCACGCTGTTTCCGTCAGGCATATGACAACCTGCACAGATAGCACTTGAGGCTTCACCTGCAGCCAGGTCTGCCGCAGTCGCTGTAGCATTCAGGCCAAAAGCCAGACCAAAGATTGCCATCAGAGATTTGAAATTCATTGTTTGTCTTCTCCAAACGATTATTACCAGCCTCGCTGGTTCTTGAGTATATTAGCCGCTTCAGAGCTCTACAAGGGACTCCGGGGCGAAAAAAGTGGCGCAAGTCTACACCAGATCAGTGATTTCAGCAATTTTGGCCGGCGAAATATCGTAAATATTCGGCTAAATATCGCAGCGGCAGCTCAAGATTGGTAAGATTCAGCCTACAGACACCCTTAAAACATTACTTTTTGCAGGTTTATACACACCACTATGGCTAACTTTTATCGTCAGGCACAGTTCCTGACCAGCGCCAGCCGCCAGAATCAATTACCCACAGAATCAGTTTTTGAGGTTGCTTTTGCGGGTCGTTCAAATGCAGGTAAATCGAGCGCCATTAATACACTGTGTGAGCAGAAAGCTCTGGCAAGAACCAGTAAGACACCGGGTAGAACGCAGTTAATTAATTTTTTCAGTCTCGATGAGATACGTTGCCTGGTCGACC
The DNA here is from genome assembly GCA_041589455.1 of Gammaproteobacteria bacterium. Classification (GTDB taxonomy): domain Bacteria; phylum Pseudomonadota; class Gammaproteobacteria; order SZUA-229; family SZUA-229; genus SZUA-229. The sequence continues at coordinate 12,751 of JBFHVQ010000057.1, read as the reverse complement.
TTCCCGGTTATGGGTATGCAAAGGTACCGGAAAAAATGCGTCGCGAGTGGCAGGCGTTAATGGAATCATATCTGGGACAGCGTGAGCAACTTCGTGGTCTGGTGGTGATAATGGATATACGTCATCCTTTAAAAGATTATGATTTTCAAATGTTAGAGTGGTGTAGCCATATGAATACACCGGTACATGTGTTGTTAACAAAGTCAGATAAATTAAAAAAAGGTGCGGCGAGTAAACAATTATTAATGGTAAAAAAATCGATTAAAGATGCGGGATTTAATGCAACGGTTCAAATGTTTTCTGCACTCAATAAATCGGGTACGGACGAGCTGAGAAAAATTTTAGATCTGTGGTTTGAGCTTGCAGCATAATCATTTAGAGACAAAAACGACAGCTTGTCGTAAAGCTTTCGTTAAGTCTTTCTAAATTTAATTAAAACAGTATAGAATGCTGCGAAACATTACAGATATAGCCCTTTGGCTATAAACAAAAAACCCCGGCCACCAGGGATGTGGTCGGGGATAATATAGAGATTGGCTTGGGGAGGCCTCTCTCAAGTTGCTCGCTCAGGGAGGCAAGCGAGCTTGCGCCGGGCTTTAGCGCAATACGAAAAAAACTACATTGCTTGTCTTTAAGTAAAGTCTATTCGTGGCACTTGTCAAAACAGTTTCGACGAGTGGTGTGCATATTAATTCTATAAAAAAACCATAAAGTCATATTTATAAATTTTAATTCTTTACAGGTTTATAAATACGCTTCTCTATATGCTTGTTATTGATTATGTTTTTGATTTTGTCGGCAGAAATGGTGGCTGTCATCCATGACAGAATAAAACGACAAGTGGTTTGTTAAATTAATTTAGTGCGCTTCATCCCAGTTCTTACCTACTCCAATATCAACCAGTAAAGGCACATCTAACTCAGCAGCAGACTCCATTTCCTGGTGAAGTAACTGGCTTAGCCGTTCGATCTGCTCTTCGGCGACTTCGAAAACCAGCTCATCATGAACCTGCATAATCATTATCGCATCAAGCTCTGAGGTATTGAGTGCATTGTGAACCTTGATCATGGCGCGTTTGATGATATCTGCTGCGGTCCCCTGCATGGGTGCATTGATAGCGGTACGTTCTGCATATTGACGTCGTTGACCATTGCGTGAGTTGATTTCAGGTAAATACAGGCGTCTGCCAAATAGCGTTTCGACATAGCCATCGGCGTGTGCCTGTTCACGTGTTCTATCCATATAATCCTTAACACCGGGATAGCGCTCAAAATAAAGGTTGATATATTCCTGAGCCTCATAGCGCTCAACTCCCAGTTGTTTAGCCAGTCCAAAGGCGGACATACCGTAAATAAGGCCGAAGTTAATGGCTTTAGCAGCGCGACGCTGTTCACTTTCAACTGCATCAAGGGGGGTGTCGAAGACTTCTGCAGCAGTAGCGCGGTGAATATCCCTGCCTTCCCTGAAAGCATCTAGCAGACTCTGGTCAGCGGACAGGTGTGCCATAATTCGTAACTCAATCTGAGAATAGTCTGCTGCCAGAATGACCTTTCCTTCAGAGGCGATAAATGCCTGTCGAATGCGGCGTCCTTCTTCTGAACGTATCGGTATATTCTGCAGGTTGGGATCGCTGGATGACATGCGTCCAGTAGCAGCGCCGGTTTGGTGGTAGCTGGTATGCACGCGGCCGGTATTGGGGTTAATCTGTAATGGCAGCTTGTCAGTATAGGTTGATTTAAGTTTGCTAAGCCCACGGTGCTCCAGGATTATGCGCGGTAGCTCATGACCCATCTCTGCCAATTCCTGTAGTACATCTTCGGCTGTAGAAGGCTGGCCTTTGGGGGTCTTGCGAATAACCGGTAGCTCAAGCTTATCAAAGAATATAGCTTGAATTTGCTTGGGAGAACCCAGGTTAAAGGCCTCACCGGCTTCCTCGTGAGCCTGTTGTTCCAGCTGTTGCAGGCGCTGTGAAAGCTGGTAGCTTTGATCGGCTAGCATCTGTGCATCGACTTTTACACCATTCTGTTCAATATGCTGAATAATCGGCATCAGGGGCAGTTCTATTGTCTGATACACTGCAAGCAGGCTGGGGAAGTCTGATAACTGCTGAGCGATATGCTGGTGCAAGCGAAGGGTGATATCGGCATCTTCCGCGGCATAGGGGCCTGCCTGCTCAAGGTTAATCTGGTTAAAAGTGAGCTGTTTAGCACCTTTCCCGGCTATGTCCTCAAAATGAATGGTTTGAAGATTGAGAAAACGACTCGCCATGGAGTCCATATCATGACGTTTGGTTGAGTCCAGTACAAAAGACTCGAGTAGCGTATCTTGTGCGATGCCCTGCAACTGGATACCGTGATTTTGTAAGACATGCATATCGTATTTCAGGTTCTGGCCGATCTTTCCCTTATCTGGATCTTCTAGAAGTGGCTTTAGCGCACCCAGTACCTGGTCTTCAGACAGCTGTTGTGGTGCATCTTCATAATCATGAGCAAAGGGAACATAGGCAGCTGTTCCGGCCTCAATAGCAAAAGAAACACCGACGATACGGGCCTGCATGTAATTAAGACTAGTGGTTTCGGTATCGAAAGCGAAGCTGTCTGCAGATTTGAGCTGTTCGATCCACTGATCAAGGTGATCAGAGCTGAGTACCGTCTGGTAATCAGTTTCTATTGCGTCTGTTTTAGGGTATGCAGATGTGTCGTCAGCTTCTGTAAGCTCTGATAGCCAGCTTTTAAGTTCATACTCCGAGTAGAGTTCGATCAATTTATCCTGGTTGGCTGGTTTTAGATTAAGCTCATCAGCTTGAGTGTCTAATTTTACATCACAGACAATCGTCGCCAGTTGGTAGGAAAGAGGCAGTTGCTGAAGACTATCACGTAAGTACTCACCGACTTTGCCTTTAAACTCAGCAGCATGCTGAATGATATTCTCAAGAGACCCATACTGGTTAAGCCATTTGGCCGCTGTTTTAGGGCCTACTTTGGGCACACCAGGAATGTTATCTGCTGTATCGCCGATTAATGCTAGATAATCGATAATCTGTGCAGCGGACACACCAAATTTTTCCTGAACCGTATCAGGTGTACTGAAACTGTTATTCATGGTGTTTATAAGGGTGACATCCTTATTAACCAGCTGTGCCATGTCCTTGTCACCGGTCGAGATCAGGACTTTATGGCCTGCTTCAGCCGCCTGTTTTGCCAGTGTGCCAATTACATCATCGGCTTCAACGTCAGGTACTACCAGCCGTGGATAACCCAGTGCGTCAACTAATTGATGAATGGGCTCGATCTGTGAACGTAAATCATCTGGCATCGGAGGGCAATGCGCCTTGTATTCAGGGTACAAATCGTTTCTGAAGGTTTTTCCTTTTGCATCAAAAACTACGGCCATATGTTCTGGTTGATATTCTTCTACCAGCTTTTTGAGCATATTGATGACACCAAAAATTGCCCCCGTTGGTTGCCCTTTGGAAGAAGTGAGTGGTGGTAAGGCGTGAAAAGCTCTAAATAAGTAAGATGAGCCATCAACCAGAATTAAAGGAGGAGTTTGTTTTGCCATAGCAGTCTAGAATAGTTGTACTAAATCAGGGTGCGTATTATGACATTAAAAGCAGTATGATGGAGTTCAGATGGAAAAATTAATTCAGATAGTCCAGCATATAATGATAACAGCCATTATCTGTTATCTCGTGCTGTGTGTGTTTCTGTTTTTTATGCAAGATAGAATGATATTTTATCCACCATCAATAGACCAGAATACCTATAACAGATTTCAGTCTAATGAAATTGTACTGATTAATTCTGGCGAAAAAATCCATGGTTGGCAAATTCCAGTTGATAATAATGCATCAAAAACCGTATTGTATTTCGGTGGTAATGCAGAAGATGCAGTATGGATGAACTATGAAGCTAAAGAGTATGAAGTAAAGCAGGTGTTTGCATTTAACTATCCCGGTTATGGTTATTCAGAAGGGACTTATGGTGAGTTAGAGCTTTATGAGCATGCAGAGAGAACATATCAACATATAAAAAAAAATCTAGGTATTGAAGATGATGAAATAATAGTAATCGGTAGAAGCCTGGGGTCTGCAATGGCTTGTTATTTGGCTAGTAAAAATAAAGTAGCAGGCATGATAATGATAACACCGTTTGATAGTTTGAAACGTGTTGCAAAAAAGCATTATTTTTTTATGCCAGTTGATTACTTATTAAAATATAACTTCCCAACGATTGAGTACATGAAAAAGACAGATGTGCCTAGCCTGATGTTAGCTGCAGAAAATGATGAAATTATTTCAGTAAAGATGAACCATCTTAACAGTATAAAAAAAGACAATTTGAATACAGTTATACTGGATAATGTTGGACATAATACGATACAGTCACACCATAAATACTATCTGTATATAAATAATTTTATAAAATCATTAGAATGAATTTATAAAACTAGCAATCGTGTAAGTACCGAAAATAAACAATAACAGGATGTAATTCATCATTTATCAGTGTCAGCTTGATGACGCCATAATTCATAACATTCTAGTCCGCAAAAGTAAGCAACATAATCTTCTGCTTCAGCTATGTCGGCTTCTGACTGTGGAACGCTTTTAAGACAGACTTCACAGCTGACAAGCTGTTCATCTTCGGGAAGTGTAACAGGTTTGCTAATTGGTTCTACCATGATCTTACTCCGCTCACTAACCTCTTAAAATAGTAGCAGTTAAAGCAGTAAAAAGCTTATAGAAAGATATTATCCAAGATGAGTTAATAGAAATTCATTTTATTAGTCAAAAGAAAATGCCTGGCACCAACGGATATCAGTTGTTTGTTGATCACAAGCTTGTTGGTAGACACTTTCAGATAACTGGATATTATTCAGGCATTGACTAGTAAAGCGTTGCTCAAGTCGAATAACACTTTCGTGTTGAACAATATGTAACTGATGCTGTTGGTTATAATCGGCGATAGACTCACGTCTTTCTTGTGTGAGATTTTCAAATTGAAGTACTAGCTGGTTATAGTTTTTATTATTTTCATGTGTAGCAATTTGATCGAGCTGTTCGATCAATGTACGGCGCTCATTAATAATACGTTCCAGATAGTGAATTTTGGAGGCCATTTCAGCTTTTTTAGTTTCTGTTTTAATTAACTGGGAGCTGGCAAGATTCAGGTCTTTATTGAGTAGAATGCAGCGAGATGCCTGTTCTAAGGTAAATTCAGATGCATTAGCATTAGCTAATGAGGATGCCATCAGTGTAGCAAAAGCAAGGCAGAAAAGAGTGTGTAATGTCCTGTACATGATAAAAATGAATCCATTTGGCATTTTCTATATTGTAGATATTCGCAGATTAAGATCAAGTTGGTATCGATCTGGTAGATAAATATCACTAAATGGTGCTATTTAGTCGATATAAGGGGAGCCATCGTTTAAAATGCAGCCACCATATAAGCGGGTTGGATAAGCATGATAGGCCAGAAAATAGAAATAACAGCGAACAAGCTGGAACGAGGTATCGACTGGATCGGTAGAAAGTCATCCTGGCTGGTGCTGGCTATGGTTATCGTGACCTTTATAGTGGTGTGCCTACGTTATCTTTTTGATACCGGATCAATTGCTCTGCAAGAATCAATCTCATATATGCACTCGGTGGTGTTTTTGCTGGGGGCGTCCTACACATTGAAATACAACGAACATGTTCGGGTCGATATTATTTATTCTCACCTGAGTGAAGTCACACAGGCATGGGTAGATCTGTTAGGGCATCTATTTATACTTATGCCAGTGATGATTTTTATTATTGTGATTAGCTGGTCTTATGTGAGTGATGCGTGGCAGGTACAGGAATCATCTCGACAAGCTGGGGGACTGCCAGGCGTATATTTATTGAAAAGCCTGATAATTATTATGAGTGCTTTGCTGATGGTTCAGGCAGTAGCCATGTCTTTACGTTGCCTATTAACGATTAAACAGGCAAAACAGGAGGCTAACTAGTGGAATATATGGCGCTATGGCTATTTGCCTGTGTATTTATATTGCTGTTATCCGGCTACCCTGTTGCCTTTACATTAGCAGGTACGGCATTAGCGTTTGCAGGTATAGGTAGTTATCTGGAAATATTTGATGGCGCCTTCCTGGAGGCGTTACCGAATCGTCTGTATGGCATTATGATGAATCAGGTGCTGTTAGCGGTTCCCCTGTTTGTGTTTATGGGGGTTATGCTTGAACGTTCACGCATCGCTGAAAGCCTGTTAGAAACCATGGCGCAATTATTTGGGAGTCTACGAGGTGGTATTGGCATTTCAGTAACACTGGTAGGTATGTTGCTTGCTGCCAGCACCGGTATAGTTGGTGCAACCGTAGTGACAATGGGCCTGTTATCACTACCTACGATGTTGAAGCGTGGATATAATCCATCAATTGCCTGTGGCACAATCTGTGCGTCCGGGACACTGGGGCAGATTATCCCGCCTTCAATTGTGCTGGTTCTTTTAGGTGATGTGTTGTCGTCTGCCTATCAGCAGGCGCAGTTGGATATGGGCATATTTAGCCCGGAGACATTATCTATCGGCGACCTTTTTGTAGGCGCACTGGTGCCGGGAATTTTACTGGTAGGTCTCTATCTCATCTACTTGTTGATCATGGCCCTGGTTAAACCACAGTTGATGCCAGCAATACCAGAAGCGGAATTGCAGGATCGTAAGCAATTGCGTCAACAGGTAGTGTTACAGTTATTACCACCACTGCTACTAATATTACTGGTGCTCGGTTCGATTATTACCGGCGTTGCAACTCCAACAGAAGCAGCAGCAGTAGGTGCTGTAGGTTCAATGCTATTGGCGTTGCAAAAAGGCCAACTAACACTGTCGACAATAAAAAATGTAATGCAACGAACGACACGTGTCAGCAGTATGGTGTTCATGATTTTAATTGGAGCCTCAATTTTTTCACTTGTATTTAGAGGTTTTGAAGGTGATGAGCTGGTGCAGTCATTTTTAAGTGACCTGCCAGGAGGAATTTATGGTGCATTACTACTTGTAATGATAGTGATGTTCCTGCTGGGCTTTGTACTGGACTTTATAGAAATAACTTTCGTTGTAATACCAATTGTTGGCCCGGTATTACTGGCAATGGGAATAGATCCAATCTGGTTAGGTGTCTTGATTGCAATTAACCTGCAAACCTCATTTTTAACGCCACCATTTGGCTTTTCACTATTCTATTTACGTGGCGTGGCACCGCAAAGTGTGAAAACGATGGATATATACAAAGGTGTGATGCCCTTTATACTGATTCAGATTATTGCTATGTCAATGATAGTTTACTGGCCTTCTCTGGCAACTTGGTTGCCAGAGTTTATACAGTAACTAACGTACGTTGAGATAGGCGCGCTCAGAAATATCTGTCCAGGATTTAACTTTAGAACGATATTCTTTAAACGACTGATAAACTTTTTGTGACATGGCATCTTTTGATGCGACTTCCGATACGACTTCGTCAGAGAGCTTAAGTAAAGTTGTTAGGACTTCATCAGGTAATCTGAGAACCTCAACTTTATGTTTGTTTACCAGAGTATCAAGAGCCTGCTGATTACGTGTTGTATACTCAGCTAGCATATCCTGATTCACAACTTTGCAAGCATTCAGAACAATGCTCTGTAAATCTTCTGGTAGCTCCTCTAGTGCCTTCTGGTTAATTATAGCCTCAAGTGTGGTGCCGGGCTCATGCCAGCCTGGGTAATAGTAATATTTAGCAGCTTTATATAAACCAAATGCAAGATCGTTATAAGGCCCAACCCATTCTGTTGCATCTATAGCACCGGTTTTAAGTGAGGTAAATAACTCACCTCCCGGCAAGCTGACAGGTGTACCACCGGCACGTTTAAGAACCTCACCGCCAAGACCGGGTATGCGCATCTTTAAGCCTTTCAGATCATTCACCGTTTCTATCTTTTTATTGAACCAGCCGGCCATTTGGACACCAGTATTTCCAGCGGCGGCAGGAATCAAACCAAAAGGTTTATAAACTTCACGCCACAGCTTCATTCCACCGCCATGATATAACCAACCATTCATTTCGTTAGCAGTTAAGCCAAAAGGTACGGCTGCGAAAAACTGTGTAGATTCTGCTTTTCCCTTCCAGTAGTAGGAAGCACCGTGCCCCATTTGTGCTGTACCACGTGATACGGCATCAAAAACCTCGAAAGGTGGGACTAATTCTTTAGCGCCATAAACTTTTACTTTAAGTCTTCCGCCTGACATTTCAGTAATTAACTTGGCAAGATTATTAGCGCCTGTACCTAGACCAGGAAAGTTTTTTGGCCAGGTGGTAACCATCTTCCATTTAAATTCTGATTTTGCATGTGCAGTGCGACTGGTTACTGAAGCTGCGGGAACTGTTGCTGCAAGTGCAGCGGCTGTGAGGAAAGTTCTTCTTTTCATAATATATAATTTCTAATGTGTGTAATGCTCTAAAATACCAGGGACTTCATCAATTAATAGCGGCTGGAAAAAATGGTGGCCTTGCATTAAATAGATATTCATAGACTGAAGATACGCACATTCGGGCTGTGATTCAACACCTTCTGCTATGATATCTATACCCATTGAGTGACAAAGAGCAGTAATTCCAGTGAGAAGCTTTTTAGATTTTCTATCTCTCTGTGCATCAATCATAAGATTTTGATGTATTTTCAGGGCATTGATATCTGATTGTAAGAGGCAACCAAGAGATCTGTTTGATAAACCAAAATCGTCAAGAATAATATAAAATCCGGATTCTTTTAAACGAGCGATTAGTTTCCTTTGAATGTCTGTACAATGAAGAAATTTCTGCTCAGAAAATTCCAGTGCAATCAGTTCATGATTTAAGTTATTAGTGGCACATTTATCAATTAGTATTTCAGGAAAATCTGAGTCTAGCTGAGAAGCAGAAATATTAATAGAGAGCCTTTGTATAGGAAGGTTGTGATCAAGCCATATTCTTAATTGTGAAAGTGTATGATCTATAATATAAGTGCCAATAGCACCTATAAAGCCAGATTGTTCTGCAGCGGGAATAAATTGCTGGGGCAGTAGGCATCCAAATTCAGGGTGATCCCAACGGATCAGTGCTTCAAGCTGAAACAGGCTATTATTTTTGCTATTAATAACAGGTAAATATTTCATGGTAAACTCATGATGTCGCAAAGCAGAGTGTAAATTAGACTCTGTGTCTAACCATAAATTTGCCAGTTGGTTCATGTTTGTATTGGTAAACTGAAAGTGATTACCCTGAAGCTGTTCAGCTTTAGCGAGAGCATTTTTAGCCTGCGTATATAGTTCCTTTTCTGTCGTTCCATCTTCTGGAAAAATACTAACACCCATTGAAACGTCAAGCGAAATGGTTTCGCTTGACGTTTGGTAGTCTTCGGATAATGTAGAAATTAGTTTTTGCAGTACGATTCCCATTTGTTGAATATCAGTAAGGTCTTCAAATAAAATAGCAAAATCATCTGATGATAAATGGCCAATGGTATCAGTGCTTCTCGTGTTATATTTTAAACGTTTAGAAATTGCTGCAAGAATCTTGTCGCCTAGGTCATAGCTATATTGCTTATTTACAGAAGAGAAATTTCTAAAATCAATAAAAACAAGTGCAAGCCTTTTTTTATTTCGTTTGGCACGTTCGATAGAGATTTGCAGGCGATCTAAAAAGAGTGATTTATTAGGTAATTGAGTGAGTTCTACAAAATGTGCTCTATTCTCAAGAGAAAATATTTCTACGTGCTTGAGAGAAAGCATTACAACATAACTGGATTTGGAGTTTTCCGAGATGATAATATTTATAGTTGCATTTAATGGTCTGCTTTGGCCATTTTTTAAACGATGCCAGACTTCGCCTTTCCATTGCCCTGTTTTTTCAATCTCAATAGCAACATCATCACTAATTAGATTTTTATTAGAGTTAGCGAGAATAATTTCAGGTTCCGAGTGTAAGATTTCTGATTGTTGATAACCCGTGATTTTTGTGAAAGCGTAATTAACAGAGACAATCTGATTGTTATCATTAATTAGCATAACGGCATCGGTAGAATAGTCGAACATTTTAGAAGCGACCATTGCCTGATCCTGTGCTTGTTTATTAGCCGTAACATCATATATTATGGAGTAAAATAAATGTCGGCCGTCGATTTCCACGGGGCCATCTCTGACTTCAACAAATCTGATTTCACCATTAGCCAGTTTGTGAGGGCAGCTGTAGAATCCAAGGTTCTGCTCGCGAGTTTGTTGAATAAGGATATTAAGCTTATCACGTGATAGTATATTTATTTCGGAAAGACTCATACCCTTAAGCTGTTCAATTTTATAGCCATAAAATTCTGCAGCTGCGATATTGGCGTCTTCAATTGTAAAATTATCAGGGTCTATGACGAGTTTAATAGCACGATTCGACTTAAACATCTGTCGGTATCTTTTTTCTGAAGCAATAAGTGCTTTTTCAGTTTCTTTGCGAATAGAAATATTGCGTATAACAAATTGATATACTTCCTGGTTTCCGTAATTTAATTTATGTGCATTTATTTCTACAGGAATTAACTGCCCCTGACGATTGAAAATGTCATGTTCGTAAATAGTGTGATTATAGATTTCAAGATCTGCGATTTTACTCTGGGTTGTTAAGTGATCAGGACTGGCATCTAGATCTTGTATTGAAAGTAATAGTAATTGATCTCGGCTATAGCCAAGTGTTTGAATTGCAATCTCGTTAGCATCAATAATGTTTTGAGAATGAGGTGATACAATAATAATTGCGTCGTTTGCATGCTCAAATAATGAGCGGTATTTTAATTCTGAACTGATGAGTGATTCTGTTGATTTTCTAGCTTCGGTGTTATCATAGAGCAATATATGTAGGTAGCATATATCGTCAATTTTAACTGTTTGTGCATGCCCTGTAATAAAAACGATATCTCGCTGCTTGTTAATTAGACGAGCTTCAAATTCTCCACCGCCTGATTCCCGAAGTGCGAGTATTGTCTCACTAAATTGCTTAAGATCATCTGGTGGAATGTGCAGGCTGATCCGCATTCTGGAAAATTCTTCTGATGTATAGCCAAGTAATTTCGACATTGCGTCATTTGAAGTATAAACCTGCATGTTTGATGGATTAACAACGAGTGCCGGATAAGGTAAGGTGTTGAATAAGTTCTGATATCGACCATCAAGTTGTTGATTTAGATCCTGGAATGCTTTCAGTGCTGTTATATTTTTACATGTTCCTGCTATACCGACGATATTTCCACGGTAATCACGGCAGGGAAATTTTTTGCATAGATAGGTGTCGTTGCCCAGATCTGTCTTAATAGTAGATTCCCACTGTATGGTCTCACCGAGATCAATAATACGCATGTCTTCATGCTGAATGCGATTGGCTGTTGTGGGTTTATGAAGCTGCATATCGTTGAAGCCGATAACTCGCTTGTCTTCCAGACCAAGAATAGTTTTTGCTATCGGGCTAATAATTTTATATGTGCCTTTTTTGTTTTTAAAAAATACACCATCATTATCATCTTGAAGAATGTTGTCATAAAATAAACTGGTTAAGTTTTCCGGCTCAATTCTGAACTCAGTGAAACTGAGAATAGTCCTGATAAAACCATAAATACCTAGCAATAAAAAAGAAAAAATAATACCGCTTAAAAAGTTGTATATAACTGCCTGGTTATAGGGGGCTGTTACGGATTCAATAAACTGTTGACCGAAAAACATCCAGAGTAAGCCGTGCAATACAGCGATACCTGAAAATATCAGGGTTAATAACTCTCGATCTCTTGGTAGGTAAATGGTTTTTATCATTTGCTGTTATATTTGAATACAGTTTTCAATGTAAGCATCTAGATTACTTGTAAATTTGCATAACTGAGTACCAGCCATTTACTCCCGGCATGGTCGAAGTTAACCTCAACTCGGGCGCTCTTACCCTGTCCTTCATAGTTTAAAATAGTGCCTTCGCCAAACTTCTGATGTAAAACTCGTTGCCCGATATTGAGGCCAGATTCATTGTCCTGGCGCTTATTAAAAAGGCTGGTTTTCCCAGGGTAACCAGCAGAGCTATTGATAAAATGACTCTTCGGCCGTATCTCTTCTATATACTGAGAAGGTATCTCACCTATGAAGCTTGAAGGCATCGGGTATATTTCTTTGCCATAAAGCCGGCGCTGCTCTGCGTAGCTGAGTACTAGCTGATCACGTGCTCGGGTTATGCCAACATAGCACAGTCGCCTCTCTTCCTGTAGTCGCCCCTCTTCTTCGGCGCTTCGCTGATGCGGGAAAAGCCCCTCTTCCATGCCACACATAAAGACCAGCGGGAACTCCAGGCCTTTGGCACTATGTAGTGTCATTAGTTGTACACAGTCTTCCCATGCTTCTGCTTGCCCTTCTCCGGCCTCAAGGGCTGCATGGGTGAGGAAGGCGGTTAAGGGCTCTAATGGCTCATCATCATCCTGCTCATATTCAAAGCTTTTTGCCGCACTCACCAGTTCTTCCAGGTTTTCCACTCTGGCTTCGGCCTTTTCACCCTTTTCCTTGCCATAATGCTCTATGAGTCCTGAGCTATGTATAAGGTGTTCGACTTGCTCATGCATATCCAGGGATTGAGTATCTTTATCCATTTGCTCGATTAAATCGATAAAGCCCTTGAGAGCGTTGCTGGCTCTTGCGGTTAGCTGGCCGGTTTCGAGCAGCTTGATGGATGCCTGCCACATCGAAAT
>JBFHVQ010000056.1:0-21921 GCA_041589455.1 Gammaproteobacteria bacterium | reverse complement strand
TTGGTGTCATCTCTTCCGTTGTTGGGAACAAAGACAAACTGGCTATTAAACAATTTTGAATAGACTAGATCGCTTTGACTAGGCTGTTTGTCTCTAGGTTTACCATCTATGCCAGGTTTTCCTTCTCCACCTGAGAATTTACCACCAGCCCCTCCTGTTCCTCCTGAAGATGAACTTCCTTTACCTCCTTGTAAACCGTCACTAGAAAGTGAACCTCCTATACCACCGTTACCACCATTAAAGCCACCACCAGACCAGCCTCCACCGGCACCACCACCATATCCTGACGTACCATTCTGACCTGCTTTTCCATTGGCACCGGCAATTCCTTTCGTTCCTGAAGCACCAGGGCCACTGACAATCCGGCTATCAATGATACGAGCCTCTTTTATGTCCTGGAGCCAGACAGCATAGTTAGAGGCCGATTTAAATACCTGATTATTGGCTGCTGGAATCGCCCATTGCGGTTGTGCTGTTGTGACGTATACACGATCCAGATCAATTGAATAAATTGCGCCATTGCTCTGATCCCCCTGCATCTTGATACCGTACACATCTGGCTGTTGTGGTGTTAGCCATTGCCACACTTCAGGCTCTACATGAATATGTACGCCGCTGATAAAGGTCTTCACTTCACCCGCATCACCAGATGATGTTTGTACCATGATACCGACAGGCTCATTTCCACTATTATTATTCATGACGAGCTGGGTTGGTGATGTTTTTGCATCTCGAGCCCACATACGACTGGAATCTTCGACTTTATAACCACCATAGATAGAAATGCCGGCGGGTAAACTGAATGGCAGATTACTCTCATGTGCATCACAATTGGCTATTTCATTGGCAATATAGATTGCATTGATCGAAGGAGGTTGTGCAGCTTGTGCAGCCGTATACTGATCAATCGCTTCTTTGAGACGATCAAGCGGTTTATCCGGTGTACGACCATCATACTCCGGAAAACCACTACCAATATTGCAGTTAACAAATAAAGCTTTGGCAGGGTCAGTTAACACCATCACACGTACTACATCATTAGCCACAACATCGTCTGTGGTTATAGCAGTCGCTAAAGTATCGGTGACCGTTAATTGATAAAATAATGTTTCTACTGCCTGCGATGCCGTTTTATTCAATATTCGACTGGTAGCTTCTGCCTGAGTCAGTTCACCCCCTTCACCATTAACGAGTGACCACTGATATTTCAGATTCAGCTGAGATGAACCACCGCTAACGACAGGAGTAATGCTAAAGTTACTACCCGATGCAATTGTTATATCCTGACCCAGGTCTACTGTTAAATCTCCCTGGGGGTCGGTACACTGATCACGCTCATCTAAATCACTGATGCCATCGCCATCCGTATCATATTTCAAAGGATTAGAGAAAACGCGTCTTGTAATGGTACCCTCACAACCGGGCAGATTTGCGGGTATCCAGCCATAGACTTCGAGTGCATCGTCCAGGCCATCATTTATCTCACCTGGTTCACCATATGTCGCTTCAGAATCTTTAGAATTAGGATCTGTTTTACGACTTACCTCCATCCTGTCACTAAGCCCATCAAGGTCTGAATCGATCACGTACACCAGGTGGACAATATCTTCACGTATCAATTTAATATCATCAGCATTATAAGCCGTGCCAAATGAGTGATACACCTGAGTAACTCTTGCACCATTAAGGTCCGTGTACTGATGAGAAATCATCCAGAAACCATTGGTTGATGAACTGGCAACAACACCTCGTAAACTGGTCAGGCTATTCACGGTTGTTTGGCCGGTAACCTGAGGTGTTGAAAACTGATATTCATAAGCCAGGTGTTTATTTAGTACATCGGCTAATGTGACTGAGGCATCCACTTGATCTTTGGTTGTCAGATTGACCGCAACCTGGAATTTTTGCGCCTCAAAACCATTCATACCACTGTAATTAATATAAACGGTTGCAGTTTCATTCTTGACAGTCTGTAAATCAAGATCCTGAAAGTTAGATATACCACTAACTTTTACATCTATTGGGCTGAGTGTTAATCGCTGAGGATTTTCCAGAACACGTTTTATATTGTTGGTATTATTATCTTTAAAAACCAGCACAACCTCGTCCTGAGGCGCCCCGTTACTATCTGGTAATTGACCTTGTATGGATGTGATTTCAGCTGTTAGCGTACCGACCGCATAATTATTTTTACCTGGGTTTTCTGGGTCTTCAATTAACGCTGTCAATTTCAGGTCAGTAAGTTCCCAGAGCAAGTGACCTTCTCTCACTATACCCATTGGAATACGGATTTCACCACCATTTTCAGTAATATCAAGACTTTCAACTCTGTCTAGATATTCTGTTAGTTCATTGTGACTATGCTGAACTACAGTGTCATTCATATAACTTGTACTGGTGGTGGTAGAGCCATGGGTATAATCATAACTAGCTTCTATATAACCACTGGTTAAACCATTGCTATTTTGTACACCCGCTGTCACATTGACGGCGTGCTCTTCTTCAATTTGATGGACATTACTTGTTCCTCGAGATGTTTCATGGGTTACATCAGATGAAGATGTGTTTATCATCCCCCAGGACGTTTTCGAACCTGAATTTATTATAGGTGTAAGTTGGACAATGGGAGGCCCTGTTGGTATAAGTTTGATCCCTGGTATATCGGCTACTAAAGGATTATATTCAAATCGTTTACCAGTGCCTGGCAACCATAGACTCACTTCATATGCATCATCAAAACCATCACCATCAGTATCAGATTTGAGAGGGTTAGTACCGATAGTCGCTTCTTCGTCATTTGTTAGTCCATCACCATCAAGGTCATTACTGGCAGTCGAGTCATCAATACACCCTACCAATATATTGGTAACATTACTCGAGGTTGTTCCTGTGCCGTTCGTCACGGTGCAGATTTGTGCTATAGGCTGTGACACCACTGTTACATGGTACGTCACGTCTGCAGGTAATCGTTCCTGAAAGGAAAAACTTCCATTGGTATTCAGTATCAGGCGCTCACCCACAGCATTATCCAGAGTCACACTACCTGCACCAAGCCCCTGAACGTTGCCACCTAGTGAGTAAATAGCATCTGGGTTGCCCGCTTCACATAAGATACTGATGTCATTCACATTAGCAGTAACAGTGCCTGTGCCATTCGTTACCTGGCAAAATTGACCCTCTGGATGTGTACTTACAGTAACCTGGTAGGTTGAACCTGAGTTCATATGAGTAGGAAAAGTAAAATTACTGGTAGTAACACTTGTATTGTCCGATCCATTATTTTGTAAGACCAGTCCACTACCGATAAGACCGGATACATTACCACCTATTGTGAAAGCGGTTTCTGTTCCGCCTCCACCGCCGCCATCGTCTCCGCCGCCACAGGCCGATAGTAGAAGGCTCGCTGAACAGAATGCGATAATAGGTAATTGCTTTCCTTTCCGTATAAACATGTTTTATACCCTTAATTTCGATTTGCTTATACACTAAAGCGACAAAATCGGGCACATTACTTCATCCCAATCCATTTTTTAGTGAATTATTCCTGATGCAGACTAATCCAGCTGCAAAGTTTTTCGGTATCACTTTAACAAACCACAAAAATGTGTAAATTAGCCATGTGGCTATTTTTTCAAAGTACTGGTACATTTCATCTCATAAAGTAATGGCTGATATGTCAGGCGCTCCACATAAGAATATTCGCCAACACAGTAATTCGATAATTTAAAACGTCAGGATCTAGAGTTGTATGGATGAACATAAGAGAGTTCTGGTGATTGACGATCACCCGGTATTTATTGCCGCACTGGAAACAATTCTTAAGCGTATTCGCAGGGATATGCCCATTGATAGCGCTACCTCTGCCGAAGCGGCTTTGCAGCAAATAGAATACTATTCTGATTATCAATTTATCCTGCTCGACCTCAATATGCCTGGCCTGGATGGTTTTGCATTATTGCGCATACTGGAACAACGTAAGCTACCGATACCCGTAATCATTGTTTCTTCCAATGAAGATTCGGAAACGGTTCATGCCTGTATTGGCGCCGGTGCTGTTGGGTATATTCCCAAGTCTTATGATATGCAACAGATGGTCAAGGCGATTGAGCAAATACAAAACGGTGAAATTTATTTGCCCGAGGCCATTTTACCTCTGGGCTCTGAAACCGAATACCGTGCTGTTACTGAAACTGATGGTGTGCTCAAGCAGCAGCGCTGTGAACAAATGGGTATTAGTAATAAATCACATCAGGTGCTGATATGTCTTGCAAGAGGTAAAACGAACAAAGAAATTGCTGATGAATTGAATATTTCCGTGCATACGGTTAAAGCGCATCTGGCCAAATTGTATGATCGACTAGAGACAAAAAATCGAATGGATACCGTGATGGAGGCGATTCGCCTGTGTCTGGTGGATCGTTAGTTTGACACGAGTTATCCTGCGCTCTCAGGACGTGTCTTTTGTTTAAATAATCTATTATCAATCTACAGGTTCCTGGTTTACCATATTGTATTTTTTTCCTGAATTAAACGATGCAATGTACTGCGTAGTGTCATGGGGAGAACGGGTTTACTTAATATTGGGTAGTTAATATTACGTAATTGATCTTGTGCTTGTGGATTTGCATCACCAGTAATAATTATGGCTTTACTGTTTTCACATCCGTTTTGTTTTAATGCATCGATTACTTCGGTACCAGTGTGTCCGTCGGAGAGATGATAATCGGCAATGATGGCATCGATTTCTTCATTTTCAGCAACCTCAAGTGCGTCTTGTAATGATGTTGCCGTTAGTACTGCACATTTCCAGGTTGTTAATAATGTTTGACTAGCATTCAGTATTTCTGGGTTATCATCCACGATAAGTATCACAGCACCTTGTAAACTATAATTTGTTTTCTCATTTTTTTGCGTACTAAGAGATTGACTGTTTATCTGAATTCCATCTTTTACCAGGAGCCTGAAACAGGTTCCGTGGCCTTTACTGGAAATCAGGTTAAGCTGAAGATTAAGTAACTGATTCAGTTGTTGTACAATATACAGGCCAAGACCTAGCCCTTTATGTCGATTACGTTCCGGGTTATTCAATTGAATAAATTCATCAAAGATTTTATGCTGCTGATCTTCAGGAATTCCGGGGCCACAGTCCCATACTTCGATGCGCCAGTAGTTTGCACGTTTACGTGCACCTATTAATATATCTGTTGAACGGCTATGCTTTATGGCGTTGTCAACCAGGTTAGCCAGTATACGGTAAAGCAGAGTTGGATCTGTGTGTAGCCATGCTTGTGTCATATGGATTCGTAGCTTGACATTATTCTCGGTTGCATGTGTTGAAAACTCATTATCTAGACGTGTGAAGAGTTGAGTCAATGGAAAATGCGTGATATTAGGTTTTAATGAACCTGAATTAAGGTGAGAAATGTCGAGCAGGGAGTTAAGAATGTCACGCAGGGAAAATTGCGTGGTATTAATCTGTGACAGCAGTTCTTTTGCATGCTTATCGTGTAATAATTCATCTAATTGAGCTATTTGTAAACTCATAACATGTAAGGGTTGACGTAAATCGTGACTGGCTGCAGCAAGAAAATCTGATTTAACCCGATTAGCTTTTTCAGCAATTTCACTTGCAATACGTGCATCATCTTCAGCTTTCTTACGATCAGTTATATCCAGAATGGCGCCTTCGAGATAGCCCTGAACTTCATAGAGTGTCGCACTTAATAAAAAATTTCTAATTGAGCCATCACGTCTGATACCTAAAAATTCAAAGTTATCAATTTTGCCAAATTCTCGTAAATTGTTAAGTAATACATCACGCCTTTTTCGCTCAACATAGGCATCTCTTGAAGCAAACTCCTTAATGAATGTATCTAGATTATCATAACCAAACTGACTGGCGAGTTCCGGATTAGCAGCTAATACTTTACTACCATCGATAGTAGTACGATACAGGCCAACAAGTGCTGTTTTATATAGATTACGGTATTCGTCTTTACTGGCTCTTAACTCTCGCGTTCTCGACTCGACAGTTTTTCTAAGCTGTTGATTCCAGATTAGAATAAAGGCAAAGCCGATGATGACTAAAGCAACCGCGGTTGTAATTAGTTGTTGTTTAGTTGGCGCCCAGGAAGAGTTACGCAGACCTACCCAGTTTCGAGTGATGGCCTGTTGATCCTGATTGTCAATTGAGTCGATGCCTTTTTGTAGTATGCTTTGTAATATGGGCCAATCATGCCGTGTGGCAAATGCCAGTTTATATGAAAAATCTGTCAGGCTGCTAAAGTGAAGATTGGTAATTTTCCATTGATCAATCGCATAAGACGTAGTGGCTAAGTTAAGTACACCAGCGTTTGCCTGGCCTGTTGATAATTTTCCCAGCAGGGTTTTTATGTCTGGCTCCATGCGTAGTTCTATTTGTGGGTGGTTTTTGCGTAGAAATTCATTGATACCAAAGCCCTTTATGGTCAAAAGATGTTGACCATGTAGTTGATCAAGTGAAGATATATTTTCTCCAGAACGGGTAATAATCACATCCGGAAAATCCATATATGGTTTGGTGAATCGCATGTATTCTAGGCGTTCCGGTGTACTGGTGGCGACTGCAACCATATCGGCCTGTTTATCTTTTACTAGTTGCAGTGCCTGAGCCCAGCTGTCAGGGAGTATGTATTGAAATCGCACCCCCAGTCTTTGAGAAATGACTTCGAGATAATCATTAGCGAGTCCGACAGACTTGCCTTTATCATTTGTAAACTGAAAGGGTGCGTAATCCGGATCGGCAGCAATACGTATTACTCGATGTTGATCGAGCCATGTCTGTTCTTCTGCTGTGAGTTGTAATGTTGTAGAGCTGTCAGCGGAACTGTTAGATTCAGCTACTGATAGACCAGGTATGAGTATATAGATAATGAGAAGATAAAAGGGTGGGGGTAGTTTCATGTCCGTGAATTAAGCAAACCTGTTGCATTGCCTTAACGTTGTAGTCCATTACATTATGATTTTCATCATATTCTCATTTTATTATAGATGTGTCTACTAATGTATGTTTAACTTGCTCTCGAGCTATAAAATTTGATGTCTATGAAATATATCTCTAAATGGGTTGAAATAGCAAGTTTGAATTATTTATATCGTCATGGCATTGATACACAACGTAACTGATTGTTTGTCTATTACTGTATTTTGTTGATGTGTTTATATTATGGTGAGGTGGCCTTTAATATAATACTATGTTGTAAATAATGCGTTAGAAAAGGTTTTTACTGGTTCTATTTGTGTAGATTAACTCAAGAGACAATTAGATATGTTAAGACTTATGTTCTAGTTATTAATGTTAATTAACATCACCATTGTGAGGATGGGTTAACTATTCGCGATTGGTGAAGCCAATGATATTTGTCTGATTGTCTTACTTTATATAAATGCCGTTATTATTTGTTTAATACTTTATAGATAGTGTCATTTGTAATTAAAAATATATGATGTGTAGAATAAATGAATAAAGAAAAAATATATATTGGCTTAAGTAATCCTAAGAGCCCTCAAAATGTTGGATCTGTGCTTAGAGCTGCAGGTAATTACAGTGCAAGTAATGTATTTTATACAGGACGGCGTTATGAGCGTGCTTTAGCGCTTAATCCGGATGTTCCTAATGTGTCACGCAAGGTAAGTGAAAATGTATCAATTGAAGGTGTGGAACAGCTTATTGATAGTGTCAAAAAAGATGCTCCTGATGATATGAAGATTGTCTGTGTTGAGTTTGCACTTAACGCAATTACGTTGCCTTTGTACAAACATCCTAAGAATGCCTATTATATTTTTGGTCCGGAAGACGGTAATTTATCACAGGATATAATTGATCAGGCGGATGATGTAGTCTATGTGCCAACAGTTGGTAGTATGAATCTGGCGGCTACTGTCAATGTTGTTCTTTATGATCGGTTGTCCAAAGAATTAAAAGATTATCATTGTAATGAATTAATAGATCAGAATAGAGATACAAATAATAATCTTAAAGTGAGGATCAGTAAAAAAGGTTCTAGTGATGGCTGATCGTAACGTCGTGAGATAGACGGTTTTCTTTTACAAAATACGTTATTGAAGATGCTGTTTGTTTGTTTTTTAATATGAAAATATCTGAAAGACTATCTAGAGTTCAATATTTATTGTATTTATTTTATTTCAATCATCAGGTAAATTCTGGTTGTGTTGAATAATGTAGGCGTGATTGTGTTCTACTTATATTTTTCGTTCAGTATTAAACTTATTCTTAGGATTCATCTACTTTGTATTGACCGCATATTGTTCTCATTATTGGTTTAATGTGGTGTTACTCAATTAATTTTTCTTATCTAAATATCTTCCCCATAACATAATAATATAATGTGAAGTTTTCCTTTATTTACTTATCGATTTGACATGTTCTGTTTTTTGTTGATGTGGATCAAC
This sequence comes from Gammaproteobacteria bacterium, assembly GCA_041589455.1. Classification (GTDB taxonomy): domain Bacteria; phylum Pseudomonadota; class Gammaproteobacteria; order SZUA-229; family SZUA-229; genus SZUA-229. Next base: position 13,470 of record JBFHVQ010000056.1, on the reverse strand, counting down.
TCGTCGCGCATGATTGATTAATCATAATATTCGAACTTTATAATTGTTATTTTAACCTAGGGAGGGTGCTAGCTCATAAATAATTACTAACAATAATAACTGAGCAACTGCTAGTCGGTGTTTGCAGCTGTGAATACTTTATATAGGAGTATCATATGCTAAATCATGTCTTTAGGCGTTTTATAAAACGTAGTCAACTTATTTTATTTATCCTACCTGTTATTAGTGGGTTGTTAATGCATGTACTTATCATAACGAGCAGTTCCGTTTATGCGCTTGGTACAAAACAAGTTTCAGACGAAGCAGCTCAGGCACACTCAGAAATAATGGAATATACAGGCCCAGAAACCTGTGTTGCATGTCATGAGTCTGAAGCTCAAGATGTTCATGCGTCAGTTCATTATCAACAATCAGGAATGACTCCGAATGTGACGAACATTGACGGTCCTGCAGGGAAAGGTAATGGTGCTTTTAATACTTATTGTGGCTCTATTCGTACATCGCCATTCTTTACTTGTGCGGGATGTCATGTGGGAAATGGTCTTCCACCATCACCAGAGATGACTAGTGAGCAATTGAATAATATCGATTGTCTAATGTGTCATCAGGATGATTATGCGCGTATCGGTGCACCACCATATGAAGATGTTGAAGTTACTGGATCAGATGGACTAACTACTACCATTTCAATTCCTATCGAAGCGTCATTTCGTTTTATGCCAAATGAGTCAAAAATGAATATTTCTATTTTGCAGGCTGCAAGAACAGTGCATCCAACAACACGTAAAACCTGTTTGCGTTGCCATGCAGGTGCTAGTGGAAGTGATGGTGGTAAACGTGGTGATATGTCGTCAGTTACCATTAATCCGCCTAAGCATTCTGATATACACATGAGCCCAGATGGTCATGATATTGTATGTGCAGATTGTCACGATGCAGGTAATCATCGAGTTGATGGGCGTGGTCTGGATCTTCGTCCCAATGATACGGCTAATACATTAACATGCACAAAATGTCATGACGAAGAACCTCATTCTAAAGATAGAATTAACCAGCATACAGATCATGTTGCATGCCAGACTTGTCATATACCCGCTTATGCAAAAGATATGAGCACTGAAATGCTAAGAGACTGGACAATACCACATTTCTCAGGGAAGGCTTGTGGAGGTCGTGGTGGCTGGTTACCAGATGAAGTAAGAGAAAGTAATGTGATACCCGTATACCGTTGGTATGATGGTACAAGCAAAGTCTATGCGCTAGGCCAGATACCTACAGAAAATATTTCTGGTGAGAAGGAGTTTGCTGTTCCGAATGGTGATGTCACAGTACAGTCAGCTAAAATTTATCCTATGAAAGAGCATCGATCTGTATCAGCACAACATGATGCCTCTGGTGAAATGATTCCACATTCCACTTTCAAATTCTTTACATCCAGTAGTTTTGATCAGGCTGTCAAAGAAGGGATGTTGCGTGAAGGAATGAAAGGAAGTTATTCATTAACACCAGTTCATACTTACCAGACAATAAATCATGGTGTTGAAGATGATAGTAATGCACTTGATTGTAATGACTGTCATAGTGGTGTTGACGGTAGACCAGGTGATACACGTATGAATCTCCAGGCGGACCTTGGTTATGAACTTAAAGTAAATCAGCAACAGTTATGCCTGGAATGTCATGAAGATAAAGAGTCTACAGGCTTCATTGTGATACATGAAAAACATGTTGATGATGAGCAAATAGATTGTGCAATGTGTCATAACTTCAGCAGGTCAGAGCGTGGTCTAAGTGTTACTAAGTATAGTTATGATGATTAGTCTACTATAAGTAAACCAAATGCATGGCTCTGATGTTCACTATTAGAAATACAAAGGTGTCAGAGTCATGATTTTTTAGTGATGAAAACTTCATGCGGCATATAATTAATTATTAAGAATTTTGTTCATTTTTCAGAAGTAACACTTTTTTGATTAGTTGATTGTTCAATCCCATCACTTTGTTCTGCGTTAGTTGAAAGTCTTCATGTGTCTAGCTGTTTCTCAAAGCATGTAATTAAGCTTGTTCTTATATACGACCAGCTTCATAAGGGATATCTTATATAGGTTGTTAATAGATAACTCTAGGGTTGTTTATAACCTTATTGATTTAGTGTGTAACTGATGTATCGGTAAATGATATTTACACTGATATAGGGCAGTCTGTAGCTAATCTTTTAGTATTAAGTAAAGCGATTGTGTCTAATTGAAGGTATGAAAAACAAATTGAAATCAATGACTTAAATGGCTATTTGAATGTACGGCATATAAATAATCATAAATAGTCTATATTATTACTTTAAAACATTAACAGTAGGAGCTATTACATTGCACGGTGATATATAAGCTCACATAAATTCAAATAACAGAAATTATAATATGATTTGTGATGTCAAAATTTAGATTAATAGTGTGTCTTTTTCTATGTGTATTCATGTCGCTGAATACTGGGTGTGGAGTTGTACCTAAAACTCACTATTTACAATCCGTTTTACATCAGCATTCACCTGTTACACATATTGAGAGTCAACAGGGCTATGTCATAGAAAAGAATCGAACATTTACGGTTGTACCAGCGTCATTGTTTGAGGCTGATCGTGAACATATTGCCGGTACTTATGATGAGCAGCATATGCTATTTACTTTGCGTAATATGCTGGAAGGTAGAGGATATCGTTATGTACCTGTAGATGCGTCTCCTGATCTCGTTGCCACAGTCGATGGCTATTCAGAATATATGAAAACTCTCAATAATCCTGTCATTAGAATTGCATCTAGATGGTCTATTTCTGACGTATTTAGACTTAAGCAGCCATTAAATGGTCTTAGCTATTATGCCAAATTAGATAAAAGTAATTATGAATGGGGTGACTTTACTGACAATTCACAGATCGCATCAATTGATGATGCGACAGAAATAGCAAATCAATTACAGGATAAATTTAACTATCCCCATCTGAGAATTTCTATATTTGATGCTAATAGCAAGCAGTTAGTATGGAGTGGATTAGCGAGTGGGGTTACTAAAAGTAGTGAGTTTAAAATAGCTAGTCAATTGTTATTCAGGACATTGCTTGGGAATGTAAAATTATCTAATTATCGTGAAGACTCTTTTCCTAGACGTACTGGTAAAATTGGGATTGGATATGTGGTCACAAGTATAAACGGCCGAGCTTACTACCCTATGGTGACCGGCATTGTAGTAGATGGTGTCGCCTATCAAGAAGGGATTATGGTTGGTGATATTATTACCAAGATCAATGGCTTAACAACAATGAATATTCCAGCGGGAGAAGTATCTGACAGGCTATCTGGTGATGCATGTACTATACTTAATTTGCAAATAAAGCGTGGTCCAGAAATCTTTAATAGAGCCATAACGCGAGATTGGAGAAGTCCACAATCTGTTTCCAGGTATATTAAACAGAATCATAATGGACTGCCTAAAACCACAAGTAGTTACTTATTACATCCAGAATACATTGGCCTTGCTGAAGCGCTTACTGCTGAGTCAAAAATTCAATTAGATAAAGTATTTAATGAAATTGATACACACCATATTGTTAAAATACAGGTCGTTGGCTATACAGATTCAAGAAGGCTTAGTAATAAGTCAAAAAGATATTATCGTGATAATAAAGACCTGTCTTTTGCGAGAGCTAAAAGAGTTTCAGAACACCTTATACGGCTACTTGATTTACATGAACAGCAGATTATCGTAGAAGGTAAAGGTGCAGATGAGCCTATAAGTAGTAACAGAACTAGCAGAGGGCGTGCGCAGAATCGTCGTATAGAGATTACAGTAACACATTTAACAGATTTGGTTTCGAATTCATCTTGTAAAATTTGATTAATTACTTAGTAGTGGTAAGCAACGAATAATTGGCTATGTATTTTGGAAAATAATATAAAACAAAATAGCATAATGTTGAAAGATGAAAAACTAGGCTTAACTATGATTGTTGCCTCGGTCCTCGTCATAGTGCTTATTGTTGGATTGCTATTAAATGACCAACATAAGTCACGTGAAGAACAATACAGATCACAAGGCTTAAGTCTAATCAGAGTATTATCTGCAATTCCCTATGATCAGTTGTCGTCGATGAATGGTGTGCATGGGCCATTGCAGGTAGTTCGGTTGAGTCAAAATAATCCGGATTTTGCTTATGTGGCATTGGTCGATGTCAGTGGGCGAGTTATCAATGAGGCCAGTGCTAATAGCATTATTATACCTAAAGGCCTAATAAAGGATGAGCCTTCATCCTGGATAGGTGAGCGTGTTCTAAGTGATGAAAATAATAGAATGAACTTCTTGGAGTTGCATGCACCAGTATTAGAAAAAGGTGTGTTGAAAGGCTATCTTCGATTGGCATTTATTAAGCCTGAACTAGGTTTGTCTCAAAATCAGTTGACCTTCTTTGCTTCGCTCTCATTGCCAGTGTTTTTGCTTACACCCTTGTTTTACTTTTTAATTAAAAAGGAAATAAGTCCACTTAAAAATGTTAATAATGCATTAAGTCAGTTAATTGATGCAAATCAGTTTCAGAAAATTGAAGTCACGGCAAGTGGTGAAATGGCTGAATTTATGCGTTATTTTAATGATTTTGTCGGGTCGACGCGAGACAAAATTAAAACATTAGAAAATAAACATATTGAATTAGAGGTGACAAGTAAACTTATTTCCTATCAGCGCAAACGTATAGAGTCTGTGTTTGAGTCAATGCCTGAAGGTATTGCCGTTTTAGATGATACCGGCATGATTAGTTTTGCGAACAAAAAGCTTGCACCAATATTAGGAGTTGAGTGCGATGAAGTCATTGGTACCAGTTTTAGAGATTGGTGTAAGAATCCAGAGGTTTTAGAGTTTCTAATGGCGTTTGATAATGTTAGTAGCTCACACTACTCAGGAGATAGTGTTGAATTTACTCCTGAGTTTACACCAGAAAAAACAATCATGGTGATAGCGTATCCATTAATATCACCTAAGGATGATAATCACATTCAAGGTACATTAATTGTGTTTAGAGATGTAACAATAGAAAATCTGGCAAAAAGAAACCGTGGTGAATTTATTGCTCATGTTGCACATGAGTTAAAAACACCTCTTAATGTTTTATCAATGTATAGCGAGGCTTTAATTGGAGAAGATGGAAAGTCAGAAGACTTCAGAATAGAGGCAGTGAACACTATATATGATGAAGTAGATAGACTCTCAACGCTTATTAATAATCTGTTAAATATCACTCGTTTTGAAATGGGTAATATTTGTGTGAGTCGGCAAAGGGTAAAGCTACATGACTTACTCGAAGATGCTCTTGAAAATGTATCTCGTATTGGTAAAGAGGCTGATATTACATTCACATTAGATATGCCGCATGAATTCAGTCCTGTCTCAGTTGATAAAGACCTGTTGAGAATAGCGATTAATAATTTATTGACTAATGCAATTAAATATAATCGTAAAGGTGGCTTGGTAGAGGTGCATGCAGAAGAATCTGAATCTCAGATTATTGTAAAAGTCCGTGATACAGGAATCGGTATATCAGAAATGGATATAAGTCGAATATTCGATAAGTTTTATCGGTCTGAAGATGATGAAGTAAGGCAGCGTACTGGTCATGGTCTAGGGTTGCCTTTAGCAAAAGAAATTATCGAACTTCATCACGGATCATTAACTGTTAGTAGTGTTCAAGGAGAAGGAAGTGTGTTTACTATATTGTTTGAAAAAGATAGTGGGTTAATTCAGAAGGCGATATGACAGTGAAGACTATACTTATTGCTGATGACGAACCACATGTGATTCGTGTTATGCAGCTGGCTCTTGAGCGTGCAGGTTACGAGGTATTTTCTGTGCCTAATGGTGAGGCTGCATATGAATGGTTATCCGAAAGACAGCCAGATGTTTTAATTACAGATATTCAAATGCCACGCATGACGGGTGAGCAATTATGCAAGAAAATATCAGAACATTATCCACAACGAAAATTTCTTATCTTTGTTTTGACTTCGAGAACAGAGGTTGAACATCGCGATTGGAGTCATAAGTTAGACAATGTTATGTTTCTCGAGAAACCTGTAAGTACGAGAAAGCTCATAAAGGCCCTGGATGAATACTTTATGCGTCCTGTGCTTGATTAGGGGTAGGGGATAAACTTGAAAAATAATCCATTTTTAGCAGATAATCTTAAAAAGTACTCAGATATGTTATCAGGCTTGTTTGGCGATGCATGTATTTTTGCTGTTGAAAATCCTAATGGGGATTATGTTTGTGTTGATGATGTTATAAGTTCAGATGAATTTCATGATATTGCAAGAATGATTCGCGATTCGAAAAAAATGGAAATTGAGTTAACTTGTCGTGATGGTTTTACTCGATCTTTTTATGGTCATCAAATAGAAGCACACGCGGAATATGAGTTACTTGTGATTCTGGGTGTCAGCTTTAAAGATATAGCTTTCAATGAGAAAGTTAATTCTACTCTGTTTAAGAATCTAGTTAAAAATATCGGAATACTTTTTCTACATGAGTACAGTTCTTCAAAGGAACTAGATGATATGGCTAGAGAGTTAGGTGAGCGTTATGAAGAGCTCAATTTAGTCTATGATACAGAAGGGCGAATACAGGAAAAAAATAAAGTACATTATTCGTTAATGAATATACTTGAGAATTGTGTAAGTTATATGGCTGTTGATATAGCTTCTTTAAGCCTCCCTGACAAAAATGTTCTAATGAGCCACAGTGATACACATAATCTACAGGATATTAAGGATAGTTTGGTCGAAATTAGTCAAGCAATATATGACAAAATATATGATGCTAAATCTAGTCTTGTACTTAATGATGTTATTGATGCTGATTTGTTGTGCCCCTACGTTGGGTGCAAGATTATGGCAAGTCCGGTATATACAAATGATAATGATCTTGATGGTGTCTTGATAATTGCTAAATCTTCAGATGGAGGCGATTTTACTAACAGTGATAGAAATCTTCTGGAAGTGATGTCTAAAAAAGTAATGCAGATTATCCAGTCAAATTATGATGGCTTGACAGGTGTACTTAATCGTCAAGCTTACGAGAGTCGTGTTGATGAAGTCATAACCAGCGATCGCTATATAAACTCTGAACATATAGTGCTTGATATAGATCTTGATGATTTTCAAGTAATAAATGAAAGTTATAGCCATCAGATTGGTGATAGGCTACTTAAAACTGTATCAGATGAGATTAAAGGTCAAGTTCGTGATTCTGATACTGTAGCCCGGTTAATGGGTGATGAATTTGGCGTGTTACTGGTAAAGTGTCCACCTCAGATTGGCGTGCGTATCGCTAATAAAATTAATGATGCTATCCGAAACATACGTATTAAGACGGGTGATAGAATTGTTGAAATTAGTGCAACTATTGGTATGTCGATTATCGATAGTTCAACCAATAGTATGATTAGTGTTCTTGCTGATGCTGAAGTTGCGAGAGATGCAGCGAAGGAGATGGGAAAGAATCGTGTCATGTTATTTAAAGCAGGTGATAATGAGCTAGAAGATCGAAAGGAAAAAATGAAATGGGTTGGAAGAATCCGCGCAGCACTTCGTGAAGAGCGGTTTGTTATATATTCTCAACCTATTGTGTCGCTTGGTGATGGGGGGGCTCATCATGTTGAAATATTATTGAGAATGAGTGGTGAAGAAGGGCAATTATATTCACCATATTTATTTATACCTGCAGCTGAAAGTTATAATTTAATGCCGGATATTGATAGATTGGTTATTACTAATACATTATCAATTCTGTCTGACTATCAAAAAAGATTAGGTGCATTAACACTGAATGTTGCTATTAATTTGTCTGGGCAATCAATTAGTAATGAGCGCTTTCTTGATTTCGTGATTAGTAGTTTAGAGAATTCAGATATTTCAGCTGATAGAATTACATTTGAAGTGACAGAGTCAGCGGCAATTGCAAATATTGATGAGGCAAAGAGGTTCATAGCCACTATTAGAAAAAAAGGTTGTGCCTTTTCACTTGATGATTTTGGTACAGGATTAAGCTCATTTTCCTATCTCAAAACATTAAATGTCGATTATTTAAAAATTGATGGTAGTTTTATTAAAGATATTGTTAATGACCCTGTTGCAGATACTATGGTGTCCGCTATTAATCGAGTCGGTCATGTGATGAATTTAAAAACTATTGCTGAATACGTTGAAAACGATGACATTATATCTCATCTAACAAAAATGGGTATTGATTTTGGTCAGGGCTATGGTTTTGCAAAGCCATGTCCTTTAATTGATTACCTTGAGAAGCTGTCTTGAGTGAAATAGACGAAACTTATACTACTAAGATTATGCGCAGTCGCATAGGGTTAATGACCTACTTGTCGCCAAGTGGCGACTTGATAAGTCAGTCAGCAGTTGATGAGCTTCAATTGTTCATCGATGAGTGTCTAGACTCTCGTGAGAGTCGAGTTGTTATTGATATGGTTTCAGTTCAGCATGTTAGTAGTATCGCTTTAGAAGCTATTTTAAATATTCAAGAACAACTAGTTAGAATAGGAGGCTGGTTGAAGCTGGCACAGGTTCAGTCTTGTGTGAATGAAGTATTTAGAATTACAAATCTCCATGATTCTATAAATATTATCAACTCTGAATCAATCAAACAGCAGCATAGTCAAAGTCAGAGATCAGAGAAACAACGTTTGGGAGATATTTTAATAGAAAAAGGTCTAGTTACAAATAAGCAGGTCGATGAGGCAATACGACTTCAGAGTAAACTTGATCGTAGAATGGGGCACGTTCTTGTAGATAAAGGATGGGTGTCTGAAAAAAATATGCTTGAGTGCTTGTCATTACAACTCAATATTCCATTCGTTGTTTTACATAATGGTATTTATGATGCTCATATAGTAGATATTTTTGATAAGAATACAAGTAAGCGTTTGTTAATAATGCCCTTGTTTAAGGTTCATAATACGTTATATATCGCTACATCTGATCCGCAAGACTTTCCGAGTCTTGATGAGATTGAAGAACGCACGGGTTGTCGTATCTCTCCTGTTTTAGCTCAAAAAGAAGATATTTTAAAGAATTTAAATGAGTCATTTTCAGATGGGGATTTTTCATCAGAGTTAATAGAAGCTGTCGATGATGACTTTGAAGTTGTCGATAATGTTCAGCCAAGTGATTATGAAACTATTGATGAAATGGCTGCGGGTAGCCCAGTTATTAATTTGATAAACTCTGTTATACAGCGCGCTGTTCATGATGGTGCTAGTGATATTCATATAGAACCATCTCGTAATAAATCAAGAATACGTTTCCGAATTGACGGTGTGTTGTATGAAGTAATGGCTCCGCGTGTAGAGCTACATCCGTCACTTGTCTCACGTCTAAAAGTTATGGCTAATCTAGATATCGCTGAGCGTAGACTTCCGCAGGATGGACGTATACAGGTTCACACACATGGGCGTTCAGTAGATCTTCGTTTTAGTTCATTACCCGGCCTCTATGGTGAGAAGGTTGTGCTCAGAGTGTTAGACAAAAACCAGTCAATCCTGGATGTTAATAAGCTGGGAATGATTGATGACAATTTAAAGATGTTTAAAGCTTTGTTGTCACGTAGTTATGGTCTTATTCTTGTGACAGGTCCTACTGGAAGCGGTAAGACGACAAGTCTTTATGCGGCTTTAAATTACCTCAACAGTATTGAGAAAAACATCGTCACAATTGAAGATCCTGTTGAATATCAACTTGATATTATTAATCAAAATGAAGTTCGTGACAAAATTGGTCTAAGTTTCGCCAAGGTTTTAAAGCACGTTTTAAGGCAGGATCCTGATATTATAATGGTTGGTGAAATAAGGGAGAGGGAAACTGCTGAAATAGCTGTGCAGGCTGCGTTGACTGGGCATCTAGTACTTTCAACATTGCATACAAATGATAGTATCGGTGCGGTTACACGATTGATTGATATGGGTGTTGAGCCTTTTATGTTGTCATCTGCGTTAATTGGTGTTATTGCTCAACGTCTTGTACGTTGCATTTGCCCGAATTGTAAAACAAGTTATCTGGCACCACCAGAACTAGTTGAACGTTATGGCTGGAGTTCTGAATCTGATATTCGTTTATCAAAAGGCAGGGGTTGTAGTGAATGCTATGACTCCGGTTATAAAGGACGTATGGCGATCCACGAAGTTATACAGACGAACGACGAATTACAAAAATTAATTGTTTCTAACCCTAGTCGTGATGAGTTGAACCAGTATTTACAAAGAAAGCACATTAAAACATTGTTTGACGATGGTCTTAATCGGGTATTAAGTGGTGATACTACCATCGAAGAAAGTGTCCGTGTTATTAATGCTTGAGTAGCGAAATGGCCCTAAATACAAGAGCAAAAGAATCTAGCAAAAAATCTAAATCTGTTTCTGTTCATTCATGGCAGCAACAGTTTGCTCTACTGTTTGATAGTCAGGCAAAAATAACCATGCAAGACCGGATGTTTTTTACTGAACAGCTTTCTTTATTGTTAGAGACTGGTGCAAGCTTACATGAGGCATTATCGGCTTTAAAATTACAGTCTGAATCATTGGCAATGAAACGTCTCGTCGATTCACTAATGAATGATATTGCTGAAGGAAAATCTTTTTCTATGGCCTTGTCATCTCACCCAGATGTTTTTTCCAGTACGTATATAAATCTCATTTCTGCATCTGAAAGTGGAGGATTTATGCACGAAGTACTTGCTCAGCTATTAGAGATGGATGAAAAGCGGGAGCAACTACGTAATACACTGGTTTCCGCATTCTCTTATCCGTTATTTCTGATTGCCTTTTCGGTAGCAGTAGTTGTTTTTGTGTTAGTCGTCGTATTTCCGAAATTTTCAGATATGTTTAGTCAGATCTATGATCAGTTGCCGACGACAACAAAATTTCTTATGGGAACAAGTGATTTATTTATTCAACATTGGATGCCGATATTAATGGGTTTATTATTATTAATTATTGGATTTAATTACTGGTTAAAGAGTTCTCAGGGTATTCGTATGATGGACCAGTTTAAATTAAATGCTCCTGTGATTAAGGTTGTTTTTATACAGCTATATCTTGTGCAGTCGTTACGTGTTATGAGCTTGTCATTACAGCATGGTGTAAGTGTGCCTGACACTTTGCGAGCCTGTAAGGATGTTGTAAGTAATAATATATACCAGGAATTTATTAGTCGTGTTGAAAATATGGTTCAACAAGGCTCAGGTATATCACTTGCTTTTTCTAATACACCCTTCATTCCGCCAATTGTTGAACAGATGATTGCAACAGGAGAAGATGCAGGCCGCCTACCTCAGGTTATGTCTAGAATTGCAGATCATTATGAACGCGAGTTGTCTCGTCGACTCACAGCGCTATCCAAATTGGCAGAGCCGATGATGTTGCTGGTTATGGGGCTTGTGGTGGGTATTCTGGTTAGTTCGTTAATATTACCCATATTTAAGTTGTCTAGAGCTGTACATTAAGGAGGAATAATTAAATGACTAATATCGTAAAACTCTGATTATTGACTATACTAGTACGCATATAGTAGATACTTAGTAACTTAAAACGTAACGATTATTAAACAACATGAACTTATCAGATTCTTTATTTATAGTCATTGGGTTATTTATTGCTGGCTTCGGACTAGTGTTTTTACTGCTACCTCAACAGTTATCGAAGTTAAATAATAAACTTAATACACCCATTGGTGGACAGGAAATCATGTCTATACGCCTGGGGTTTTCAAGAGAGCTTAATATAGAAGAATATCTAAATAAGCGAGTAGGTTATCATGATGTAAGCTGGGATCAATGGGCTTATAGTCATCCTAAGAAAACTGGAATTAGCTTAACGGTGTTGGGTTTAGCAATATTACTTCTGACATTATTTGTTTAATTGCATGATTGTATCCATTGTATGACTTTGTACGCGGGTACTTTTAAAAATACGTTAATTTGAGGGGCATAATATGAGATCACAACTTAAACAACTGCAACGTGGCTTTACTTTGGTAGAACTGTTAATTGTGGTGATAATACTCGCCATTCTTGCAGCAATTGTCGTTCCACAGTTTGCGTCTTCTACAGATGATGCGAAGGTTTCATCACTCGACTCCAGTCTAGCGAGTATGCGTTCTGTAATAGATCTTTATTATCAGCAACATGGGTCTTATCCTAGTGCAGTTGCTGCTACAGGAGCTACCTGTCCAGGTGGTGGTACTGCAGGTACCGGTGCTATTAATACGGTTCAGGCGTTCATGGATCAATTGACCCGTTATACTAACAGTGCAGGTCAGTCATGTACCACGAGAGATGCTGTATTCAAATATGGCCCCTATTTGAAAAAAGATACATTACCTAATAATCCTATATCAGAAATTAATACCCTGGTTATCTCGACCACAGGTGCGTTAGGTATGACTGGTGCGGCTGTTGCTGCAGGCTGGAAATTTGACAATATTACCGGCCAGTTTATTGCAGATGATGCTGCTTATGATGATCACTAAGATTCATTGTTCAAAGCATTGTGTCAAGGAATACTCGCCAGTATTCAGGGTTTACCCTTCTTGAAACGCTTATAGTTGTGGCGATTATTGGGATGATCGCGTTAGTGGTCATTCCCAGCTTGAGTACCAGCGATGAAAAAGTACTGGAGCAGGCCACCAACGAAGTGGTACAAGCCATCCGCCATGCCCATAGTGAGGCCATTCGCAGTGGCATTGAACATGGCGTGGTGATCGACCAGGCCAGCCAGCGGGTTCGACTCTACTGGCTGGATACCTCTGGCGGTTCGCCGGTTCCCACCTATGATATTCGCCATCCGCTGGATAAAAAACTCTATGATTTTAACCTGCAGTCCGATGCCTATCCTGCGCGCCTGAGCAGTGTGTATATCAAGTATCAGTTGGTTGCATTACCGCAGAATTTTGTTGGCTTTGTGGGGGTGACAGGCACCCCGAAATACAATGACTCCGGCACCACCCGTATGCTGGAAACCGCGACCATTCAACTGGAGTACCGAGGAGAGACGCGTACTATTAGTGTCGCGCCCTTAACCGGTCGGGTGGATATTCAATGAAGAACCGAGCTGGCAAATATCCAGTTAATGGGTGTCCAGTTAAGGACCAGTTCGGGTGAGTGTGTAATGAGCCGCTTTTCACATTTTCGTCAAAAGGGCATGTCGTTGTTTGAAGTCATTCTTGCCACCTTATTACTGTCCGTGGCGCTGGTACCGATGATTGACGCTTTTTATTCGGCGTCTCACACCAGCCGCGTACATGGTGAAATGCTGCAGGATCATTTTCGCCTGACCTCGATGATGGAAGAGGTGCTTGCAGAGCCCTTTTCACAATTAATGAGCCGTGCTGCGGCAGTGAATAGCCAGACCGTCGCCACCAGCTATTC